>DASYPO010000268.1:0-27367 GCA_036006545.1 Bryobacteraceae bacterium
GCCCATCCCGGCCTCCCGTCGGATCCGCCGGATAAGCAGGAAATCGGAGGCGGGCGACGCGCGATCGTGTACGTGTGGCTGGTGGTCAAGGACGGGACACCGCTGCCGGGCGCGCTGAAGCATCGTCTCTTTTTCAGCGGCCTCAATTCGGATAGCGGGCGAATCGAAACAAATATTCTGGAGATTCCAGCGGTGGCAGTTCGTAAAACGCGGCCGCTGGTGCTGGGTCCGCCGCTACGCGGATCGGGTTGGGTGGCATGGAACGGGCCGTCCAATCGCTCGATTCACCGGCGCTATGCGTTTCCGTTCGCGGCCGGTCGGACCGCCATCTGCGAGCGCTTCGCGATCGATTTTATTCAGCTTCAGGAGAAGGGCATGGCGGTGCATGGCGATCGTTACAAGAACGAAAACTGGTACGGCTATGGAGCGGAAGTGCTGGCGGTTGCGGACGCGATAGTGAGTGACGTTCAGGACGGAATCCCCGAGAATATCCCCCTGCAACCGGATCGTGCGGTGAAAATCAATCTGCAAACCAGCGGCGGCAATTCCGTGACGCTAGATTTGGGCAATGGGCGCTTCGCATTTTTCGCGCACCTGCAGCCGAACAAGATTCGCGTCAAGCCGGGGGATCGCGTCCGTCGCGGGCAGGTTCTTGGGTTGCTGGGGAACTCAGGCAATTCGACCAATCCGCATCTCCATTTTCACGTGAGCGACGGGCGCAAGATTTTCGAAGGCGAGGGTCTTCCGTTCGTGTTCGACACGTTTTACTTTTTGGGCGAGGCGGACCTGGCGCCTGCGATCGCGGTGGGTCGCGGCGAGGTCACGTGGAAACCTGAATCGGGCGTAGCAGGCGAAAAGCGGCGAAGTGAGATGCCACTGGATCGCGCGGTGGTGGAATTTCGGTAACGAAACTTAGCCGCAAATAAACGCGAATGAACGCAAATTACCGAAAGTTTTTCGGGAGCTCCCTACTTAGAACCTGTTTCCTCAGGCCCGAGGCCACATGATGACGCTCACGCGGGTCAAACGGCACGTCGCGCTTTAACGTTGCAGGGAGGAGTCTAGAATTCCCCGCTCGGTCGAACCGGCTCTCCGACGGCGGAGCACCGATCTCTTCTGCTTCAAGTTACACGAGGTGCGTGCGATCAGCTCCGGTGCGTGATACGCAAGTGATTGATGCTGAGCGCGAAAGAAATCGTGAAGGGCTTGTGACTACTGGCCCAAATTCAATGATTGGAGTTGGGCGAGCATGTGTGAGCGAAAGGCGGGATCGTTTTTTCGAGCGCGATAGGTGTCGGGTTGCGAAGGAAGCTCGTGACTTGGTATGAGGAATCCCTCGCCAAATTCCAGGCTGTTCAGCGTGGAGAGGGCGAGGGACCTGACGAAATCATCCGCGTCGTCGAGGAGGCGAATTAGAAAGTCGGTTGCGCGCTCATCCTTGAGCCAGAGGACCTGATGGTAATGCGCCTGTTTCAAGGTATGGTCCGGACTCGCGACTAATTTTTCGAGACAGTCGATGAACACCGCGTGGCGAGCCAGCTTCCAGAGCGATCCGGCGATCGTCAGCCGCCTGCTTTCGTTAGCCTCGTCGACGAACATCGCGCGCAGAATCGGGATGGCTTCTAGGTCCTCCAAAGCTGCTGCGCCTTCGATAATGTGGACGTGACGGGTGCCTAGACTTCGGCGGATGAGATCCTTTGCAGCAGTGTGCTCTTCGGTAGTCAGATCCGTCAGGAAGGCAATGTCGAGCTCATGGCGCATTAACGCTCTTGGATCGACAAACCAGTACTTCAAAAAACCGGCGAAGGCCCGCGAGTGGGGCCCTCGCACAATTTCATCTGGCAGGTCGTAGGCGCCGACGTTCACTTACCCGCGTTGAATCGGCGCTCGGCTTCCTTCCAGTTCACGAGGTTCCACCAGGCGCCGATGTAGTCGGGGCGGCGATTCTGGTACTTCAGATAATACGCATGCTCCCAGACGTCGAGGCCGATCACGGCGAACTTGCCTTCCATGATCGGGGAATCTTGATTCGCGGAGGAAGTGATTTCCAATCCCGATCCAGTTTTGATCAGCCAAGCCCAGCCCGATCCGAAACGCGTGGTGGCCGCGGCGGCGAACTTTTCCTTGAATGCATCGAAACTGCCGAACGCGGCGTTGATCGCCGACGAAATATTCCCATGCGGCGAACCGCCCGCGCCAGGACTCATGATCTGCCAGAACATGGAGTGATTGGAATGTCCGCCGCCATTGTTGCGGACAGCCGTGCGGATCGATTCGGGAACCGCCGCGCAATTGTTGGCGAGCAGCTCTTCCAGGCTCTTGGACGCGAGCTCCGGCGCAGACTCGAGCGCTTTATTCAGATTCGTCACATAGGCGTTGTGATGCTTGCCATGGTGAATCTCCATGGTCGCCTTGTCGATGTGCGGCTCAAGCGCGTCGGCAGCGTAGGGCAGTGCAGGCAATGTGAATGGCATGGTGTGTTCTTTCTCCTAAACTCTCTTACTTGATACCTGGGTTAAGAATTACGTTGATAAGCGTCGGCGATTCGAAACATCGCCGTCTCGTTAAAGTGAGTAGTCAGAACCTGCAAACCCACCGGCAGACCATCAGGCGTCGTGCCGCAGGGAACGCTCATGCAGGGAATTCCGGCGAGGTCGCCGGTCACCGTGTAGATGTCGGCGAGGTACATCGCGACGGGATCGTCAACTTTCTCGCCGATCTTGAATGCCGGATACGGCGACACCGGGGCAACGATGGCATCGACCTTCGCGAACGCTTCCGCAAAATCGCGCGCGATCAATGATCGGACTTTCTGAGCTTTCAGGTAATATGCGTCGTAGTAGCCGGCGCTCAACACGTAGGTCCCGAGCATGATGCGGCGCTTGCATTCCGCGCCGAATCCGTGGCCGCGAGTTTCGCGATACATACCCGTTAGCGTTTCGGCGCTGGCGCGCGTCGTGTAGCGTACGCCGTCGTAACGCGCGAGGTTCGCGCTGGCTTCGGCGGTCGCGATGATGTAGTACGCAGGAATCGCGTACGCGGTATGCGGCAGGCTTACGTCGTGAACTTCGCAACCAAGTTTCTTCAGCACTTCGATGGCGGCGTCGACCCGGTCGGCGGTGTCGCGCGTGAGCCCATCGAAGTATTCGCGCGGGAGTCCGATTTTGGTGCCAGCGATTTTGCCATCGAGTGCCGCCACGTAATCAGGCACTGCCGCGGCGGCTGAGGTCGAATCCATTTCGTCACGTCCGGCGATCACTTGGAGGAGTCGCGCGGCATCGCGAACGTTTCGCGCGAAGGGCCCGATGTGATCGAGCGAGCTCGCGAAGGCAGTCAGGCCATATCTCGAAACGCGGCCATAGGTGGGCGTGACGCCGGCGACGCCGCAAAACGATGCCGGCTGGCGGACGGATCCACCAGTGTCGGAACCCAAGGCGAGCACCGCTGTTCCTTGGGCGACGGCCGCAGCGGATCCGCCGCTCGATCCACCGGTAACGCGGTCGGGCGCGACGGGGTTGCGCACAGGGCCGAAGGCAGAATTTTCGTTCGACGAGCCCATGGCGAATTCGTCGCAATTGGTTTTGCCTAAGATGATCGCGCCGGCTTGTTCGAGACGAGTGATTGCGGTCGCGTCGTAGGGCGGGATGTAGTTTTCGAGCAGGCGGGATCCGCAGGTGGTGCGAACGCCGCGGGTCACGATGACGTCTTTGACCGCAACGGGCACGCCAGCGAGCGGACCCGGATCAGCGCCGGCGGCGATTTTGCGGTCGACTTGCTGGGCGGAAGCGATTGCGCGGTCGGGACAGAACGTCAGATAGGCGTTGGTCTTGGGATTTTCCGATTCGGCGTATGCGAGCGCGCTGCGCGTGAATTCCTCGGCGCTGAATTCTTTTGCGAGGAGCGAGGCGCGGATGGAATCGACGGTGACGGTCTCGAGAGACTTCATCGCTCCATTGCTTGAATCGCTCATCGCTCAATCACTTTCGGAACTTTGAAATAGCCTGCGCCGGAGGTGGCCGCGTTCGCAAGGGCGTCGGCGTTCGATAGAGTCGGCCGCTCTCGATCCTCGCGCAGCGTTGCGGTTTCTTCAGCGTCGTAGAGCACCTGCGCCATGGGTTCGACGTTGGTTGTGTCAAGCTCGTTCAGCTTGTCGATGTGCGTGAGGATTCCGTCGAGGTCGCGAGCCATGCGCTGGATCTCATCGTCCGAGAGCGCCAGGTTCGCGAGATCCGCGACCCTGCGAACTTCGTCGAGGGTGAGCTTCACGCGGTTCCTTTTCGACGCGCCTGGCGGTAGAGGACGTCGAGTACGGGGTCGTCAACGTGCTCTGATGCGAGCCCGTCGGGATGGGCGTGAGCGGCGCGCTGCGGTTCACGGCGCTTGGGCATGGGGCGAAAATCGATATCGGTGACCAGTGCTTCGCCCAGGGCCTTGGTGAGGTTCTTGAGCAAGTGGGGACGGAGGCTGGCGAGTTGGCGCTGCCAGATGTAATCGTTCACTTCAACTACCAACGCTCCACGAACCAGTGACACGGCGCGGGTGTGGGGTGCGATCTTTGCGCCGGCGGCCTCGGGCCACGCGGCACGCGCGCGGAGCTCGGGATCGGCCAGATCTTTCGCGAATTTACTGGTTCCGATGACACGCCCGGCGCGTTGCATGGTGGTCGAGGGGGAAGGATTCGATTGTAGCATGTGAGAATGCCGGAACTAATTCTCGCATCGCAATCGCCGCGACGCCGCGAGCTGCTTGAGAACGCGGGATTTCGATTTACAGTGCGCGCGCGCCCGGTGGAGGAGGTGCGCAGGGCAGGGGAGTCGCCGGTCGAGTATGTGATGCGGCTGGCGCGCGAGAAGGCCGAGGCGTCGTGGGAGTCGCGCGACGAGATTGTGCTGGGTGCGGATACGGAGGTTGTGCTGGGAGATTCGGTGCTCGGCAAGCCGGCGGACGAGAGTGAGGCGCGGGCGATGCTGCGGTCGCTTGCGGATCGGGAACATACGGTGATCACCGGGATTTGTCTACGACATGCAGGGGGCTCGAGGGTCGCGTCGGAATCGACGCGTGTGTGGTTCGGGCCCATGAACGATCGAGAGATCGCGGAGTATGCGGCGACGGGCGAGCCGCTGGACAAGGCCGGTGGGTACGCGATCCAGGGGTTGGCGTCGAAATTCGTGGAGCGGATCGAAGGGTGCTACTTCAATGTGATGGGGTTGCCTCTGGCTTTGTTTTATCGGGAGTGGAAACGGCTGTAAGCAAACCCGGACGTCGGCTGAAGCCGACGCTGCGGGCTGAAGCCCGCGCCACAATCACTCCCCGCTACGAAATCAGCTTGCGCACTTTGCCGCGCAGTTTCGAGACTCCGGCCAGCGTGCCTTTGGGCATGCGCTCGAAATCGCCGTAGAGCCCGGTCATGGTTTCGAAAAACTCAAGCATCGCCGTCACGCGCTCGGCGGTGTAGGCGTCGGCTTTACGGGATTCCGCGAGGCAGGTGCGCAGCATTTCGAGCGTGGGATCGATTTCGCGGCGCTTGCGTTCGGCTACGATAATCTCGAACATCTGCCAGACATCCTTGAGCGATTCGAAATGATCGCGGCGGTCGCCCAGCACGTGCGCGATTTTGACGATGCCCCAGCCCTGCAGCTCGCGCAGGCTGTTTGAGACATTGGAGCGTGCGACTCCCAGCGTCGCCGCCATTTCCTCGGCATGCAGAGGTCGCGGGGAGAGATAAAGCAGCGCATGAATCTGGGCCACGGTGCGATTGATTCCCCAGCGAGCGCCCATTTCGCCCCAGTGGA
The DNA here is from genome assembly GCA_036006545.1 of Bryobacteraceae bacterium. Lineage (GTDB taxonomy): Bacteria > Acidobacteriota > Terriglobia > Bryobacterales > Bryobacteraceae > Palsa-187. The sequence goes on from DASYPO010000268.1 coordinate 5,793, forward strand.
GGACGAAGCGCTGTTGTACGGGAGTGAGCGTTGTATCAGCCATTTCTGTTGCTTCAGAAATAGCAGATTCACTGGCGCCGGGTCAACGTGTGCGCCTTCAAAGCGCGGATGGACGGCGCCAGCATCCATGCGGCCGAGGCGAGCAGACCCAATGCTGCGATCAACAGTGTCGTGCGCGTGCCGATGATTCCCGCGACCGCTCCGCTGATCAGTGCGCCGATCGGCCAGATGCCGCGCGTCAGAAGCTGCATGACCGCGCTGACGCGACCCAGCAGACGATCCGGCGTGATGGACTGGCGCAGGCTGGTCTCGTTAATCTGCGAGATCATGTAAAACCCATCGCCCAGCAGTTGTTGACCGATCAGGCAAGCCATGGCGAAGAAAAACGGCGGACGTGCAAGGGCGAGCAGCAGCACACCGATGGAGTACAGTACTGCCGACCAGAAGAGTGTCCGGCCCAATCCGAATCGCCGTGCGGCGTAAGGAGCGAGCAGCGCGCCGGTCAGATTGCTGACACCGCCGATGGCGATCGCGATTCCGAGCGCAAGCGGTCCGAGGGCGAGATCGCGCATCGCGTAGATCACATAGAGCGGGCTGATCAGGCCGTGACACAAGCCGATGGTCGCGGCGCGAAAGGCGAGAACGCGTAGCACGGGGTGGTGAATCACAGCTCGCCATCCGTCGCGAATCTCTTCGGCAAAGTGCGGGGCGGGATTCGGCTCGGGCGGCGGTTCGGGATTGCGAATCAGCGCGACCGAGATCGCGGACGCGAGGAAAGACACGGCGTCGATCAGGATCGCGACGGGAGCGGTCAGGATACGCACGAGCAGTCCCGTGATTCCCGGGCCCAAGACTTCGGCGATCGATCCGGTGAGCGCGAGCCGGCTGTTGGCCTCGAGCAGCTGTTCGCGATGGACGAGTGTGGGTACGTACGCTTGATAAGCGACGTCAAACAGCACTGTGAGCACGCCCGCGACTGCGGCCACGAGATAAAACTGCGGCATCGCGAGCGTGCCGTAGTGGGCGGCGAGAGGAATGGTGCCGATCACCAAGGCGCGTCCGATATCGGCAAGGATGAGCACGGGTCGACGGTGGATGCGATCGACCCAAACGCCGGCGATCATACCGAACAGCAGAGTCGCGGCACCGCTGAGCGCGGTCAGCACGCCCATCTGAAAGGGCGTCGCCGCGAGGAGCATGACGGCGGCCATCGGCAGGCCGTCGCGCGTGATGCGGGATCCGGTTTCGGAAATTGCCTGGCCGATCCACAGCCAGCGAAAGCCCGTGTTACTCCACAGGCTTCGGACGGCCGGCGAAGTTACTTCGCTTTGATGTCGTGGCAATACAGGTTGTCCTGATCGCGCAGGAACAGCTTGGCGTCGCTAATCACGGGCGGCGACCAGGTGGGCAGCCCGCCCTTTTGGAAACTGAAGCGCGAGATTTCCTGGTACTTGTCACGATCGGCGCGGACCAGCCCCATTACGCCATCTTCACCCAGCGCGTAAATATTGCCTTGGGCGAAAATCACCGAACCCTTGCCGACGCTGCGGTCGCGCCACATCACTTTGCCGGTGTCGAAATCCATGGCCATCAAAATCGCATTGGAGAATCCGTACAGTGTGTTGTTCACCAGCACCGAGCTGGAGTAGTGGTTCATCATGTCGCGATTGAAATACGCCTCGGTCATGTTCTTGGCACCGACCTTGAGAAGCGCGGCACCGGTTCCATACGCGGTCGAAACAAATACCGCGCCGTTATGATAAATCGGCGTCGCGATGTTAGCGGTGCGATTCGAAACCTTGTCGTAGTGCCACAACACCTCGCCCGTATTTTCCTGAACGCCGAGTGCGCCCTGACCGCTGAGCGCGATGACCTGGCGAACTCCACCGATATCAGCGACGATCGCCGAAGAATATCCGGCGCTGTCGCTGCCCGCTTTCCACTGGACCTTGCCGGTCACTTTGTCGAGCGAGACGATGGACGCGCCGCGCCCGCCAGGCATGACGATCAGGCGGTTCCCATCGATCAGCGGCGATTCGCTGTAGCCCCAATGTGGAATTGATCCGCCGTAATCGCGCACGAAATCCTGCGTCCAATGCGCTTTGCCGGTCGCTGCATCCAGGCAAACCAACACGCCCGTGCCGTTAATGGCGTAGACGCGATCGCCGTCGACGGTCGGCGTGCCGCGCGGGCCATCGCCACGATCATTCGAGTAGGGCGTGCCCGTGGGCACTTCCCACAGCTTGTTGCCGTTCTTGACGTCGAGCGCGATCACCCATTCCTTGCCGTCGCGCTGGCCTTGGGTGTAAATGCGACCCTTCGAAATCGCGAGGGACGAGTAGCCCTCCCCGAGGCCCTTAACCTTCCAGACGAGCGGCGGACCGTTGGAAGGCCAGGATGCGGCGAGTCCGGTTTCGCTCGAAATTCCATCGCGATTGGGGCCGCGCCACTGCGGCCAATCCGCTGCGAGAGCTGTCAGGGACAGGAGAAGAAATGGAGAAACAAAACGCATCGAGCGCCTCCGGAGGGTTTTGGGAATCGTAACACGTGTTAGACGCGCGTGGTTCCCTGATCGTGACGTTTTACCAGTGTGGCGAGGAACTGCATCTCCTGTTCGAGGCTGCGGACGGCGAGACGAGCTTCGCGGACTAGCATCAGGCAGCCAACCAACAATGCGAGCGCGCCAATTATTCCCAACAGCACGGGAATCCAATGGATGTGGAGTCGATCACCGATGAAGGCCATGGCACCGATCGCGACGCTGGTAAGCACGAACATGCCGGCGGCAAAATAGAAAAAGGTCAGGCTGCGCTGGAGCAGATGACTGCGGGTACTGAGCTGCGCCATCTGGTGGATGTACATGTCCTGGCGCTCGCCACGCATCTCGATGTTAAGTTCGCTATGAATCAGGTCCTCGATGCGATCGGAAAGGGTGCGGACGCGATCGACCACGCGGCCCAGGCGGCTGGAAGTCGACAGGATGAAAGTTCCCGAGGCGGAAATGAGAAGGGCAGGAGTAATCATCGCCGAGAGCACGCGCAGAGCGGCGTCGAGCGAGGAAATGTTGAGGTTGAACAGCAACCTGCTTATTGTACGAAGCGGACAGCGGACAGCGGTTAGAAGACGTTGAGCTTTGAGGCTGCGACGATCAGCGCCACCATGTTCCAAGCCACCACTAGGGCGAACAGCAGGTTGATGCGGGAGAGCAGACGGTTGCGGCCGCAGCGCCAGCAGTAGATTCCCAGGCCAAGAGCGGCGACCTTCACGACGATCAGTCCGGTCATGGGGTGTGGCGCGTAGTTCAGGGCGAAGCGCACCAGCGGGTTACCCTCGCGGATCCCATGCAGCAGAAACGCGACCGTGGTCATGAAGTCCAGCACCTGCAGGTATGAGTATTGGAGAAGTAGTTGATTCAAAGCTTCCTCTGCTACGGCCAGTCTAGGTGCTGATTTGCAGCCCGTAAATAGCGCAGAGTGTCCGGTACTGGTAATGGTTAAGACATGGTACTAGCGTTACTCTGCGAGTAGGACGGTCGGTAGGGATACAATGAAAAAGTTCGTGCCGAAGTGGCGGAACTGGCAGACGCACGGGACTCAAAATCCCGCGATCTTCACTGGTCATGTGGGTTCGACCCCCACCTTCGGCACCACGCGTTTTCGAAATCCCTCGCATGACCATCACCGAACTGTTGCTGCCTGAATTCGATCAGGAGATGGCGGGCACTCGCAAAATCCTAGAGCGCCTCCCGGATGACAGGCTCGGATGGAGGCCGCACGAAAAATCGTTCACGCTGGGCAAATTGGCAAGTCACCTGGCCGCGATCCCCGTCCTGGCAACTTTCATCATCACGCGGCAGTTAGCCAAGCCCTCCGAATCGGCGACGAGGGCCGAAGTGCTCGCGGTATTCGATCAGAATGTTGCTGGGGCGCGGGAAGCGATCGCGGGCGCGACGGATGCCCACTGGACCGCAACCATCGAAGTCTCCCCGGGCTCTACGAAAACGCGAATCACGGCGGTCCGAAGCAGGGTGATGAATCACATGATTCACCATCGCGGTCAACTCGGCGTTTATTTACGCTTGTTAGATGTGGCCTTGGTTGGAATGTACGGACCCTCGGCGGATGAGAAATAGAAACCCTTCAGCGTTTTCGCAGCTCCTCTAACTCTTCCAGCGTGCGCGGCCAGTCCTGGCGGAGCAGGCGACTGAGGCCGCGGTCGGCGAGCAGTTTTCCGCCGGTCTGGCAGCTCGGGCAATAGTTGGTTTCGTTGGACGCATAACGGATTCGCTGGACTTTGGTCCCGCAGCGCGGGCACGGCAGACCGTAACGCCCGTGCACGGCCATCTCGGGTCGAAACGCGGTGACCTTTTCCGGAAACTTGCCGGCGGCTTCCGTGCGCAGGCGATCGGTCCATTCCTCGAGCGACTCGCGGGTTGCGTCGTAGAGACGGAAGATCTGGTCAGAATCCAACCGCGATGTCAGCGTCACCGGCGAAAGGTGAGCGCGATGCAGAATCTCATCCGAATATGCGTTTCCAATGCCACTGAAGAGTCGCGGATCGGTGAGGGCGCGCTTGAGGGTGTGGTTCGCGGAAGTGAGCACGGCCGCGAACTCCTCGCCTGTCGCGGACATGACATCAATACCGCCAGGATCGAGCGCGTCGAGTTCGTGGTCGCCGGTCAAGATGTGTAGCGACGCACGTTTCTGCGATCCGGCCTCGGTAAGTGTGAGGCAGCCCGAGTCGAATACAAACGTCGCGAGGATTCGGCGACCGTCGGGCTTTTTGTATTTCGGGCTCCAATGCAGCCGACCGGCAATCATCAGGTGCAACACCAGCCAGACCTCGTGGTCGAGCCCGATGGCGATGCGCTTGCCGATGCGTCGCAGCTTGGTGACGATGTGGCCGTGTGCGGCTGAGGGCGGGGTGTCGGCGGTTCGGAGAAGAAACGGCCCGCCAATTTCGACACGCTCCAGTGTGCGGCCGAGAATGCGCGCGTCCAGCGCTTCAATATAGACGGTGATGTCGGGGAGCTCGGGCAACCGTTACGGCTTGCTGTCGGGTGCGTCGTTCTTGACGATCTTGCCGAACATCGCGCCGCCATGATCGCCGCCGCCCCAGGTTCCCGCGTACCCGCCCTTGTAGATCACCAGGCGCGTATCGAACGTGCCGAGGCCCGTGACAGCTTGTCGGGTGAGCGAGATTACCGGCGTATCGCCCGCGAAGAACACCGGTACATTCAGCGCGACCTTCACATCCTTCTTGTTGTACTGGACACGCGCGGCGAACTTCCACAAGCCGTCCTTCACCTTGGTGACGCTTTCGATGACGTAGCGATCGTCGTGCAACTCGGTGCTATCGCCGGCGGTGAAGAATCCAACCATTACCACGTTATTCATCGATTGCTGGAATTGTCTCTCGGCGGCCGTCATTTCGGGCGCGGGGGCGGACTCCTGCGCGAGTGCGGTGAACGCCAGAATCAGGGCGAAAAAAATGCACTTCATAGACACTCAGGCTATCAGAATCGAGGTATAAAAGAGAGCAATGCGCATCTTCCTTGTTCCCCTGGTTGCACTCACGCTTACTGCGGCGGGCGTGCCTTATCTGACCGAGCCGACGTTGTGCCCGACGCGTCCTGAACTCGCATTTGTTTCGGGCGGCGATATTTGGGTCGCGCCGTCGAAGGGCGGCGAAGCACATCTATTGGTGTCGCATCCGGCGGACGAATCGCGCCCGCTGTACTCGCCCGACGGCAATCGGCTGGCGTTCGTCTCGACACGCACGGGCGGCGGCGATATCTACGTGCTTACATTGGCGACGGGTGAATTGAAGCGGCTGACCTTCGATGACGGAATGGATCAATTGGACGCATGGTCGCGCGACGGCAAGTGGATCTACTTTTCGAGTGGATCGAAAGACGTGGGCCGCAAGAACGACATCTTTCGCGTGAGCGCGGACGGCGGCACTCCGATGGCGGTGAGCGCCGATCGATTCGTCAATGAGTTTCAAGCGGCCCCCGCGCCGGATGGCAGCACGATCGCGTTCGCAGCGCGCGGCAACGGCGATCAGCAGTGGTGGCGCAACGGTCACAGTCATTTGGATGAATCGGAGATTTGGGTGCGCAAGGAAAACGGGTCGTACGAGAAAATGATCGACCTGACCGGCCGCAACGCGTGGCCCATGTGGATGCCGGATGGCAAGCAACTGTACTTCATGTCCGATCGAGCGGGCGCGCAGAATTTGTGGACCATGACCACTGGCGCGAAACCGAAGCAGGTGACGAAATTCACCAGCGGCCGCGTGCTGTGGCCGTCCATCGGCTACGACGGCAAGGAAGTGGTCTTCGAGCACGACTTCAAAATCTGGAAGTTGGACACCAAGACTGGCGAGGCTTTCAATGTCCCGATCACGCTGGTGGGATCGGCCGCAGGACCGGGCATAACGCACCAAACGCTCGCCCAATTCACCGATCTTTCGCTTTCGCCTGACGGCCGGAAGCTGGCGCTGGCGGGGCACGGGGACATTTTCGCGGCGGGGGCGCGAGAGGGCGGCGAAGCGTTGCGAGTTACGCGGTCGCCTGAGCCCGAAACACAGGTGAGCTGGGCGCCGGATTCGTCGCGCATCGTGTATATCGGCGAGCGCAATGCGGTCAATCATGTTTTTCTGTTCGACTTCACGAAGAAATCCGAGACGCAGCTTACAAGCGACGCGCTGCCGGATCAGGGCCCCGAATTTTCGCCGGATGGGAAGAGCGTTTCTTATATCCGCAATCGCCGCGAACTGCGCGTGATGGATCTGGAATCGAAGCAGGATCGTGTGGTGGCCACGGGTGCGATCGGCGGCGGATTCGGCGGGGGCGGCTACGCGTGGTCATTGGATGGAAAGTGGATCGCCTATGCGGCGGCCGGCAATAGCGCGCTACGCAACGTGTGGGTGGTGCCTGCGGCGGGTGGCGAGCCGCACCAGATCAGTTTCCTAGCGAACGGCAACGGAGGATCGATCCGTTGGAATCCCGACGGAAAGTCGCTGATCTTTTCGACAGGTCAGCGCACCGAGTCGCCGCAGATCGCCAAGATCGACCTGGTGCCGCGCGCGCCGAACTTCACCGAAGAACGCTTCGAGGATTTGTTCAAACCGGATACTCCGCCGGCAGGACGCGGAGGCGGCGCTCGACCCGCGGTTCCTCCCAAGCCGGTCGAAATCGTGCTCGAAGGAATTCGCAATCGGCTCACGCTGTTGCCGGTTGGGCTGGACGTAAACAATCCGCAGATTAGTCCGGACGGAAAGACACTGCTGCTCTCGGCAGTGGTAGCGGGACAGACGAACCTCTACACGTTTTCCCTGGACGAATCGACCGGCGGAAGGGGCGGGCGCAGCGGCGGGGCAGATCGCGTCGCGCGCCAGTTGACCAGCACACCGGGTCAGAAAAGTCGGGCGCAATTCTCGCCGGATGGCCGCGAGGTTTATTACCTCGAAGCCGGGCGCGTGCAGAGCATCGCGATCGATACCAAGGTGGTTCGCCCGGTGGCGGTCACGGCTGAGATGGACATCGATTTCGATAAAGAAAAGGTCGCGGTGTTCCAGCAGGCTTGGGCGGGACAGCGTGACGGTTTCTACGACCCGAAATTTCATGGCGTGGATTGGAACGCCGTCCGCACGAGATACGCGCCGCTGGTGGAAGGCGCACGCACGCCGGACGAGCTGCGTCGCTTGCTGCGCCTGATGGTCGGTGAACTGAACTCGTCGCATTCTGGCGTGACGGCACCGGCAGCGACAGGAGACGGCGGTGGACGCGGCGGGCCGCGCGCGACGACTGGTCAACTTGGGCTGAGTTTCGATCGCGGCGAGTACGAACGCTCCGGGAAATTGAAAATCACGGAGGTACTGCCGCAGTCGCCTGCGGAGATCGCGAAGATCCAGGTGGGCGAAGAGCTGCGCGCCGTGGATGGCGAAGTGGTGGGAGCGGGAGTGAATCTGGATTCGCTGCTGCAACACAAGGTGGACAAGCGAGTGGTACTGGATATCAGCGGACGACAGGTGACGGTTCGCCCCGTGGGGTCTTTGGCGGAGCAGTTGTATCGAAAGTGGGTGGAAGATAATCGCGCCTACGTATCGAAGGTCAGCGGCGGCAAGCTCGGCTATATTCACATGCGCGATATGTCGGCGCAGGCACTGACACAGTTGTATATCGATCTGGACGCGGACAATCGCGCGCGCGACGGCGTGGTGATCGACGTTCGCAACAATAACGGCGGGTTCGTAAACGCGTACGCGCTGGACGTCCTGGCGCGGCGCGGCTACATGACCATGACGGATCGCGGCGGCCGATCGGGACCCGCGCGAACAGTGCTGGGACAGCGATCGCTTGAGTTGCCGACCGTGCTGGTGACGAATCAGCACTCGCTATCGGACGCGGAGGATTTCACCGAAGGTTATCGCACGCTGAAGCTCGGCAAAGTAGTGGGCGAGCCGACCTCAGGCTGGATCATCTACACCGGTTCGATGGAGTTGGTGGACGGATCGAGCATGCGCATGCCGGGCACGTTGATTACGGGCGCGGACGGGAAAAATATGGAAATGAATCCACGGCCCGTCGATGTTGCGGTGACACGTCCGATCGGCGAAACGTATACAGGTCGTGACTCGCAGCTCGACACGGCGGTGAAAGAGCTACTCGCGCAAATCGGAAAAAAGTAATGAAGCGACTGGTTCCGATTTTCCTGCTGGGCGCGAGCGTCGTTCTCGCGCAAGGTGTCGAGTTCATCAAAGCGAACTACACCAAATACGAATACAAGATCGAGATGCGCGACGGGAAGAAGCTTTTCACTTCGGTGTATGTTCCGAAGGACGAATCCGAGCGCTGGCCGATTATGTTCGACCGCACGCCGTACAGCGTCGCGCCGTACGGCATCGACAATTACCGGACGTCGCTCGGTCCCTCCGAACGCTTCGCGCGTGAGAAATTCATCTTCGTCTACCAGGACGTTCGCGGGCGGAACATGAGCGAAGGCGAGTTCGTCAACATGACGCCGCAGGTGGCGAAGAAGAACGGTCCGAAGGACATCGACGAATCGTCCGACACCTACGACACGATCGACTGGCTGGTGAAGAATGTTCCGAATAATAACGGCAAAGTCGGCATGTGGGGGATTTCGTACCCGGGATTCTACACGGCGGCGGGCGTGATCGACGCGCATCCGGCGCTGGTGTGCGCGTCTCCGCAAGCACCGATCTCAGATTGGTTCGTCGGCGACGATTTCCATCACAACGGCGCGCTCTACCTGCCGCACGCGTACCGCTTCTTCAATACGTTTGGCCGGCCGCGCCCGGTACCGGTGATTCCTCCGCCACCGACGAATGTTCCGCCGGCCCCCGGTGCACCGCCGCCTCCGGCGAAATGGGTGGATTCATACGAGTTCTACATGCGAATCGGGCCGCTGTCCAACGTCAATGAGAAGACTTTCAAGAACGATGTCGCGTTCTGGAACGACCTGATGAAGCATCCCAACTACGACGAATTCTGGCAGGCACGTAACCTTCGTCCGCATTTGAAGAACATCAAACCGGCGGTGATGACCGTGGGCGGTTGGTTCGATGCGGAGGATCTTTTCGGAGCGCTGGAAGTTTATCGGTCGATCGAGAAGCAGAGTCCCGGCGCGAAGAACATGCTGGTGATGGGCCCCTGGTTTCACGGCGGATGGGCGCGCGGCGATGGGCAGTCGCTGGGCAACGTGCACTTCGGCGCAAAGACCAGCGAGTTCTATCGCGACGAAATCGAGGCGCCGTTTTTCAATCATTGGTTGAAGGGGAACGGCGATCCGAAATTGCCGGAGGCGTATGTTTTCGAGACGGGCCGTAACGTGTGGCGCAAGCACGACGCATGGCCGCCGAAAGGTGCGCGGATATCGACGCTGTATCTGCGGGCCGGGGGAAAGCTTTCGTTCGAGGCTCCGGGCGAAGAATCGAGTTTCGACGAGTATGTGAGCGATCCCGCGAAACCTGTGCCCTTCATTCCCGGCCAGTCCGAAGGAATGACGCGCGAGCATATGACCGACGATCAGCGCTTCGCCGCTACGCGCACCGACGTTTTGACTTTCGCGACCGAAGTGCTCGACAAAGACGTGACCTTTGCGGGTCCGCTGACCCCGTCGCTTTTTGTATCGACGACCGGCACCGATTCCGATTTCGTCGTGAAGCTGATCGATGTGTATCCCGACGACTATCCGGACAATGATCCGAACCCGTCGGGCGTGCGCATGGCGGGCTATCAACAACTGGTGCGAGGCGAGGTCTTTCGCGGCAAGTTCCGCAACAGTTTCACCAAGCCGGAAGCTTTCACGCCCGGCAAGATGGAGAAGATCGAATATGCGATGCCGGACGTGTATCATACTTTCCGCCCGGGGCATCGGATCATGATTCAGATCCAAAGCTCGTGGTTCCCGCTGGTGGATCGCAATCCGCAGAAGTTCGTGGACATCAACAACGCCAAGGCGGCGGATTTTCAGAAGGCGACCGAGCGCGTGTTCCATTCGAAAGGCGCCGCATCGAAATTGACCGTACATTTGTTGCCTTGACTTGACGCTGGTTGCGTTTCGCATTGCGGAACTGCAAGAATGCTCGGTCAGGATGGCGGGCGCGACTCAGAATCGATACCTGGTGAAGTCGTTAGTGCACGCCACGCGTGTGCTCGAAGCATTTCAATCTCCGGGTGATGTTTTGCGTCTGCGCGACGTAGTGAACCGCACTGGATTCCACAAGGGCATGTGTTTTCGCCTGCTGTATTCCCTGCATGAATGTGGCTTTCTAGACAAGGTTGGCGAGAATCACTACCGCCTGGCGCCGGATGTTCGCCGCCGCCGCAAGTACCGTCTGGGATATGCCGCGCAAGGGCAGCAAAGCTCGTTCGATCGGGAAGTACGGCAGAGCCTGGAGCGCGCAGCCGAGCGGGAGAAGGTCGAATTGATCGTGGTCGACAATCGGTATCAGCCGAAGATCGCACTGCGAAACGCGGATTATTTGATCCGCGAGCAGGTCGATTTGGTGATTGAGTTTCAAAGCGACGAGATCATCGCGGCCGCGATCGGATCCAAATACCTGGAAGCGGCGATTCCATTCATAGCTATCGACATTCCACACCCGGGGGCCACCTACTTCGGCGCCAACAACTATCGCGCCGGTTTGCTGGGCGGGCACTACTTGGGGCGCTGGGCGAAGAAGCATTGGGACGCCGACGTGGAGGAGATTCTGCTGATCGAATTGCAGCGCGCCGGAGCGCTGCCGCAGGCGCGTATTCGCGGCATGCTCACTGGAATCGGCGAGGTAATGCGAATTCCGGAATCGTGCCGCACGGTTTCGATCGATGGCGACGGGCAGTTTCAAACTTCGCTGGAGCGGGTGCGCAAGCATCTGCGGGAATCCAAGGCCAAGCGAGTCCTGGTGGGGGCAGCGAACGATCCCAGCGCGCTGGGTGCGTTACGCGCGTTCGAAGAAGCGGGTCGAGCGGCGGATTGCGCGCTGGTGGGGCAGAATGGTGAACCGGAAGCGCGCGTCGAAATGAGGTCGCCACGCTCGCGGCTGATTGCGTCGGTGGGCTATTTTCCGGAGAAGTACGGCGATGGTCTGCTGCGCCTGGCAATGGATCTTTTGGCACGGCGTCCCGTCGCGCCGGCTGTTTTCACAAATCATCAGATCATCACGCCGGAGAACGTCGACCACTTTTATCCCAACGACAGTCTGATGACCACGCGCGCGTAAACGCGCCCTAGCGGCCGATGATGAATTTCAGCAGGCGACGCGCGGTCGCGCCGTAGGGCGGCCGCATCAGTCCCAGCGTTGTGAAACGCGATTGCAGGAAGACGGGCTTTTTTTTCGAGAACGTCGCGAAGCCGTCGAAGCCGTGATACTGGCCCATGCCGCTGGGACCCACGCCGCCGAACGGCAGGCAAGGCTGACCGACGTGGAACATGCAATCGTTCACCGTCACGCCGCCGGCGCGCGTATGGTCGAGCAAGTACCTCACCCGGCCTGAATTGTCGTCGAAGTAGTACAGCGCGAGCGGATGCGGGCGTGCGTTGATGTACGCGATCGCCTCATTTAAGCGGTTGTAGGTGACGATAGGCAGAATCGGTCCGAAAATCTCCTCCTGCATCACGTCCGCGTCGTCCGGGACATGACTCAGCAGGGTCGGCGGGAACACACGATTGGTTTCGTCGCAGGCTTCGCTGGCGGGATTCACTTCAAGGGCCTGCGATCCGCGAGCGAGCGCGCTGTCGGTCAACTCACGCAGCCGTCGATAGTGCGCTGCGTTGATGATGCGGGTGTAATCGGGATTGTCGACCAGTCGCGGGTACATTCGCGCGATGATTCGCTGCGATGTGTCGAGAAACTCGCTCAGGCGATTCTCCGACACCAATACGTAATCCGGCGCGACGCAAGTCTGGCCCGCGTTGAAGAGCTTGCCGGCAAGAATCGATTCCGCGGCACGTTGGATCGCGAAGTCGGGATGAATCAGCGCCGGCGATTTCCCGCCCAGCTCCAGCGTGACGGGCGTGAGGTTTTCGCTGGCTGCACGCATCACTATTCTTCCGACGCGCGTGGATCCGGTGAACAGCAGATGATCGAACGGCAGCGCGCTGAATTCCGCCGCGACCTTTCCGTCGCCGGTGACGACGGTGACAAACTCGGGCGAATACAGCTCGCCGATCAGCGACGCCAGAAGATCCGCCGAACGCGGCGCCAGTTCAGACGGCTTGAGCATCACGTGGTTGCCCGCCGCGATCGCGCCAATCACAGGAGCGAGGCCCAGGAACAATGGATAATTCCAGGCTGCGAGCACGCCCACAGCGCCGAGCGGTTGATATTGCACTCGCGCTCGCGCGGGCCAGAATTGCCAACCCAGCGAGACGGATCGCGGCGTCATCCAATCCTTGAGATTCTTAACGGCGTAACGAATTTCATTCAAGGTCGGAAACAAATCCAGCGCCAGCGTCTCCTCGGCCGCGCGACCGTTGAAGTCGGCGGAAATAGTTTGGATGATCTCATCCTTGCGGCGGAGCAGCGCCTGCTCCAGCTTGCGCAGCGCGTCGACGCGATCGCGGTAGGACAGGTCGGCTTTTCGCGCGGCGCCCCGCAGCGCTTCGAAGCGGCGGCGGAGGTCGGTGGTCTGCACGCACGCTTCGGATGTCGCGGTGGACATAGCTGCCTCCAGTGTACGGCTAGACTAATACAAATCAGCCATGCCACGTGAGTCCGCCGTCCTGACCCGGATCGACGCGATGACGGATGAGATCGTCGCGTTCCTGCAGGAGCTGACGCGGATTCCGACCGTGAATCCTCCAGGCGAAAATTACGTCGAATGTGCCCATGCAATCGGCAACAAGCTGGCCAAGTTTGGATACAACGTCCAGTATCTGGAAGCCGAAGGCCGACCAGAGCACACAACGCAACACCCGCGTGTGAATGTGATCGGACGAATGGCCGGCGCGTCGACCCGGCCGTTGCTGCATTTCAACGGACACTTCGATGTGGTTCCCGCGGGCGACGGCTGGACCGTGGATCCTTTTGGGGCACTTTTGCGCGACGGAAAAATCTACGGGCGCGGGACCGCTGACCAGAAAGCTGGGATCGCCGCGTCGATCTTTGCCGTAGAGGCGATGCGGCGCGAAGGGGTGATGCTGCACGGAACGATCGAGCAGAGCGGAACCGTAGACGAAGAGAGCGGGGGATTTGCGGGTGTCGCCTGGCTGGCCGAACGCGGATACATTGCGCGCGATCGCACCGATTTCGTGATCATTACCGAGCCGCTGAATGTCGACCGCGTGTGTTTGGGACACCGCGGAGTGTATTGGTTCAAGGTCGCGACGCTGGGTCGCATCGCGCACGGCAGCATGCCTTTTCTTGGCGTGAACGCGATTGGACAAATGGGCGCGTTTCTTGCAGCCATCGAGCACGAACTCAAGCCGTCGCTGGCGCAGCGCATCACGATGATGCCGGTGGAGCCGCCTGCGGCGCGTCATCCCAGCATCAACATCAATTCGATTTCAGGCGGCCAGCCCGAAGGCGGAATGCAGACGCCGTGCGTCGCGGATCGGTGCGAAGCGATTTTCGATCGCCGCTACCTAATGGAAGAACCGATTGACGAGGTGCGCGGCGAGATCGAACAGATTCTTCATCGACTCGCCGAACGGGACGACGAGTTTCGCTATCGCATCGAGGATTTGATGACGGTTCCACCGGTGCTGACTGATGCATCGTCGCCGCTGGTGACGACAATGGCTCGCGCAGTCGAAGATGTGATTGGGGCCGTTCCGCCGCTGATCGCAAGCCCGGGCACGTACGACCAGAAACACGTGACGCGGCTGGGGCTGGTCGATCAATGCATCGCCTACGGGCCCGGTCTGCTGCATCTCGCGCATCAACCCGACGAGTACTGTCGCGTGGATCACCTGGTGTCGGCGGCCAAGGCGATGGCACTCGCGGCCATGAGGTTAGTCGGTTAGGTATCGTATTTACTTATGCGCAAACTAAAAACCGCGATGTTCGGGACTGGATTCATGGGCAAGGTTCACACCGAGGGCATTCGCCGTTTGGGCAATGTCGAAGTGGCCGCTGTCGCGGGATCGAGTCTCGCAACCGCGGAGAAGTTCGCCGCCGCGATGAATATTCCCAAGGCCGCGGACTGGCGCGCCGTGCTGGCCGATCCAGAGATCGACGCCGTGCACATCTGTACGCCCAACGTGCTTCATTATTCCATGGCCAAAGCAGCGCTCGAAGCCGGCAAGAATGTTCTGTGCGAGAAGCCGCTGACGATGAACGCCTTGGAAGCGCGTGAGCTGGCCGCGCTGGCGGACGCGAAAAAGCTGGCGCACTGCACGAACCACAACCTGCGCTTTTATCCGGTAGTGCAGCACATTCGCAGCATGGTGGCCGCGGGTGACCTGGGCGACATCCTGATCGTCAACGGCACGTATTTCCAGGACTGGCTGCTGTATGAGACCGACTGGAACTGGCGCGCGCTTTCGGCCTCGAACGGAGCGTTGCGCGCGATGGGCGATATTGGCTCGCATTGGATGGATATGATCCAGCATCTCACCGGTCTGAAGATCACTTCGTTGTGCGCGGACCTGCAAACGTTCCACAAGTCGCGTAAGAAACCCAAGGGGTCAGTCGAAACGTTTAGCGGAAAGAAACTGCAAGCGTCGGATTACGACGAAGCCCCCATGGATACCGACGATTTCGGCGCGGTGCTGCTGCGCTTGGGAGATCGCGCGCGCGGATCGTTCGCGGTAAGCCAAATGTCCGCGGGCTGCAAGAATCGTTTTCAGTTTGAGGTTTACGGCACCAAGTGCGGGGTCGCTTGGAATCAGGAGCGACCCGACGAGTTGTGGATCGGGCATCGCAACGCGCCCAACCAGATCATCGTGAAGGATCCGTCGTTATTCGATGCGCGCGCGGCGGGTTTTGCGGATTTGCCCGGCGGGCATAGCGAAGGCTACGATGATTCGCACAAGCAGATGTTCAAGCGTTTCTATGCGCGGGTTGCGGATCCTGCTGCGCCGGTCGAGTATCCGACGTTTGCCGACGGCGCATTGGGAATGGCGCTGCTTGAGAAAGTTCTTGAGAGCTCGAAGAAGCGGGCGTGGCTGGATTGTTAATCGGAATAGGCGCTACTCATTCCGGAGCGCTTCGAGCGGCTTCTGCTGCAGGATTCGCACGCTCGCCAGCCATCCGGATACATTCGCGAGCAGCGTGGTGAGCAGCACGGCGACCAATGCGGCGACGGGTTCGAAGTGAAACTTCGCGTCCATCAGTTTATTTAAGACGATCGCCGAGAATATGACGCCGAGCAGCGCGCCCATCAGTCCCGCGACCACGCCCAGCATCAGAAATTCAACTGCGAAGATCCGCACCACTTGGCGCTTGGTTGCGCCGAGCGTTTTCAGAATCACCACTTCGCGGATGCGACGGAAGCGCGTACCAGCGACGCTAGCCGCCAGGATCACTGCGCCCGCCAGAATCGCGAATCCGGAAAGGAAGCGGATCACCACCGCGATCTGATCCACCACCTGCTGCACGATCTCGAGCGCATCCGCGATGTTCACCACGCTGACGGATGGGAATTTCGAGAAAGCGGCGCGTTGGAAAGCTGCGACCGCCGGCGCTTTCATTCGCAGTCCCCCGACAAAAATCACCGGCAGCCCGGCCAGCGCGGAGCGGTTGAATACCATTTCGGTGGTGGGCCGATTGCGAACCACCCCGGATTGATGGACGGCTGCGACGCGCGCGCGGAAATCCCGCCCGGAGGACTGGAACTCAATGACCGATCCCGCCTTGACGTGCAGCATCTTGGCGGCGCTATCGACGATCGAAAGCACCGGCTCTTTCGTGCCGGGAGGCCACCATGCGCCTTCCTGAATTTGCATGAACTCGGGCTTTTCGTCTTCCCACATCACGGTGTGTGTAGATAGATATCGCCGCGCCAATCCGGTGAGCTTGAGGTCGGCGATGGGCACGCCGTCAACACGTGTGATGCGTGCCGCAACGCTCGGGAAGAACTCTGCTGCGCCCTGTACGCCTTCCTGTTGCGCGGCCAGTTCGCGTAAAGGCTCCACCTGCGCTTCGGTCACGCCGATCATGTACACGTTGGGCATCCCCGGCGGCGCGGTTTCGATAATCTGCCCGACCAGCGATTTCTGTACCAGATACACGGTCAGAGTGAACGTCACGCCCAAGCCCAGCGCGACCAGAATCGCCTGTGCCTGGTTTCCGGGACGATAGAGGTTCGAAAAACCCTGCCGCACCAGCGACGGAATCCGCCACGGCGATCTTTCAAGAAATGCGCGGATTCCACGGAGCAACGCCCATGCGACGAATGCGAGTGCCAGCAGGCTCACGGTTAATCCGCCCGCGAAATATGCGCCGACCCTCGGCGATTCCGCCAGCCACGCCGCGATCACTCCGATGCCGAGAAGAATTACGCCGCCCGCAGCCAGCGATGCTCGCGATGCCACCAGCCGCTTGCGCCACGGTGGGCGCGTCTCCGGCATGTCGCGCCGCAGAATCATGCTAGGTCGAACCTTGCGGATCGACAGCAGCGGCGGCAACGTGAACAGCAGCGTGGTCAGCAAGCCCACCGCGATGCCTTGAGCGGTAGCCTCAAGATGCCAGCCGGTACTTCCGCCGACCTGGAAATACTTCGTGATGAGCGCGGGCAGGATCTGCTCCACTACTCGTCCCACGGCGACGCCGGCGAGTCCGCCCGCCAAACCGAGCATCATGGTTTGCAGTGTGAATATCCGAATAATCTCGCGCGACGTTCCGCCCAACGACTTCATCACTGCGATGTGATCCATCTTCTGCTGCAGGTGCGCGTGCATCGCCATGCCAACGCCAATGGCGCCCACGATCAGCGCGATTAGACTCACCAGGCTCAGAAAAACCGTTGCGCGATCGAGACCGAAAGTGATGATAGGATGCGCTTCGCGGAAATCCGTGATGAAAGAATCCGGAAGAATCTTGCGAATCGATTTCCGCACTTCCGTTACCGGCGGCGAGCCCGGCTGCATCTTGAACAGGTAACGTTGCGCGGCGCGGCTGCCCAGAGAAACCAGCCCGGTTCGATCGAGTGCGTCGCGCGACATCATCAGTCGCAACCCCAGACTCAGGCTGCCAGACATCCGATCGGGTTCCGAGACGACGATGGCGGCGATTCGAAATTCCTGCGCGCCGACCCGCAGTGCGTCGCCGACCTTCAGATGCATCCGGATCAACAAGTCCTCGCCGCAGGCCACCGTGTCCGCCGTTAGTGCGTCGCGCAGTGCCATCGGCGGCTGCAGTTTGACCTCGCCATAGTAGGGATACCGGGCCGGGTCGACTGCCTTGACCGAAACCAGGAGCGGGGACGTCTCGCCCGAGACCACCGAAGCCATCGAAAAGGTTTCGGTGATCAGCGTCCGCTCAACGCCGGTCGCAGTTAGTTCGTCGAGGGATACATTCTGCGCTTCGGTAGCGCGTTGAAACTGCCGTGCGGTTAGATCCGCCGCCATGACAGTTCGAGCTTCACGTGTCAGCATCGATCGAAAACTCTGGCTGAATCCGCGAACTCCGGAAAGCGCTCCGACTCCGGCAGCGACCGCCAGCACGACGAACAGGAATTTCGTCAGCGAACTTCGGGTTTCACGCCACGCGATCCGCGCGGCGGTCCGCCAGGACAGCTTCATGCGCGCGCCTGCCCGACGGGCTCGCGGATTTCATCGTTTACGATGCGCCCGTCGCTCAGCGTGACGATGCGATCGGCACGCGAAGCCAGTACGCGGTCATGCGTCACCAGCACGAGCGTGGTGCGCTCGCGCAGGTTAAGTGCGATCAACAGGTCCAGCACGTGGCTGCCGTTCACGCTGTCCAGATTTCCAGTTGGTTCGTCAGCCATCAGAATCGGTGGCTTGCGCATGAACGCGCGGGCCAATGCGACGCGCTGCTGTTCGCCCCCCGAAAGTTGCACCGGATAATGATCCAATCGATCGGCGAGACCCACTTGGTCTAAAAGTTCCTTCGCACGCACGGCCCCCACCGCGGGATCGCCGCCGGCCAATTCGAGCGGTAGCAGAACATTTTCTTCCGCGGTCAGCGTGGGTATCAGTTGATAGGACTGGAACACGAATCCGATTTTGCTGCCACGCACCAGCGCGAGCTTGTCTTCACCGAGGCGTGTAATGTCCACGCCGTCTACGACGATTGTTCCAGCCGTCGCGGTATCCAGTCCGGCCAGCAGCCCGAGCAGGGTGCTTTTGCCGCTGCCGGAGGCGCCCATAATCGCCACGAATTGGCCTGCGGGAATCGCGAGATCGATGCCGCGAAGAATCTCTACTCGATGAGTTCCGGTGTCGATGGTCTTAGTAAGGGAAGTAGCTTCGAGGATGGCCATCCACATCTATTATGATGGCAGCGGATGCGTCTTTCTGCTTTTTTCGCGCTTGCACTGCTGCTGTGCGCCTGTTCTCGCTCGACCGAAGAAGTGCGTGAAGTGCCGGCGAAGGCCCCGTCGCCCGCACCTCCTACTGCGCCCGCCGCACCCGATTCCCGTCACGTGCTGGCCGTTTTTGGCGACAGCATCGCGGCGGGATTCGGCGTCGAAACTGGTCTGGGGTTCCCTGAGTTTCTCCAAAAGAAACTCGATGCGGAGAAGTACCCGTGGCGTGTTGTGAACCTAGGGATCAGCGGCGATACCACCGAGGGCGGCGTCTCGCGAATCGATTCCGCCGTCTCGCTCAAGCCCGAAATCGTGATTCTCGAACTGGGCGGCAACGACGGTCTACGCGGCCTCCCGCCCGAAACCACGCGGAAGAATCTCGAGACGATGATCGTCGCGTTTCAGAAATCGGGAGCACGAGTGGTACTCGCGGGCATGACTCTGCCGCCCAACTACGGTGCTCCCTATATCCAACAATTCGAGAAGATGTATCGCGACCTGGCAGCGACCTACAAACTGACACTCATTCCCTTTCTACTTCAGGATCTGGTCACGAAAGATCTTCGCTACATGCAATCCGACGGTCTGCATCCCACCGCCGCGGGCCACCAGATCGTGGCTGATACGGTTTTTCGCACGGTGAAGCCGTTCCTCAGCGCCGCGCGCTAAGATTGAGCCTTCAATGAATACAACCGCGCCCAATCAACCCGCGCCGCAATCCGCGCGCGCGCTCGGAAGTTATCGCTACTACGATTTGCTGCTCGCCATCTTCATCGTGTGCCTGTTGATTTCGAATCTGGTGGCGCAGAAGGTCTGCAGAATCGGACCGTTTAACGTTGGCGGCGGCAACCTGCTGTTCCCCATTACCTACGTGTTCGGCGACGTGTTCACCGAAGTGTACGGCTACGCCGCGTCGCGTAAGGCGATCTGGATTGGGTTTTTCGCTAACGGGTTGATGGCGCTTATGTGCGCGATTATCATCTGGCTGCCGGCTTCGCCCGACTGGTTGGCGAAAAATCCGGATGTGCAAAAGGCCTTCGAGACGGTGTTCGGCCAGGTTCCCCGGATCGTTGTCGCGAGCCTTGTCGCGTACTGGTGCGGCGAATTCGCCAATTCCTTTGCGATGGCGAAAATGAAAATCTGGACGAAAGGCCGCATGCTGTGGAGCCGCACAATCGGCTCAACCGTGGTCGGTCAGTTCGTCGACACACTGGTCTTCGACGTGATCGCATTCGGGGGATCGATGCCCTGGAGTGGCGTGGCCAATCTCTTCGGGTTCTCGTATTCGTTCAAAGTGCTGTGGGAAATTTTGGCGACACCGTTTACATATGCCGTCGTTAATTTTCTGAAGCGCTCCGAGGGCATCGACACCTACGACTACAAGACCGACTTCAACCCGTTCAACGTCGGATCGAAGTAGGCGCTACTTTTTGTCGGCGGGCGGCGGTCTGCGTCCCAACGGAGTCGCAGCGTTCTCGTATTTCTTCGCAGCCTCTTCCCACTTGAACGGAAGGATGTCTGGGACCACGCTGACCTGCGTCGTGAACTTGAACGGATACTTCACCGGGCCCGGATAAGTCAGTTCGACGAAGAACGCTGTGTAGCCCTTTGCGGGCTTGTCGACCTTGCCGACATAGGTGCCCTTCGTAGTCTCCTGTAGCACTGTCGATTTGTACGCATTGCCGATTGTATCGACGCGAAAATCGCGCGCGTCCGGATTGGTTGCCTGCCACAGTCGAACTTCGGTCGGCTTGTCGTCGTTCACCTTCACGATCAGCGAGCCGTCAGGCTCCTTGGTCCACGTGTATTTCGGCCGTGGCTTCGTGTTGACGATCGACTGGTAGAACGAAATCATACTCTCCACCGCGTCCGACCCGCCCAGGTTATGTTTCGCATTAGGCACGTAGCGCAGCCGTTTTTCCTCCTGCAGATCGCCATAGTAGAACTGCGAATTGTCCGGCAGGAAGAACTGATCGCCCGACGCGTTGATCAGATACTTCGGCATCTTCATGTTCGGCCGGTTGCGATACTCATATGGATCTTCGATCTTCAAGACCGCCCGATAATCCGCCGAGCCGATCTTCTGCGGAAACAATCCGTGCCGCACGTAATCGTTGAGCGAAGACGAGAAAAATCCATACGCCTCGAAGTGATGTTTGGTGATCACTTCGCTATTCAACGCGTCGATCACCACCGGCATGATCGCGACCACGCGTGGATCCACAGCGCCTACCAGCCACGTCGTCCAGCCGCGTTTCGATCCGCCCTCAACGACGAATTGATCAACCTTGAGCTTGCCGCCCGCTTCGCTCGCAAGAAATTCCTGGATGGCGTCCATCGCGCGAACTCCGCTCTTGACCATGGCGAGCCGAACCAGCCACGTGTCGTCTTTCGTAGAGAAATGTTTCACGCGCGTGTAGGCGATGATGTCGTCTTCGGTGCGCGCCTGATCCGGCGAATCCGTGAAGCGCAGCGGCTGGTTCGGCACCATTCCCAGATCGGCTACCACGGCATTGCTTTCCATCGCGATCATCGCCGCGCGTTCCGGCGTTTTCGACGGGGCAGGGGAGTTGTTGTTACCCCCGCCGATCAGCAGGAGCGCCTTGTTCGA
>DASYPO010000269.1:0-5832 GCA_036006545.1 Bryobacteraceae bacterium
CTGGTGGAAAGAAGGAAATGCAGGTGGTCGTCAACGGTTGGAAGCACATCGGCGGGTACGATCTGAAAACCGGCAAGGAGCTGTGGAAGATGACCAGCGTCGGCGGCGACATTCCGGTTCCAACTCCGGTTTTTGCCGACGGCGTGATCGTGCTGACCAGCGCGCACGGCAAGGGCCGGCCGATCTATGCGATTCGTACCGACGCCGCGGGCGAGATCGACGAAAAGAATCCTGCGATGGCTTGGACCGTTCCTAACGGTGGAAACTACATGCAGACGCCTGTGCTCGCGGGCGGCTTGGGGTATTTCTGTTACGACAACGGGATCGTAACCGTGTACCAGCTCAAGACTGGCGAGAAACTCTACCAACAACGCCTGGGTGCCGGAACGTCGGGATTCAGCGCGTCCGCAGTGGCAGCGGGCGGGAAGCTGTACGTCACCAGCGAAGAGGGCGCGACTTTCGTCCTCGCCCAGGGCGGCGAATACAAATTATTGGCCCAGAACGAGCTGGGCGAGACGGTCATGGCGTCTCCCGCGATCGCCGGCGATGTCCTCTACTTGCGCGGCCGCAAGCACCTGTTTGCGATCGGTGCGAAGTAACGTCAGAAGTGCAGCACTAATTCCGAGAATCGTGCGACCTCTTTGAAGCGCCCGCCGCTTACCCTGAGATCCTGATGCTCCAGCACCCACGTGTGCGCATGCGGAACCAGCACCGCGCCCAATCCCGCTTCGAGGGCTGGATTAATATCCGACTTGGGAGAATTGCCGATCATCCACGTCAAATCGCGGTCCAGCGACCGCTCTGTCGTTAGCCGTGCATATGCAGCGGCATCCTTCTCCTTGACGATCGCCGTGTGGCTGAAATATTCGCCCAATCCCGACCGATCCACTTTGAGGCGCTGCTCCTCGGGATGACCTTTAGTAAACAGAGTCAGCTCGTGACGGGTGGCGAGTTGTGCCAGCGTATCTGGCACGCCTTCAATGATCTCGACCGGCTGCTCCAGGATTCGTTCGGCTAAGGAGAAAACGTGATTCAGATCGTCGGGCTCAATCTGTCTTTGCGCCAAGCGTTGATAAGCCTGTTGTAGATTTAAACCGAAATTCTTAGACCCGTACCCGTGGATCTTGGCATTTACGAGTTCAATTTCATTCAGGACTTCGCGAATCTGCTTACCGGTCAGCTCGGAATGATCCAAAAAATCGACGAAATCATCAAAAGCCCGCTCGAAATAAATGTTATTTTCCCAAAGTGTGTCATCCGCGTCGATGAGCAGGTTTAGCCTGGACCTCACGGTACCCCGCCCGGAGTGCGTCCGTGTCCGTTACGCGGCGCGACGTCCCGCACGTGTACAATACGCCGCTGCCGGACCAAGTAGGATGGCAGAAATTCGGCGAGCTGCTTCATACGGTCGGTTTCGCTGCGTGTGGAAAGCAGCAATTGCCGGAAAGTCAGATCCGGCACCGATTGTGCCACTCGAAAGCTTAATTGCGACACTTCGACTGATTCTTCAAGCGGCTGGCTGGAGGACAGCGCCTGCAGCTCGTTGAAGCTATCGATTACGCGCCGGCGCAAGTCCGGCGTAGTGGCGTCCTCCCCGTCATCGTCGAAAAACTCAACCGATCCGCGCAGGAACGCCCTCTCGTCGTTGAGCAGCATGATCTCGAAACGGCGGCGTCCGTGCGCCAGAATGTCCATGCGCCCGTCCGGAAATTGGCGCAGGACTTTGTCGATGGTCGCCGTGCAGCCCGTGTTGACGATCCCCTTCTCGTTCGCCAGCACCACGCCGAACTCGTGACGATCTCGAATTACTTCGGTAATCATCTCCTTGTAGCGATCTTCGAAAATGTGCAGCGGCAATTCCGCGCCGGGAAGGAGCACTACTTGGAGCGGAAACAGAGGCAACAACCCTGGCTGCATGCTACTATTATGGCTTTCGCGCGCGGCCCATTGCCAGCGCGTTCGATTACATAATGATCCTCAAGCTCAAACGAACCCCGGCGATCTACCTGGTGGGGTTCATGGGATGCGGCAAGTCGACTGTCGGCCGCGCTCTGGCCGACGAGCTCGGCTGGAGTTTTTTCGATCTGGATGAAGAGATCGAGCGGCGCGAGTCCACCACCATCGCTGCGATTTTCGATGAACGCGGCGAGGAACAGTTCCGCGAGATTGAGACGGCGGCACTGCGCGATCGCGTCCATATGGTTCAATCCGGCCGGCCGCAGGTGATCGCGCTGGGCGGGGGCGCTTTCTTACGCGAAGACAACTTCGAACTGGTCACCAACAACGGTGTTACGGTTTGGCTGGACTGTCTTTTTTCGATGATCGAGCGCCGTGTGTCGGGCGCGACGCATCGTCCCTTGGCGCGCGACCTGTCACAACTCGAGAAACTGTTCGAAGTGCGCAAACCGGGTTATGCGCGCGCCGATTTTCGTGTCGAAGTCGCCGATGACGATACGCGCGCGGCGGTTTCGAGCATCCTGGCACTCCCGCTTTTTTAACGGAGACTCTAATGGAGGGCGGACGCCCACGTCCGCGCCGGACCCCCTGGTCCGGCTCATGAACTACGATGCCGACGAGGGCGTCGGCTGCGGTCCAGGGGGACCGCCCGCCAAATCAAGTGAGCCGCAAACACGCACTCCAAATTTTTCGCGCCGCCCTCGCCGCGGCCGATCCCGAAGCTGCTGTCCTTCGCCACCTCAAGTTCGACGGCCGCACGATCGTCGCCGCCCGCCGCCGCTACCAAGTCTCAAAATTTGACCGGATTCAAGTGATCGGAGCAGGCAAGGCCAGTGCGGCCATGGCGCATGCAGTCGAACGCCTGCTCGGCCGCCGCATCGCGGGCGGCTGGATCAATATCAAGGACGGCCACAGCGCACCGCTGCGTCGCATTTATCTCCACGAGTGCGGTCACCCGGTACCCGATCAGCGTGGTGTCGAAGGATCGGAGTGCATTCTCGAAATCGCGAACCAGGCGGGCGAGCGCGACCTTTTGATTTGTGTTCTGTCCGGCGGAGCATCGGCGCTGCTGCCTGCGCCCGCCTCGCCCGTCACACTTGCCGAGAAGCAGGAAATTACGCGACGCCTCCTGGCTAGCGGCGCGACCATTCACGAAATGAACGCGGTCCGCAAACATCTTTCGCGCATTAAAGGCGGACGACTCGCGCGCGCCGCGCATCCGGCGACGATGATCGCGCTGATTCTCTCCGACGTCATCGGCGACGATCTGGACGTCATCGGCTCCGGTCCGACCGTCGCAGACTCGTCGACGCTGGAAAACGCTGCAGCGATTCTCGACAAGTACAGAATTCCAGAGCCATCGGCATGGACCGAGGAAACACCGAAGCCCGGCGACGCGGCATTCGAGCGTGTGCAGAACATTATCGTCGGCAGCAATCGCCAGGCCATCGACGCCGCGGCAATCCAAGCGAAAGCGCTGGGATACCGCACGCTGGTGCTTTCGACTTTCATCGACGGCGAAACGCGAGAGATCGCCTCGATGCATGCCGCGATCGCCAAAGAAGTGCTCGCGAGCGGCCGGCCGGTGAAGCGCCCGGCGTGTCTGCTTTCGGGTGGTGAGACCACCGTGACTGTGCGCGGAAATGGCCTGGGCGGCCGCAATCAGGAGTTCGTATTATCGGCTGCGATCGCTCTCGACGGTGCCGCACCCGTGACGATCTTCAGCGCTGGCACCGACGGTACCGATGGACCCACCGACGCAGCTGGAGCCATCGCCGATTCCAAAACCATCGCGAACGCGCGCGCCCGCGGTCTCGATCCCGCGCGTTTTCTCGCCGCCAACGACTCGTATCATTTTTTCGAACGCTTGGAATCGCTCATCAAGACCGGTCCGACGGGAACCAACGTCATGGACGTGCGTCTCCTGCTGATCCCGTAGATCACCAACAGCGCGACGGTAGCGACCACGCCCGCCCATCGTACCCAGCCTTTTCCGAATACGACCGTCGCGTTGAAGAACATGAACGCGAGGAACGAGTGAATCAAAACTCCAATCCACGGCGCACGCGGGCGTCCCCCCCACAACACATCGGAAACCCAGACGATCGCGAACGCGTAGTTGAAGTACAGACCGAACCCCGAGTCGATCCCGAACAGCTGTTCGGTCTGTCGCGCGGTCGCGCGAAATGCCTCCGCGTGACTCCAGTGATGATAAAACTGAAACGCGAACCCGACGTGCGCCAGGAAAATCGCGCAGCCCGCGGCCCATGCGACTCGCGCCAGCCGCTCGCGTCGCACCAGCCGGAACGCAATCGCACAAGCATACAGCGTCGCTGCTGCATCGGCTAACCAAAGCGTGACGATTCGGCCCTCTGCTTCGTCCAGTAACACAAGGTCTACACTACGATAATCGTGACCGCGACACGAAAAACTTTCTACTACGGTTGGGCGAACCTCGGCATTGCCGCGCTGGCGATGGTCGGCACGCTGCCCGGGCGCACGCAGGGCCTGGGCCTGATCACTGAGCCGCTGATCGGCGACCTGCGGATCGATCGTGTCGACTACGCGACCATCAACCTGTGGGCGACCCTCGTCGGCGCGCTCTTCTGCCTGCCGTGCGGCCGGCTCACCGATAGGTTCGGCGCACGCACGGTGCTGACCGCAATCGCGCTCGGCCTAGGCGCGACGGTAATCGTGATGAGCGGAGCCACCGGCGCGGTCGCGCTTTGCATCGCCATCACACTCACGCGCGGCTTTGGACAAAGCGCGCTCTCGGTAGTGAGCCTCGCGCTCGTCGGCAAATGGTTCGCGCGGCGCTTGAACATCGCGATGGCGTATTACTCGCTGCTGGTCGGGATCGGATTCATCGCGGCGTTTCCGAGCGTCGGCGCCGCGGTGACCCACCTGGGATGGCGCGTAACATGGTCGGCCATCGGCTGGTTCCTGGTGGCGATTCTCGCACCGATGGCCTGGTTCATCGTGCGCAGCGTTCCCGAGGACGCGGGCTTGCATCCC
Organism: Bryobacteraceae bacterium; assembly: GCA_036006545.1. Taxonomy (GTDB): domain Bacteria; phylum Acidobacteriota; class Terriglobia; order Bryobacterales; family Bryobacteraceae; genus Palsa-187. The sequence goes on from DASYPO010000269.1 coordinate 4,972, forward strand.
GATGGCGAAAGCAACCAGCACGAAATTCGTGGTGCCGAAGAAGATCTGACCCTTTGGCAGGCGCTGCGCAGCCCGGCGTTCTGGGTGTTCGCGCTATCGAGCTCGGTATTCGGGTTGGTCTACTCCGGTATTTCGCTCTTCAACGAATCGATTCTCGCGCAGCGCGGATTCAAAGTCGAAACATATCATCTGGTGCTCGCGGTCAGCACCGGCGTCGGTCTCCTGGCGAACTTCGGCGGCGGATGGCTGGCGTCGCGCTGGTCGATTCAGAAATTAATGGGCGTGGGCATGGGCGTGCTCGCGCTGGCATTGGCTGCGCTGCCGCTCGTGCGAACCCTCACGCACGTGATGCTGTACGGCGTCGCGATGGGAATTTCGGGCGGCGTCGTGACCGTCGTGTTTTTTTCGGTGTGGGGACAAGTGTTCGGGCGCACCCACCTGGGCCGTATCCAAGGATGCGCGCAGACGCTTACGGTCGTCGCTTCGGCGATCGGCCCGCTGCTGTTGGCCTCGACACTCGAGCGCACCGGATCCTACGATCTGATCTTCCGTGGTCTGGCCGCGATGGTCGTGGTGCTGGGCGTAGGGTGCTGGTTCGTGGCGGTGCCGACGCGCTGGCCGGAGAAAAATCGCCTGGTCACGGCCCAGGTGTAACGCAGGCGATCTTGTCGCCTGCTTTTGCCCAGTAACGCAGGCGATCTTGTCGCCTGCTTTTGCCCTAGTAACGCAGGCGATCTTGTCGCCTGTTCTTTCACCCGAGTGAGAGTAATCCCCTGATCGCCGCACAACCATGTAACGCAGGCGATCTTGTCGCCTGCTTTTGCCCAGTAACGCAGGCGATCTTGTCGCCTGTTCTTTCGC
>DASYPO010000270.1:0-4494 GCA_036006545.1 Bryobacteraceae bacterium
GCTGAAGCCGACGCTGCGGGCTTAAGCCCGCGCCACGGTCAGCGCGCTACGGCGATAACTTCGAGCGCTAGTGTGGCGTCGAGCGACGGTAGGCCTTCAAACAGCACCGCGGTGCTCGCGCTCGGTCGCGACTTGTCGTAATAATCCCAACGGATCGCGCGCAGTTTTTCGAGCGCAGTGCGCGAGAGCGGATAAGCGCTCGACCAGAAGACATCCTTGAATCCTGCGCCGAATGGCTCCAGCGCTTTTTGCAGGCGTCCGAAGGCGAGCCGGAAATCGGCATCCTGATTTCCAAATGTCTGCTGCGTTCCAGTGATCACAATCCGGGACGAATTCACCAGCGCCACCTGCGAGTAGTTGGGACTCTGCGTAAGCTCGGCGGGATTAAGCAAAACCACTGGCGATCCGGGCGGGGAATCCAGACGTCCAACGGCTTCGCATTCGGCGAGCGGCTCGACGGCGAGGCGCTGGAGCTGCACGACGTTTACGGCGGCGCTGGGGAATGCTGTCGACATCGCGACGCGCGCATCGGCGGCGTGATCGAGCGAGCTAACAAAACACGTGGCGCGCAGCACCGATCCGGCGGCGACCTTGGCGGCCGAAACCGCGGTCTGAAGCTGGGTGAGGGATTGGCGCACGTCTTTAGTTTGCTGACCGGAGAAGAACGCCAGACCGTTCGGGTTCACCGCTTTCTTATCGAGCGCAGTACTTTCGATCACGATTTGCGCGCCTTCCATCGGCAGGCCGCCTACCTGGATGGTGCTAACGACGGGCAACGGGAGCTTCCGCTCGGTAAACGTTTCACTGACCAGGGTCGCGATGCGGCGCATGTCGCCGCTGCCGGTGACGAATGCGCGAAGCTTCACGATGGTCGAGCCGCGTTGGTCCTGAAGCAGGGCTCGAAGAGCATCGCGAGTTTGCGGCGTCATGAGTCCCTTAGACGAGAGCGGCGACACGCGAAACACCAGGTTGGAGGTAGACGCCAGGATCGCGCTGGGCGGATCGGGCAGCGCCGGCAGGGTTTGGGTGACGGGTTCCTTGTCTTCTTTTTTAGGTTTTTTCGGTTTGCGCTCAGGTTGCGCGAAAGCGCCCGAGGCGAGCGACAGGGCGGCCAGAATCGGGAGGAGTCGCGGCACTCTCAAATGGGATTGTACCCTGAATCCAGACTTGGTCGGCGGCTAAAGCCACCGCTGCGGGCTGAAGCCCGCGCCACGACAGCACCAGCCCACGCCTCAAATCTAAAATCAATCCTCGATAGTCAGACTCGGACCCGCGGCCTGGGTCTGGCGGCAGCTTTCGTCGACGCGCATGGCGAGCTGCAGGAAAGGCTCGGAGTGCGGGTTGTCGCGAAGGGTGGTGACGGGCGCCCCGGTATCGCCACCGATGCGCACGTGCGGATCAAGCGCGAGCTCGCCGAGAAACGGGATGTCCATTTCTTCGGCGGTGCGCTTGCCGCCGCCGTGACCGAACACGTCGATCCGCTCGCCGCTGCCGGGCGCGATCAGGAAACTCATGTTCTCGACCAGCCCTAGAATCGGCACGCGAACCTGCTTGAACATATTCACGGCTTTGCGTGCGTCTTCGAGCGAGACGTCAGAGGGCGTGGTGACGATGACCGCGCCCGAGAGCGGAGCGGTCTGGATCAGGGAAAGCGCGACGTCGCCGGTGCCGGGCGGCAAATCGATGATCAGGTAATCCAGCTCGCCCCATTCGACCTTGCGGAGAAACTGCTGCATCACCTGGTGCAGCATGGGTCCGCGCCAGATGAGCGGCTTGTCGCGCTCGGCCTGGAGAAAGCCCATGGACATGAGCCGCACGCCGAACTTCGGGATGGGCTCGATATTGTTCTGAATGTTGGTGTAGGCTTTCGATTCGACGCCGAACATGAGCGGCACGTTGGGGCCGTACACGTCGGCATCAAGAAGTCCGACGCGTTGGCCGATAGTAGCGAGTGCGATCGCGAGGTTCACCGCCACCGTGGTTTTTCCGACGCCGCCCTTTCCGGATCCGACTGCGACGAGAAACTGCACGCCGGGAATCGGCATTTTCTGGGGCTGCTGCTGCTGAGGGGGTTGAGGATGCATGAAGTTCGATGGTATCAATGTAGGATGCTTTGAAACCCGCGTCGCGTTTCAGGCGTATTATTCATCAGACGAGGGGCTGACTTGATCTTTGGACGACTGGCCTGTTTAGCCGCAGTCGCCGGCCTTGGCGCGGCTGCAATCCCGACGTATCACAAGGATGTGGAGCGAATTCTGCAGAATCGCTGCCAGGGCTGTCATCGCCCGGGCGAATCCGCGCCGATGTCGCTGCTGACGTATCAGGAAGCCCGGCCCTGGGCGAAAGCGATCCGCAGCGCGGTGGCGAATGGCAAGATGCCGCCCTGGCACGCCGATCCGCACTACGGGAAGTTCAGCAACGATCTTTCGCTCGCCCCGGGCGAAAAAGAAGTTCTGATCGCCTGGGTGGATGGAGGCGCGCGCGAAGGCGATCTTGCGGACGCGCCCAAGCCGCGCGCGTTCGTCGAAGGCTGGCGCATTCCGAAACCCGACGTGGTGTTCGAGATGCCGGAAGAATTTCAGGTTCCGGCGCGCGGCGTTCTTAACTATCAATACATTCCGGTCGCGACCAATTTCACCGAAGACAAATGGGTGGAGATGCTGGAAGTTCGGCCCAGCGACCCCGGCGTGGTGCATCACGCCATCGTGGTCACCGATGCGGGCGACGGATTTCGGGGGCAACAATACCTGGCGGGCTACGCTCCGGGAATGGCGCCGCAGATTTGGAAGCCGGGACAGGCGCGGCTGATCAAAGCCGGTTCGTTCCTGGTGTTCCAAATGCACTACACCACCAACGGAAAGCCGTCGCGCGATCGCACGCGCATCGGAATGCTGTTCGCCAAGCGCCCGGTGACCGAACAAGTGGTAGCGATGCAGGCGGCGGCGCACGCACTGCAGATCCCGCCGGGCGTAGCCGATTATCGCGTGGAATCGTCGGCGACGATGTATGAGAATGTCAACCTGGTAGGCATGCGCGCGCACATGCACCTGCGCGGCAAGTCGTTCCAATTTCGCGCGGTGTATCCGGACGGGACCAGCGAGACGCTGCTGGATGTGCCGAAGTACAGTTTTGAATGGCAGCCGTATTACTACCTGGCGACACCCAAGGTGCTGCCGCGCGGGACGCGCATCGAATGCACTGCGGTATACGACAACTCGCCCAACAATCCTTACAATCCGGATCCGAAGTCGACCGTATTCTGGGGGCCGCAAAGCTGGGATGAAATGATGATCGGCTGGTTTGACGTGACGCTGCGGATTACGCGATTTCCGGAGCGACCCTCACGCGGGGCCATGCTGAACCGGCCATAGTGTATCCTACGACCTAACCCTTATGAGTCTTTTTGCTATCAAGCCGCTCAGCCTGCTACAAGCTGACGCCGACAAGGCTGCGCTGAAACGCGCGCTGGGACCGTGGCAGTTGATCGCGCTCGGAATCGGGGCGATCATCGGCGCTGGGATTTTCACGCTGACCGGAGTGGCTGCGGCTACCGCCGCCGGACCGGCCGTGACGATCTCGTTCGTGGCCTGCGCTCTGGGTTGCGCCTTTGCGGGGATTTGCTACAGCGAATTCGCCACCATGATTCCGATCGCGGGCAGCGCCTATACCTATGCGTACGCCACCATGGGCGAATTGTTGGCCTGGATCATCGGATGGGACTTGGTGCTTGAATACGCGGTGGGTGCCGCGACCGTGTCGATCGGCTGGTCGAGCACGTTGATCAGTATCCTGCACGATTTCGGAATTCAGTTGCCGACAGCGCTGATCGCGTCGCCATGGGAGCCTGTGAAGCTACCTAGTGGTGAGACGGTTTACGGAATCATCAACCTTCCTGCGGTGTTCATCGTAGTTGTAATTAGTCTGCTGTTGATTCGAGGCATTCAGGAATCGGCCCGAACGAATGCAGTGATTGTTGCCCTGAAAGTGGCGGTGGTGGTCTTGTTCATTGGGCTGGGCTGGGCGTATATCAACAGCGCCAACTACACCCCTTACATTCCGGAGCGCGTCAACGGCCAGTTCGGTTGGGCGGGCATCCTGACGGGCGCGGGAATTGTCTTCTTCGCGTTTATCGGGTTCGACGCGGTTTCGACAGCCGCGCAGGAAGCCAGGAATCCGCAGAAGGACATGCCTATTGGCATCATCGGGTCTCTCATACTTTGTACCGTGCTCTACATTCTGTACGCTCACGTGCTGACCGGAGTCGTGAACTACAAGGACTTGGCCGTTGCGGCACCGCTGGCCGTAGCGGTGGACCGGCTCCCCTATCCAGTTGTCGGCAAGGCGATGAAGATCGGTTCGTTATTGGGGTTGACGTCCGTGATTTTGGTCATGTTGCTGGGGCAAAGCCGTGTGTTCTTCTCCATGTCCAAGGACGGTTTGCTGCCGCCGCTGTTTTCCAAGGTTCATCCGAAGTTCCGCACGCCGTATTTGTCG
>DASYPO010000271.1:0-7501 GCA_036006545.1 Bryobacteraceae bacterium
TCCTTGGTCAGCGCGTCGCCGTAGGGACCCATGTTGGCGCTGTTCACGCCGTAGGAATCGTCATAGTAAGGCGTCGGATGCTGGGTCTGCACGATCAGCATCTTGGGCAATCGTCCGCCCGACCAATCCTGATAGAAGCGATAAGCCATATTGGCCGACTCTCGCGCCATGCCGGTGAGATTCGCAGGCGGCGGATCCTCGCGCCACGCTCGGAATCCGGTGGGGAAGTGTCCCTGTTCGAAAACGATGGGGTAGCGCTGCGACGGATTTTCATCGAAGCCCGGAGGCACCAAAACAATCGCGCCGAGAGAAACCGGACGTCCCCAAAACTGCGTCAGCAGCTTACTCTCGAAGCGCACGTGCCGGATGAATTTGGTATCGGCGGGCGGTTGGATCGGCGGGATCGTGTCGGTCAGCTCGATCGATGGCATCGAGTCCGCGCGAATCGCGATGGTCTTGGGCGTGCTGATCAGGTTTCCGGGCGATCGATTCCAATGCTGCCCTTCACCGTCGTCCCAGGGGAGCTTGAGGACGTGCCCATCGGAGCGGCGCACGGTTTCGTAAACATTCAGAACCGCTTGCACGGTGTAGTTGCCGGGACGCAAATCTTTCAGGCTGGCGAGCGGCGCGCCGGTGGCGGATTCGTCCACACGCATCGGCTCGCCGGGTTTCCAATTCTCGACGTCGATCGCGAAAACCTGCGCGGTCGAAACATCCCAGCCCACCTGCATCCGAGGCTCGGGTGTGCCGCGCGCGGCGATCACCACGATCAGTCTTCCGTCCACGGGAGTGGCTCGCGTATCCCGCGAGAATCGAACTTCAAAACCCGGCGCGGCGCTGGCGACTGCGGCCAGCAATACGAGCGCGGGTATACAGTGACCCAGCTTCATGAGCCACAGTATACCCGCCTCGCCCGCGGCGGGACCAAGGCTCGCCGCAACAAATCCAGATTCACTCGGCGGCTCAAGCCGCCGCTGCGGGCTGAAGCCCGCGCCACGGCGGCAGGTGACAAGATCACCTGCCCCACAGGAGCTACCGGCGCGAATCCCACAGGTCCCGCGTGCTTTCCGCCACACTCACCAGGCGATTTACCGAAGCCCGAAAGACCTTTTCGTCGACTCGAGCGAGGTCCAGCCAGATGTACGCCGACAGAAGATATTTGCAGCTTTCGCCGGTTTGGCACGCCATCAGCTTAAAAGTAACCGGCGCGTGAATCGCGTTCTCCCGCGCTAAACGCCGCGTGATTTCGGAAGCTACGGACTCGTTGTTGATAGCAAGCAAGCTGAGGCTGATGCCGACCTCGCTGGAACGCAAATCCTGGGACAACCAAGTTCCAAAGGTGCCCGTCCTTCCCGTGACCGGCTGTTGAAAGCGATAGGCGTTCACATTTTGGTCATAGGTAGCGTTGAAGCCGGCGTTCAACAGGAACTGCGCGAAATTCATGCGCGTGATCGGCGTTTGGATCGCGTTGACTTGGCCGGTGCTGGGTCCACGGAGCTGGGCTGTGGCGGGGACCATCGAAAGAGTTACGGCGGCCAGAGCAGCCGGGAAACAGATGAGTTTGCTTTTCATTTGGAATCGCTCTCCTTTGGGCGACATTTCCCTCAGGCGCGATTAGGGCGCCGATATTAGTTCGAAAAATGGCTAGGTCTGAACTAATCTGACCGCGTGCCGCTCGCCTGATCTGAATGCAAGGAGAAACACAATGAACCAAGTCACTTCTGAAAACAAATGCAAGCCGAAGCCGCACTCGATCATGGAAATCGTCGGCGGAATTCTAGCGTGCGTATTCCTACTTTTTGTGGCGTTCGCGGCTTACCAAATGGTGGTCTTGCAAGTCGGACGGGCGTGGAATCTCTACAACGCGGGTAACTGGATCGGAGCCGGAGCCGCTCTCATGATCGCGATCATCGTAATCAATGGCGTCACCAGTTGGTTCAGGAAGTAGGCACAACCGCTTGCGGAAAACCTGCAAGCGGAGCGGCTTACCGAATTGACAGGTGACAAGATCACCTGCCCCACAACTCTACTTCTCGCGCTTGAGTACGACCTTGGCGCTCATCTTCTGTCCTTCGCGTTCGGCCGTGATGTCGCCGCTCATGTCTTCGCCCTGCTGCTTCAAAGCGAACTTCATCATTCCACCGCCGAAGGGCAGATCGAAAGTCAGATTGCCGTTCTCTGCTTTCCCGTCCTGAATGGCGTTCTGCTGGTTCGCGTCCGGTCCTGCTGTGCCGGTGAGTTTGGTGCCGTCCTGTTTTAGAACCAGGAGCGCGTTATCGACTTTTCCGCCGGCTTCGCCGGCGAGCGTCAGGGTTCCGGTCCATTTGCCGGTGGCGTCTGCCGCGAATAGGCTCGCCGCGGCCAAAGTCAGGAGAAGAATTGTTTTCATGAAGAGTCCTTCGTAGCGTCGATGGTAGCAGGAATGAGCTTCCGGCCGGCGTGCGTCGCGCGGATCAACAATGCGAACATTCTAGTAATAAATTGTTATGCCGCTGAACGCGCTGCCGCAGACGCCGCTGGAACGCTGGCTACCGAAACTGGTCCTGTGCCTGCGCCTGTACACCTGGAAGATATTCTTCGCCGACCTCATCGCGGGAATCACGGTTGGATTGGTCGCGCTGCCGCTGGCGATGGCATTCGGAATCGCCTCGGGCGTAACGCCGCAGGCCGGAATCTACACTGCCGTCGTCGCGGGATTCCTGATCTCCGCGCTGGGCGGATCGCGCACCCAGATCGGCGGACCGACGGGTGCGTTCGTCGTCATCGTGGCCGGCATCATCGCCAAGTTCGGAATCTCCGGACTATTGGTCGTGACCGGAATGGCCGGGGCGATTTTGGTAATCATGGGCGCGACCGGACTCGGCACGGCGGTGAAATATATTCCGCGCCCGGTGACGATTGGGTTCACTAACGGCATCGCAGTGCTGATCGCGTCGACGCAGATCCGCGATTTTTTCGGGCTTCAGACCGGACCCGTTCCGAGCGAATTTCTGGCGCGCATGAAGGTGCTGGCGGCGCAATTTCACACGCTCGATCCGGCGACAACGATGGTTGCCGTGGGCTCGCTGGCAATCATTCTCTTATGGCCGCTGGTGACCTATCGAATCCCCGGATCGATCCTGGCGTTGTTCGCCGGAACCGTTATCGTGATTCTGGCGGGGCTGCCGATCGACACTATTGGATCGAAGTTCGGCGGCATCCCGACCGGGCTGCCGGCAGTGCACATCCCGCCGTTTCGCACCGATCTGATTCTGCCACTGCTGCCTTCGGCCATGACGGTCGCGCTGCTGGCCGCGGTCGAGAGCTTGCTATCGGCGGTGGTCGCCGACGGAATGTCCGGTGACCGGCACAACTCTAATGTTGAACTAATCGCGCAGGGCGTCGCCAATCTGGCGAGTCCGATGGTGGGCGGGCTGCCTGCGACCGGCGCAATCGCGCGCACCGCGACCAATGTTCGATCCGGCGCCAAGACTCCGGTGTCGGGTATGATTCACGCGCTGACGCTGCTGGGCATTCTGCTGGTCGCCGCGCCGCTGGCTAAATACATTCCGCTGGCGACGCTGGCCGCGGTATTGTTCGTGGTCGCGTACAACATGGGCGAGTGGCGCGAAATCGGCGCCATCATGCGGCTGAGCCGCGCCGACAAAGTTGTTTGGGCTGCGACATTCCTACTCACTGTGGTAGCGGATCTGACGGTCGCCGTTGAAGTCGGGATGGCGCTGGCGGCGCTGCTGTACATTTATCGGATCGCGCAGACGACCACGGTTGCGGCCGTCACGCCCGATTACGTCGAGAATGCGCGTCCGCATATTTTGCAGGACAAGGAAATTCCGCCGTACGTCACAATTCTTCGAATCCACGGTCCGTTTTTGTTCGGCACTACCGACCTCCTGGCGGAAGAGACGGAGGATTTGAAATCGTTCAAGGCGATCGTCATTCTGCGGTTGCGGAACATGACGGCGATCGATGCGACCGGACTGCACGCGATGAACGTGTTCGCCAATCGGATTCGAAAGTCGGGCCGGTCGTTGCTGGTATGCGGCGCGCGTCGTCAGCCGGCTACGCTGATCGAAAAATCGGAGTTCGCAAGGAATATTGGAAAAGACAACATTCTTCCGGACATCCAGGCGGCGTTGGATCGCGCGCGTGAAGTTTACTCGTCGCCTCATCCGGTGCGGGGCGGTTAGTGGCGGATTGCCAAACCGGGGACGCCGGCTAAAGCCGACGCTGCGGGCTGAAGCCCGCGCCACGGCTGTGTCAGAAATATAGTTTCAGGCCGAATTGGATGTAGCGCGATTGCCCGGGCTGGTAGAGATCGCCGAACGCGGTGTTGTAGGTTTGCCGCAGCCGGAAATTCTTGAAGCCTTCGAGCGTGCGGATGTCGTAAGCAGTGGCGGGGGTGCCGTAGAAATTCGCGGGCAGCTTCACTGCGAAGAAATCAGGCGCCAGCACACCTAACGAATTTCTCTGTGTGGCCACGGTTGCATTGATCTGATTCAGCAGCGCCGTTCCGGCCGTCGTCGCTGCGAGCGGTTGTCCGTTGGCGGCCGCCCAGGTGTTGTAGTCGGCGGCGGAGAGCGCCGCGGTACTCGGCGCTGCCGTGTTGAAGTCCGTGCCACCCGCGTTGTTCGGGAAGGTGCGGAACACGGGATGATTGAGCAGATTCAGCGCGTCGACTCGGAATTGCAATTTGCGCTTCTCGCCCAAGCGGAAGTTCTTCTGGACTGAAATGTCCAGGAACTGCGCCCAGGGTCCACGCGCTCCGTCGAGTGTGCGGGGAGCGGTTCCCAGCGCACCCAATGCCGGACGCGAGAATGCCGACGGATTCAAGTACGGCTGGCAACCCGCGCCGGTCGGGCAGTTGCGGTCGTACAGGGGATTGATCAAGGGCACACCGGGCTGAATATCCGGCCGCGCGGTATGCGTCAGATCGCCCAAGAGGTTGGAGTCCGAGAGAACGGGAATGTAGGGGAAACCGCTGTTGGCGCGCGCGATCCCTGTAATGCTCCAACCGCCGGTCACGAAGTCCAGATACCAGGGCGTGCGAGCCAGGTACTTACGACCGCGTCCGAAAGGCAGATCGTAGATGGCGGTGCCGTTGAGCGTGTAGCGCTGATCGTAGGTGGAAACCGAGCGATCGTTCTGGCGGGTTCCGCTGAATGCGACCTGACCGTCGACTTGTCCGCCGACCGGAGTCAGCACGTTCTTATCCAAGCCGGCGCTAGAGGAATCGTCGATTGACTTCGCCCAAGTGAAGTTGCTGGTGAAGGTGATGCCGCCTGTGACGCGATGCACGATGCTCGCGAATCCGCCGTGACGGATGCTGTTGGCGGATGCATCATAGACGCGATACAAGCTGGAGAATCCCAGGTATGTGCTGCCCAGGCTGCCGTTCTGCACGGTGAGGATGCGGCCGGTTGCGGGATTAATGCGGCCCAGTGGATCGTTGATCGTCGCGGTGGTGCTGATGTTCTGCGCGATCTGCGCGGTCAGCAGGCCGACGTTCTTGCCGTTGATGTTCTCGTGCGGCTCGAACAGGTGCGTTCCCTTCAGACCTGTGTAGCCCAGTTCGATTACGGTCGAGGGATTGGTCTGCCACGAAACGGTCAGGTTCCAGTTCTGAATGTAGGGAGTGTGGAAGTTGTCGGAAACCGCGAAGCCGCCGAAATTGCTCTGGTAGTACAAGCTGTTGGTGGTCACGACGCCGTTGGTTGGCGCGCCGATCGCCTGCTGAACAGTCTGCGGCAGAATGACAGGCGGATTCGATCCGATGCGCATCAGGAAATTCGGATTCGCGGTGGCGGAAGGAACCGTGCTGGCGAAGGTCGCGGTGGCACCGAAGTCGGGAACGGGAAGTCGCGCCGCGCCGGTGACGGGAGCGTGCGACAAGCCGTATCCTCCGCGCAGCGTGACGCGATTGCTCTGCAGGAACTTCGGACTCCATGCGAATCCGAAACGCGGCTCGAAATTCAGGTAATCGGTGGGCGTGAGGTAGCGCGAGTTGCCGCGGCCTGCGAACTGGAACGGCGGAATCAGGACCGAACTAACTACCGATCCATCCTGCAGCGTGAGCGGTGTCGGAAGATTTACGCGGGTCGCCTGTTCCGGCACGAAGCGACCCTGGTTATCGTACTTTTCGGTGCGCGGAAGTTCCAGGTTGTAGCGCACGCCGATATTCAGGGTCAGGTTCGGCAGCACCTTCCAATCGTTCTGGATGAAGCCCGCTCCGCCTTTCCAGCGATAGTAGTACGGAATCAAAACTGGACGAATGGTCACGTTCCCATTGGGGACGCCCAACAAAAAACTGGCGAAGGGCTGCCCGCCGGTGCCCGCGGTGCCTCCGGTGGAATTGGTCTGCAGGTTGCTAAACGCGTACTGGCCACCAAGTGCGGCGAAAAGCGGCGCGACGTTTTGCAGCGACTTGTTCCATTCGAAACCAATCTTGAAATTCATCTTGCCGCGCGTCCAGTAGAGGATGTCGGCAATGGCGTAGCGCTCTTCGCGATCTTCCACTTGTGTGGATCCACCGCCGCCGATGCTGGTCGCGGTGGAACCGCCGCCGCCGAGCGACGATCCGGGGAACAGGCCGGTGAATCCGGGAGTTCCGCCGGGGGTGACGTTGGGCAGGCCGAACAGCGTATTGGCGTTCGCGCCGGTGAAAGCGTCATATTCGGGACCATTGGTCAGCGAGAAACGGCCGCGCGTATAGTTCAGGCGAAGGTCGTTGAACAGCGTCGGGCTGAAAGTGTGCGTCTCCGCCATCATCGCCTGCTTGGCATAGCTGTACTCGGCGGCATCGCCGAGCGGACTGAGCGGGGTGTTTTGGCGCTTGACCAACGGAGTCGCGGTGTACCGGCCGTTCAGGCGGTCGTTATTTCCGAGGTTGTGATCGATGCGAATGGTGTAGCGCTTGTCGTCCTGTTTCAACTGGCGGGGCACGACGGCGTTCGAGATCAGGCCGTTACTGTTCAGGTAATAATCCTTGGCGGGCGATAGATATTGGAGCGCCTTGATCGCCGAAGGATCCAGCAGATTCTTCGGAATAATGTTGCCGGCGAACGGCTGGTAAGTGGTGCCCGCAGTCAGGGGAAGGGTGGTGAACTGATTTCCGTTGGTCACGGCGAACTGGTTGTAGATCACGCTGTCGGACGCGGTCACGGCGGCGGGAGCGATGGTGCGAAACCGATCGACCACCGCTTGCGGGAGCCAGCCGCTGGGTGTATTTACCAGCCCGCTGAAGTCGCCCGTCCGCATTCCGTCGGTGGGGAGCAGACCGTATTGATCCAGCCGGTCGCGCCGGTAATTGGGTTCGAAGCCAGCGAACCAAAAGGTCTTGTTCTTACCGTTGTAGATCTTGGGAATCCAGACGGGTCCGCCCGCGACCAATGAAAACTGGTTGTACTTGAGGGTGGCCACGGGTCGATTCACGGCGGCTTGCGTAAAGGGTGCGGCGGCGAAAGCGGGATTGCGGTTGTACCACAGCGCGGTGCCCTTCACTTCG
>DASYPO010000272.1:0-1677 GCA_036006545.1 Bryobacteraceae bacterium
CTCGATCGGCAGCGGTCCCGAAACTCAAGTCGACAGTTTCGGATCACCTTCGAGAACGTCGAGTTTGAGTTTGGGACTCTCCCCTTTCGCCCACAACTTCACGCTCGACCGCACCCGGTAATTGAGTGGCCCGCCGTCCGCACGCTCGCTTCGTTCGAGCGGCCGCGGAATGCCCACGAATTCGGTCTCCAGCGAATCCGCCGCCGCGCGCACCACGGCGTAGCCATGTCCGCCCATATCGACGAACGAAACGTGGGGCGCCAGATCGGGATTCGATAGCTCGCGAGCTTTCGCGGCATCGCCGCTGCGAGCGTACTCCAGGCAGGATCGAACGCCGTGCTTCAGGAGCATGTTGATTCCGCGAACGTACAGCGCACCGAGAGGATGGTCCTTCGGGAATTTGTGTTCATAAGCTTCGACCATTCCCGGAGCCGAAAGCGATCCAGTAACAAACGCCAGGCCAACCGGCTTGAACTCTTTCGGCGGGAGCGCTTTCGCAGCGAGACCCGCCCAGAAGCTGTGACGATCCCCCGAAACAACCGCGAACCCTGTGATGCCGTGGTGCTCAATGAAATCGCAGATTTCGCCGCGCTCTGAGAACGCATTCCCGAAGTCGTCGCCGCCAAACTCAGCGAATCCGGCGCCGCGCCATTTCTTCGTGATTCCTTCCGGCAGATTCTGCGGATCCACCCGCATCGCAATCGTCGCGATGGTATTTCCCCAAATCTTCCAGGTCGCCCTGGATGCGCGGAGTTGGTCGAAGAACCAGGCCTTTTGCGTCGCGCCCAAAATCGTCCTCGGCGAGGCCGCATCCTTGAAATCGGCGATCGGCTGCCCCGCATCCAAGGCGTACAAATCCTCTTCCGGATAGAGCCCAGGAAACTCCGGGATGTCTAGCGGGTCGGATTGAGGCAAAACGCCGCGGTACTCCGACGCGTAGCTGCGCTGATCGGTGATGATCAGATCGACATGCTTGCCCCAGCGCAGCGTGCGATATCCTCGAAGGCTGTTAATCGCAGTCAGATTATTCGGTTCCTCTCCGAGTCCGCGCTCGTCGTATTTCGTGATCGGCGTGTCCTTCACGGTCGGCGGATAGAACCTCTCCAGCGATTTCGTCTCCAGTGATTTCGCAAAGGGACGCGCCATTCTCGCCGGCTGAAACTCGAAGAACGCCTGGTTCGCGGCAACCTTCTTGGTCTGCGCTGGCCGTACTTTTCCCGAGAATCGCTGCATCCCTTGAAAGCCCTGCCAACTGAACTCGTGGTTATCCCACATCGGCACGAAGGGCCAGCGCGCCCGTGCGTCTTGCAGATCCGGGTCGTGAAGGTAAGCTTTATACACGGCGCGATAATCGTCCAGCGTCGTCGGGATGTGAAAGTCCTCAATTTTCTCACCGTGTGCATACCGGACGACGTCGCGGATGCGGCGGTCGTACATCATCTTGCGGTCTTCGGGATACCAGACGATCTCATAGATGAAATCGCCAAGGTGCAGCACGAATCCCAGTTGTTCGTTGTCTGGCGCGCGCTCGTCTTCATAGATCATCCGTCGATATGCATTCTGCGCGCCCTGATTCGCGTTTTGGCAACTGACGAACACAAAACGCACGGGGCGTGAATCGTTGGGATCGGGCGCCGTGATCGTGCGGCCGACCCGGCTTCCTGAGCCATCCTTCGT
>DASYPO010000273.1:0-27614 GCA_036006545.1 Bryobacteraceae bacterium
GGCGGCGGCGGCGAGCGAGTAGCAGGCGTGGTAGAAGAGACCGATGGGAAGGAATCCGAACACCAAGGGGCGGGCGGTTCGCCAGAACCAGAAGTCCTGATGCGCGGCGCAGAATAGGAGGACCAGGGCCGTGAGCAGCGACGTCTTCATCTGGGAATTTCGAGTATCGCATAGACGCTCAATCCGGCCGTGCGTCATAATGTAGAGTCCGTTCGACTTCTGCACTACTTATGCAAACTCATCTCCCGGGGAGAAAAAAATCGATGGTGTGGGCCTTTTTCGCGATCGGGGCGGCGCTGTGTTGGGGCTTGTACGGCCCAACTTTGTTCAAGGGACAGATGGCGCTGCAAAAAGATCCTTTCAAAGCGCTGCTGTGCGTGGGAGCCGCGTATTTTCTGATTGGGGTGCTGGTGCCGTTGGGCGCGCTGGGATCGCGCGGCATGACCGGATTCAGCCAGAAAGGCGTGACCTTCGCTCTGATCGGTGGAGCCCTCGGGGCGTTGGGCGCGATCTGCATCATTCTTGCGTTCAAGAACCAGGGAGTACCGACCTACGTGATGCCGATCGTCTTCGGCGGCGCTCCGGTGGTGAACGTTCTGTTTTCGATGTATCTGGATCCGCCGCACACCGATGTGAATCCTTTGCTGTGGGTCGGCATGGTGCTGGTGCCGATCGGTGCGGGTTTGGTCCTGTATTACAAGCCGCACTAAAGAGAGAAGACAGAAGACAGAAGTCAGAAGTCAGAATTTGGGTGTATGATCCCAAGTGGTAAGGGAGGCGCACAATGAATAGTTCCAGGAGAGGATTCCTCGGTGGCGCGATTGGCGCGAGCCTAATGCCGGCGTTCGCCGGCCCGCAGGGTGGTGGACAGGGCGGCGGTGCCGCCACAAGTGGGGACGCGGGCGAATTGAAGCTCGGTGTCGCGAGCTACTCTTTCCGCGAGTTCAGCCGTAAGATCGCTCTCGCGGGCACCAAGAAACTCAACACGCCCTACATCAACATCAAGGATTTCCACCTTGCACTCACTTCGAGCAAGACGGACATCGAAAAATTTCGCAAGGACGTGGAGAAGGCTGGTCTGACGCTGTTGGGCTGCGGAAACGTTTCGTTCTCGAAGGATGACGAGGCGGACATCCGTTCGAAATTCGAATACGCCAAGGCGGCCGGAATGCCGCTGATCGTGTGCGCTCCCACGCACGAGACACTTCCGAAGATGGAGAAGTACGTCAAGGAGTACAACATCAAAATCGCGGTGCACAACCACGGTCCAGAGGACAAGCATTTCCCGACGCCGCAGAGCGTGCTGGCGGTGGTCAAGAATATGGATCCACGCTGCGGCTTATGCATGGACATCGGGCACACCGCGCGCACCGGAGCCGATATCGTCGCGTCGATCGCCGAGGCTGGCCCACGCCTCCTCGACATGCACGTCAAGGATCTGTCCGATCCCATGAAGAAGGACACCCAGGTGCCGGTGGGCGATGGTAAGCTCCCCATCGTGGCAATTTTCCGGCAGCTCAAAAAGATGAATTACCAGGGCGGCGTGATGCTCGAATATGAGATCGACGACGTCGATCCGCTGCCCGGAATGATCAAGAGCTTCGCCTACATGCGCGGCGTGCTGGCGGGCATTCGCACGTAGGTGGCGCGCCCGCAGGTCACCGGACGAATCAGCGTCCATCGCGACGGTTACGCCTTCGTTACGCCGGAAGAAGCAGTCCCTGGAATTCGCGGCGATCTCTACATTCCTAAAGAAAACGCCGAACGCGCGATGCACGGCGATCGTGTGGTCGCACGCATCCGCCGCATGGATCGCGACGGCCGGGCCGAGGGAGAGATCATCAGCGTGCTGCGGCGCGCGAACCCGACCGTCGTCGGCGAGCTTCGACTGAAGCGCAAGGGTGCTTTTGTGGTGCCGCACGAAGATCGCATCCGCCAATGGATTCATATTCCGGAGGGTATGGCGATTCCACCGTCGGGTAGCTCTCACGATCGCGTGGGTGCGCGGGAGATCGTCGCCAAAGATGTTTCCGATTTGGAGGGGATGATCGTCAACGTCGAAATTGTTGATTTTGGCGAAGACGGCGGGCGGCCGGTGGGCCGGGTCATCGAGATTCTCGGACGGCCGGACGATTTTGGAATCGACGTCGAAATTCTGATCCGCACGCATCACATCCCGCACCGTTTTCCGGAAGGTGTGTTGGAGCAGGCGCGCGGCATTCCAGGGCCTATTCCGGCAGAGGAACTGGCTCGGCGGCGCGATTTTCGCGGAATGGATATCGTCACCATCGATGGCGAAACAGCGCGCGATTTCGACGATGCCGTGTGGGTGGAGCGCCTGGAAAACGGGCACTACGCACTGCACGTCCACATCGCGGATGTGAGCCACTATGTGCGTCGGGGGTCGCCCATCGATCGCGAAGCGTTAGAGCGGGGGACCAGCGTCTACTTTCCGGATCGAGCCGTTCCGATGCTGCCGGTGGAATTGTCCACCGATCAATGTTCGCTGCGGCCGAACGAAGATCGTCTGGTGTTGTCGGCTCTGCTTGAGATCGACGGACGCGGCGACGTGGTCTCGCAGGAATTCACACGCGGGGTGATTCGTAGCGTGGAGCGAATGACTTACACCGCCGTTCACGGGATTCTAGAGGGCGATGCCGAGTTGCGCGGGCGCTACTCGCGTCTCGTCGATCGCTTCGAGTTGATGCGCGAACTGGCAACCATTCTGAATCGCAAGCGCGTCCGCCGAGGATCGATCGATTTCGATTTGCCTGAGCCGCTGCTCGAGTTCGACGAATTCGGCGAGATGACCGGCGTAAAACGCGCGCCGCGCAATTTCGCTCATCGATTAATCGAGGAGTTCATGCTGGCCGCGAACGAGGCCGTGGCGTCGCATATCGAGAACGCGGGGCTGCCGATGATCTATCGCATTCACGAACGGCCCGACCCGAAGCGCGTCTTGGAGTTCGAAGAAGTTGCCGCGCAGTTCGGTTATTCTCTCGGGGCCGGCGCGACGCCAGTCAAGAAATTTCGCGAAACTTCTGTCGCGCTAGACAATCCGAATCTTACGTCGCGCAGCTACCAGAAGCTGGTGGCGAAAATCGAGGGCAAGCCAGAAGAGCGGATTCTTAGTTACCTGATGTTGCGGTCGTTAAAGCAGGCGCGCTATAGCGATCAGAACGTGGGACACTTCGCACTGGCCGCGGAAAGCTACACGCATTTCACGTCGCCGATTCGTCGCTATCCGGATCTGATTGTGCATCGCATACTGCATGCGCATTTGGATAAGTCGCAGTACGAGGATGAGCTGCGGAAGATCGCGGACAGCTGCTCGGATAACGAGCGTCGCGCTGCGGAGGCGGAGCGCGAGCTGGTGGAGTGGAAGAAAGTGAAGTTCATGATGGAGCACGTAGGTGACGAATTCGACGGGCTTATCATTTCAACCACGCGCTTCGGGTTCTTCGTCGAACTTCAGGATCTGTTCATCGAAGGACTGGTCGCAATGGATGCGCTGCTGGGCGACAAGTTTCAGTATCACGAGAATGTTCGCAAGATCATCGGGCAACGGAGCCGCAAGCAGTTTTCGATTGGGGACAAAGTTCGAGTGCGGCTGGATCGCGTCGACGCGGTGGAGAAGAAGCTCCAGTTTTCGTTGGTAGGGCCGGAGCGGACGCCAAAGAAACGAAAAGAAAAGCGTTAGTACAGCGACGGCTCGCCGGGCGGACGGGTCTTCCATCTCCGGTGAATCCACAGCCACTGATCGGGATATTCGCGAATCACCGATTCGAGCTTGGTGTGCACGCGCTGCGTATCGGTGGTCACGTCGCCGGTCATTTCGATTTCCGGATAGAAGCGCAAGACGTGGCGTTTCTCGGTCTCCGACCACAGCGCGAAACCGGGCACCACTGCGGCTCCGGTATGGTGCGCGAATTTCACGAACGCTGTTCCCGCGCAGGCCTTCATTCCGAAAAAGTCGATGAACACGCCTTGATCGAGGGTGGTGTTCTGGTCGATCAGGATGCCGACTGCCTCGCCGCCATGCAAGGCTCGTAGAATCTCGCGAGCGGCTTCCTTCTTGCGAATGATTCGATTTCCCGAGAGCGCACGGCGAGTCTCCACTAGTTCATCGAGACGATGGTTGTCGAGCGGACGGACGACGATGTTCATCGGCGCGAACATGTAGGCATGGGCGAATGCACTCAGCTCCCAGTTGCCGAGGTGCGCAGTCGCGACCAGAACGCCTTTACCGCGATCCTTCGCCGACTTAAAGTTTTCGAACCCGTCGTAGCGGATCCATTTGTGGACCTTGCGCTGCTGGATGATGGGAAGCTGCGAGAACGTGACCAGCAGCCGAGCGATGGATTCGAACACGCCGTCGGTGATCTGTTTGGGACGGTCAAGGCCGACCATTTCGAGATTCTTCAGCGCGGTGCGGCGTAGCCGCGGGATCGCTAGATCGAGAAGCTTCGCGTAGACGCGGGCCAAAGGGGGGAAGAGGTAGACCGTCGCCAGCGCGAATCGCGCTAGCAAAAACTCAATCAATCCAACCACCACCGAGCACGAGTTCACCGGAATAGAACACTGCGCTCTGGCCTGGCGTGACGGCGCGCTGCGGTTCGTCGAAGCGCACTTCAACGCGCGTTGGATCGCCGGTGGGGAAAATGGTCGCACCCGCTGCGCTGTGCTTGTTGCGGATCCTCACTTCGGCGCGCGTCGGCTCGGCGGGCGATGCGATCGAGATCCAATTAACGTCCTTCACGTGCATCGAGCCACGCAGCAGCTCTTCGCCGCGTCCAACCACCACGCGCCGTGTTGCGGGCTCTGTCGAGATCACGTAGAGTGGTTCGCCGACGGCCAACTTCAACCCGCGTCGCTGCCCTACCGTGAAATGGTGCACGCCCGCATGCTCGCCGACGACATGCCCGTCGGTGGTGACGAGTTCGCCCTGCGTTTCTGTCGGCGAAAGTCCTTGCTCGCGAAAATACGAATCGATAAACGCCGCGTAGTCGCCGTTCGGAACGAAACAGATTTCCTGGCTGTCAGGTTTCGCCGCTGTCGGAATCCCCAGCTCACGCGCGAACTCGCGAACCTGCGACTTCTCGAATCCGCCCAGCGGAAATTCCGTTCGCGCAAGCTGATCCTGCTTCAGACCGCACAAGAAATACGTCTGGTCCTTCGTGCGATCCACACTGCGCAGCATTTCCCAGCGTCCGTTATCGGGATTCCAACGCAACTGCGCGTAGTGACCGGTCGCGATTCGTTCCGCGCCGACGCCCGCCGCCATTTCGAGGAACTGATCGAATTTGATGAAGTTGTTGCACAGCGTGCAGGGAATCGGCGTGCGGCCGGCAAGATACTCGTCGATAAACGGCTTGACGACCTGCTCCTCGAAGCGCTGTTCAAAATTCACCACGTAATAGGGAATTCCGAGATGCTGAGCTACGTGCCGCGCATCGTAAACATCGTCGATCGAGCAGCAGCGACCGGTCGGGCCGCTCGTCGCGAGTTCGGGAAGTCGCCGCTGATTCCAGAGCTGCATCGTGAGGCCGACCAGTTTGTCGCCACGGCGCTGCAGTAATCCGGCGACGACCGAGCTGTCGACGCCGCCCGACATCGCGACGGCCGTGGTGCGCTCAGGCATAGGCCGGTGCCACACGACGCAGTGCGTTCACGCTTTCGATGAGTGCTTCGATCAGAGCGTCGACCTGCGCCTGATCGTTCGATCGCCCTAGGGAAAATCGCACGCTGGCGCGGCCCTGCTCCTTGGTGAGTCCGATCGCGGTGAGCACATGCGACGGCTCAGAGGCCCCGCTCAAACACGCGGACCCGCTCGACACCGCGAATCCGCGCAGATCCAGCGCGATCATCAGCGGCTCACTGTCGATTCCGTCGAAACGAATATTGGTGACGTTGGGAGTTCGCGGCGCGCCTGCACCGTTCACGTGCGTACCTGGTACGCGGTCGAGAATCGCGCGCTCCAGGCGATCGCGCAGGGCCGAAACGCGACGTGTTTCTATCTCGTGATCGTCCATCCAGATCTGCGCGGCGCACGCCAGCGCCACCGCGCCAGCCACATTCTCCGTTCCGGCGCGACGGTCGCGTTCATGATGACCACCATGCTGGAGCGGTCGCAGATCAACTCCCTTGCGAACGTAGAGAGCGCCGCAGCCTTTGGGAGCGTAGAATTTGTGACCGCTAATGGTGTACAGGTCCACGCCCAGCGCCGCGACGTCGATCGCAACTTTCCCCGCCGCCTGGACGCCGTCCGAATGAAACAAAACACCGGCTTCGCGTGTGATCTTCGCGATTTCGGCAAGGGGCTGAATCGCACCAAGCTCGTTGTTGACGTGCATCACGCTGATGATTTTCGTGTCGGGGCGAATCGCGCGCCGAATATCTTCGGGGTCGACCAGTCCACGGCCGTCCACCGGGACTTTCGTCATCGACGACAATTGCCCGCTCGCGCCCAGCACCGCCGAATGCTCCGCGGTCGTAATCACCGCGTGTGCGCCGCGAGCGACGCCGAAAATCGCCAGATTGTCGCCCTCGGTGCCGCCGCTGGTAAATACAATCTCGTCTGGTGTCGCGCCCAGAAACTTGGCAACGGTGCGCCGCGATTCGTCCAGTTTTTGCCGCGCCATCTGGCCGTAATAATGGATACTGGAGGGGTTGCCGTAGACTTCGGTCAGCACCGGCGCCATGGCGGCCAGCACCTCCGGAAGCACCGGTGTCGTCGCGTTGTGATCGAAATAATAGCGCTGCACGTGTACTTCTGATTTTATCAGCACATGGCTGGCGGACTCATTACTTTAACCACGGATTTCGGAGCCGCGGACCATTTCGTCGGCGCGATGAAAGGCGTGATTCTAGGCATCGCACCGGCCGCACGAATCGTCGATATCACGCATGAGATTGCTCCCTACAATTTGGGCGAAGCCGCTTTTGTGATCGCGCAGGCGTGGAGTTATTTTCCGAAGAAGACTATTCACGTCGTGATCGTCGATCCCGGCGTGGGCACGTCGCGGCGTCCGATACTGTGCGAGGCAGGCGGCCAGTATTTCATTGCGCCCGACAACGGCGTCCTGTCGATGATTTATCCTGCGGCGCCTCACAGAGTGAGGAGTATCGACAACCCTAAGCTGATGCTGCGCAATATCAGTCGAACATTTCACGGCCGTGATGTGTTTGCCCCGGCAGCAGCCCATCTTTCCCGCGGTATCCCGCTCGTCCAGTTCGGAAAGCGAATCCACGATTTTGTGAGTGGCCTCGGCGGCCCGCCAGGCGAACTCTCGAAGCATGTGTGGGGCGGTACGATCCTCAAAGTGGATCGCTTCGGCAACCTGATCACGAATTTTCACATCGATCATTTCAAGGGCATCAAGACGCGCCCGTTTGAGTTGCGTGTCGGCTCGCAGAAAATTCATCGACTCGCATTGGCCTACGCGGACACCGCGATTGGCGAACTATTCGCGATCGTCGGAAGTTCCGGCTACCTGGAGATCGCCGCTAATCAGGCTTCGGCGATGCAGACTGTTGGTTGTAGTTCCGGATCGCCCGTCGAACTCGAGATTTTCTATGACACCTAAGCCCGCCGCACTCTCCGATGAGCTGAAGAACGAAGCTCTGAAAAAGTTTCGCCAGATTCCGCGACTGCGCTTTGGAGTCTACCCGTCGGTGGTCGAAGAACTGCCCAGATTGCGCGAGGCGCTTGGCGGCGGACCACGCCTGTACATCAAGCGCGAGGATTATTCGGGCGCGGGCTTCGGTGGAAACAAGGTTCGCAAGCTAGAGTACATGTTCGCGCAGGCGCAGGCCGAGGGCGCTGACGCGGTGCTGACTGTAGGCGGGATTCGCTCGAACCACTGCCGAGTAACGGCGGCTTTCGCGGCGCGCGTCGGCATGGAGTGCCATCTCATCCTGAGCGGATCGGCCGAACAAACGCCCGCCAGCGCGTTCCTGGACGATCTCTACGGCGCGACCATTCATCCGGTTGCCTCGCGTGACGATCGCGCTCCCACCATGCAGCGCATCGCCGACGAACTGCGTGTGAAGGGCCGCAAGCCGTTGGCGATTCCGCTGGGTGCGTCGGTGCCTTTAGGCGCGTTGGGATTTATTCACGCCGCGCATGAAATCGCGCAGGGTGGCACGCGCTTCGACGCGATCTTTCATTCCAGTTCCTCCGGCGGAACGCAGGCGGGGCTCGATGCCGGATTGCAACTCTACGGGCAGGAGCGTGTGCAACTGGTTGGCGTCAGCGCGGACGATCCGGCGGGGTCCATCGCGTCGAACGTTGCGGAGATTGTGGCGGGCATCGCCGATCTTTTGGGTGTCGATCGCGCTGCACTGAAGCGACCGATCGAAGTCGATGATCAATTCGTCGGCGAAGGCTACGGAATTGCGACGCCAGAGGGCGGGGAAGCGTTGCGACTGCTCGCGCGGACGGAAGGAATCGTGCTCGATCCGGTGTACACGGCGAAGGCCATGGCGGCCATGATCGCCCGCATCGGCTCCGGCGCATTCACGCAGAACCAGCGGGTCCTGTTTCTCCACACGGGCGGCCAACTGGCGCTTTTTTCGGTTGATAGCCCGCGCAGCTAAGAACCGGCAGACGCGGATACTTCGCGTACGCGGGATCGCTGAAGGATTTTTCGCACATAAGGAAAATCGATCCTCTGTCGGATCGAATGGTCCGGCAGAATGCGCACGTGTCGCACAGGCCTTTAGGCGGCGAAGAACTCACGCGTCGCCTCGACCGTGTGGCGAATGTCTTCCTCGCTGTGCGCGGCGGAAACAAATCCAGCCTCAAATTGCGACGGCGCGATATAGACTCCGCTCTCGAGCAGGTGATGGAATAGTTTTCCGAACCGAGCCGTGTCGCACTTCTTCGCCGATTCCCAATCGGTTACTGGATCCGGTGTGAAGAAGAAAGTGAACATCGATCCGACGCGATTCACGGTCACACCTGGTGGAACCCACGCAGTGAGTTGCGCGGCGCGGGCCTCGAGCTGGTCGTAGATTTCCGGATGCGCGCAGAGTTGCCGCAACATCGCGAGTCCAGCCGCTACCGCCAGGGGATTTCCGGAGAGCGTGCCCGCCTGATACACCGGCCCGAGCGGTGCGATCTTGCGCATGATGTCCGCGCGTCCGCCGTACGCGGCGATCGGCAGACCGCCGCCGACGACCTTGCCGAGCGTCGTCAGATCCGGCTTGATCCCGAAGCGTTCCTGAGCGCCGCCAAGCGCGAGGCGGAAACCCGTCATGACCTCGTCGAAGATCAGCAGCGCCCCGTGTCGCGCCGTCAATTCGCGCATCGCCTCCAAATAACCGGGGAGCGGCGGAACACAGCCCATGTTGCCGACGACGGGCTCGACGATCAACGCGGCGATCTCGGAACCGCGCGCCGCGAATGTTTGCTCAAGGGCCGTGATCGAATTGAACGGCAGCGCGACGGTAGTTGCTGCAATACCCGCAGGCACGCCCGCCGTGTCCGCTATTCCCAGCGTCGCCATTCCCGAGCCGGCTTTGACGAGCAAGGAATCGACGTGCCCGTGATAGCAGCCTTCGAATTTGATTGTCAGATCTCGTCCGGTGAAACCACGAGCTAGTCGCAGGGCGCTCATGGTCGCTTCTGTTCCTGAATTGACGAGCCGCACCATCTCCATCGACGGAACGCAGCGCGTAATGAGCTCGGCCAGGTCCACTTCGCGCTCGGTCGGCGCGCCGAAGCTGGTACCGCCGGCCAGCGCGCTCTGCACGGCGGCGATCACCGCTGGAAAACAATGCCCCAGCAGCAACGGCCCCCACGAACCCACGTAATCGATATACGAATTGCTGTCCGCGTCATAGATTCGGGATCCGTCGCCGCGCACGATGAATCGCGGCACGCCGCCCACGCCTTTGAAAGCCCGCACGGGCGAATTCACACCGCCGGGAATACACGCCTGTGCCCGCGCGAACAACGCCTCGGAGTTCTTCGTCGTCATGCTCCCAGTAGTATAAACTCAGTACTGAGATTAACTTTGGAACCGAGTCGTTTCGACGTAGCAGTCGTCGGGGGCGGACCTGCGGGTTCGCTGACCGCTTATCATCTGGCCCGCCGCGGCATACGCGTGCTGTTGATCGACGCCAAGAAATTTCCTCGCGATAAACCCTGCGGCGGCGGTATTCAGGAGCGGGCGTGTCTCAGTCTGCCGGCCGAATGGCGCTCCGCGATTCGCAGCGATTTCCGTGAAGTTTCGTTCAGCTATAGCTTGGGCGAGCCTATTACGCGGTCCTGCGCAAACACGCTGGTGTCAGGCGTGCTGCGTACCGAATTCGATGAGCTGCTCCTCAATCACGCACAGAGCGCGGGCGTTACTGTGTGGCAGGATTGCAAGGCGCTCGGCGTAACGGATGCGCCCGGCGGCGGCGTGACCATCGGTACTTCGCGCGGCGATATCCACGCGCGCTACGCGGTTGGCGCGGACGGCGCTAACAGCATCATGGCGCGACAGCTCAATACGCGCGATTCCTATTACTGGCAGGTTGCTCTTTATTGCGAAGTTCCCGAAGGCAGCCTACGTCCGGACGCCGTTTCCACCTCGCGCATGCGCGTCGATTGGGGAAGTTTGCCCAGCGGCTACGGTTGGATCTTTCCCAAAAACGGCTCCGTTAATATCGGGGTCGGGTGCCCACTCGCGATCGCCAAGCTGTTGCGGTCGTACTTGAATCGTTTTCTGGCATCGGAAGGAATCCTCAAGGAGAATGTTTTCGATCAGTTGAAGTTTTTCGGGCATCAGCTTCCTACCATGACGGCCAAGACGAAACTGTCGTCCTCCAACATGTTGCTAGTAGGCGATGCGGCGGGTTTGGTCGAGCCGCTGACGGGGGAAGGGATTTCGAACGCCTGCCACAGCGCGCAAATCGCCTCGCATTACCTTTCTGAGCAATTGGGCGGCGCGGATCGGCAACCGGATTCTTATGACGAAAGAATCCGCAACGAAATCGGGCGCGAGATTCGACGCGCGCGCCAGCTTCTGAGCGTTTCCGTCACGTTCCCAAAGGCGCTGTTCATGTTGCTCAAGGACAACGACGCCGTGTGGAACATGTTCTGCAAGGTCCTCCGCGGCGAAGAAACGTTTCTCACGCTGCGGCAGCTCATCATGGGTCGCGCGGGTTTGCTATGGGCGCCGCTGCAGCAATTTTCCGAGTGGTATGAGAATCGCAAACTGAGTTTCCACAGCCGCGCGCTGCGCGACAACGATCTGCCCGCTGCGGACCCCGCGCTCTAGATTTCAACGCGCCGCTGCACGAAACTCGCCAAAACTTCGGTCATCGTTCCTGTGAATCGATTTTTGAGCGTGCTCTTCAGAGTCGTATAAGGCTGGATGCCGGCGAACAGATCCTGCACGACATCACGCAAAAGAGCACTGCGGCGCGACATTTGAATCAATCGATCCGGCATGCTGCCTAAAGCGAAGTTTCCCAGGTACAGTCGCCGGGCCATGCGGGAGGCGCAGCGCAGGTCGTCGGTGAACTCGCTTGCGAGTGACGATCTGTATGACTCGGCTTTGTCGGTTACGCCCGTCCGGTCGTCAAGCAGGACGCGACTAGCCAAATCGCCCGACCGGATCGCGTAGTACAAACCCTCGCCCGTCACAGGATCCACGAGCCCAGCGGCGTCGCCCACGGCCATCCATCGGTCGCCCGCCACTCGATTCGCCGCCCAACTCGATTGCGTTAACGACGGCAGCACGTGACTGTAGAATCGCTCACCGGTGAACGGGATCCCGCGATCGCGTAGAAATAACTCCAGCCGGTCGCGCAACACCTTCGCGGGAGCGCCCTTCCCGCAAATCCCGACCGATAGGTGGTCGCAACGCGGAAACACCCAGATGTAGCCTTCCAGATTCGCGAGGAATTGAATGTCGATGTGCGCTTGTGACCCGGACACGTAATAACCCAGGGTGCTCATTGTGTCTTCGGCCGTATAGTGCGTGCCGAAGTCGCGCAGGGGATTCCGCGCACCTGTCGCGACGATGCAATAGTCGACCTCGACCGGACCCGACCGCGTCCGCACGCGCCAGCCTGCGGCAGTCGGCTCCAATCCCATCACCCGCGTCTTTTCGATCGCTACGCCGGCCTGTTCGGCTCGCTGCAGAAGCATCCCGTTCAGCTCGATGCGCGAGTAGATGATCAGCGGATGCCGAAGTCTCATCCGCACTTCGCCCGCGGATCGAGTGCTGAGCGTCGTCTCAGGGATCAGTCGCTTGGCTGTCGCGCTGGTCGCCAAGAATGGATAATCGCGATAGGCCTTGTAGCTCAGGCCGCCGCCGCACGGTTTTTCCCACGCGAGTTTTTCGTCGAACAGCAGAGTTTTGACGCCGCCGCGCGCGAGTTGCTCCGCGGCGAATGCACCTGCGGGACCACCGCCCAATACCGCGACGGTTCGGATCACTGCTTGCCGAGAGGCGGGTGACCGGGTGGCAAAGCGCCTCCGGGCGGATTGGCCGGTTGCGCTGGTGGCGGGCCGCCGCCGTCGTGAGGCGATCCACCAGCTTCGCCGCGGCTGCGAACCACCCATTTGTTACTCTGGCGATCCAACAAATACTCGACGCGGACGGGTTGCTGTTGCGCCGCGCCTTTTACGCGAAACATCACCGTGGCACGCGCCTGATCCTTGGCGAACGAGACGGCCGTGACGTCCACTTCCATTCCGTCCATGTTCAATCCGGTTTCCTGGGCGCGCGCGCGCAAGGAATCGAGCACTGCTTGGCGCACGGCCTCTTTGTTTTGAATGTCGCGCGCACAGGCCGCCAGCAACACCACGGCGCACAACAGGATCGCTTTCTTCACCTCCCGATTATAACCGCGCCTGCGTTACTCTATTGCGCATGCCGCACTCGCTCGCTGAGATTTGGGAAGAGCACATCAAGCACGAGTTCTCCACCCGGTCGACCGCCCACACGCTCGATACGATGGTCGACGACGCGTACGTGAATCACATCCCGGTGCTTACCGGTGGGGTCGGGAAAGCCCAGCTTGATCAGTTTTACTCAAAGCACTTCATTCCGCAGATGCCGCCGGATACGACGCTGCAGCCCATCTCGCGGACGATCGGCGAGGATCAGCTTGTCGACGAAATGGTGTTTCAGTTCACGCACACCGTTCGCATGGACTGGATGCTGCCGGGGATCGAGCCCACCGGAAAACGCGTTGAAGTTCCGCTGGTGGTGATCGTGAAATTCCGCGATGGCAAGCTCGCGCACGAACACATCTACTGGGATCAGGCGTCGGTGCTGGTGCAGCTTGGGTTGCTTGACTCTTCGAAATTGCCAGTCTCCGGAATCGAGAGTGCGCGCAAGGCGCTCAATCCGAAATTGCCGCCGCGAACGCTACCTTAACAGGGCCGCGATTTTCTCGATGTCGTTCGGCACGACAACCGATCGATTTGCGAAGGTCGACTGCAGTTTCGCGCCGCCCGGTGTTTCCAGCTTGCCGGTGTGGTATTTCGCGCTGTAATCGGGGTCCTTCAATACATGACCAGTCAGCACCGCGACGACGCCCGCGCTGCGGTCGATTACACCCGCCGCGGTCAGCTTGCGGATTCCAGCGAGGGTCGCTGCCGACGCGGGTTCACAGCCTATTCCGCAGCGCCCGATCTGCGCTTTCGCGTCCGCGATCTCCTGTTCGCTTACCTGTTCCACAACTCCGTTGGTTACGCGAATTTCACGCAATGCTTTGGGCCATGAAACCGGATCGCCGATTCGAATCGCGGTGGCCAGTGTCTCGGGCTTCGGCACCGGTTTGAAATCGCCACCGACGCGAACGAAATCGTAGAACGGAGCTGCGCCCTCGGCTTGGATCACCGCCAGCCTCGGAATGCGCTCGATGAATCCAAGCTGGTGCAATTCGCGTAAAGCCTTGCCGAATGCCGACGTGTTTCCTAAGTTTCCGCCCGGGAGCACGATCCAATCCGGTGTGTGCCAGTCGCGCTGGTCCAGCATTTCGATGATGATGCTCTTCTGGCCCTCGATGCGGAAAGGATTCACCGAGTTCAAGAGGTAGATTCCTAGCCGCTCCGCGAGCACGCGAATTAAAGCTAGGATTTCGTCGAAGTTTGCTTCTACTTCCAGCGTGCGCGCTCCGTACTCAAGCGCCTGGGCGAGTTTTCCGAACGAAACGTTGCCGTGGGGCAGAAAGATTAGCGCCTCGAGTCCGCCCGCCGCGGCGTACGCAGCCATCGACGCGGAGGTGTTTCCCGTGGACACGCACGCGACGCGCTTCATACCGAGCCGTCGTGCTTGCGCGACCCCGCAGGTCATTCCGTTGTCCTTGAACGACCCCGTGGGATTGTATCCCTGGTGCTTGAACGTGAGCCGATCGAGTCCGCCGTACGCGGCAGCCGCGCCTGCGTCAAGTAGCGGTGTGTCGCCTTCGCGCAGCGTCACGACTTGCGAATAGTCTTCGAGAAACGGAAACAGTTCGCGATAGCGCCACACTCCGCTTGCGTCCAACGGGTTGTTGCTCATGCGCCTTTCACGGAACTGGCTGCGCAGTTCAGGCGGGTCGACGGTGAGGCCCGGGTACGCGGCGTCCAGCAGCCCGCCGCACTTTGGGCAGTTGTACAGCACGTCGGTAATCGAATACTCCGCGCGGCAACTTTGCTCGAAGCACACTAGACGGGCCATTATTGTAGGTTACGATGCTCGCCGTTCATCTTGAAAAAGGCCGGGTGGAGATTCGACGCGCTCCGTTGCCACGTGTGCCACGGGGATTCGCACGAATTCGCATGCTCGCTGCGGGAATCTGCTCCACCGATCTTCAACTCCAGCGTGGATACTACGGATTTTCCGGCACGCCCGGTCATGAGTTCGTCGGCGAAGTCGTGGAGACCGATGAGGCTGGTTGGGTAGGGGAACGCGTCGCAGGCGAGATCAATCTCGCCTGCCGGAAATGCGACTGGTGCGCGAGGGGGCTCGGCCGCCACTGTCCGCAGCGAAGCGTGCTCGGGATTGTCAAGCATCCTGGTGCGTTCCGCGAATTCCTCACGCTGCCCGTCGCCAATCTGCATCGGGTGCCCGCGTCACTCCCGACGGAACACGCTGTCTTCATCGAGCCGGTTGCCGCTGCGTGTGAGATTGTGGATCAAGTCGTGATCGAGCGCGGGCAGCAGATCGCGGTGCTGGGCGATGGAAAGCTTGGGTTGCTAATCGCTCAGGTGCTCGCCGCGCACGGGGCGCGAGTGCATCTGTATGGTCGCCACAAGCACAAGCTAAGAATCGTCGAACCGACGGGGGTCACGACCGAGCTTCTTCCGAAAAAATTGCCGGCGCGACGCTGGCCGATGGTGGTCGATTCTACTGGCTCGCAAGCGGGGCTCAACGCCGCGATCGAAATGTGCGAGCCGCTCGGTACGGTGGTAATGAAGTCGACGGTGCATGGATTGGTGGCGATTGATACTGCTCCAGCGATCGTCAATGAGATCACGCTGGTCGGGTCGCGATGCGGGAGATTCGAAGCAGCGATCCCGCTGCTGGCGTCCGGTAAAGTGCTGGTCGCACCGCTGATCTCGGAGGAATTCAGGCTTGATCAGGCTCCGAGGGCGTTTGAGCACGCCGCTACCAAGGGTGTTCTCAAAGTTCTGCTGAGGCCCGGGCTATAAAGGCAGGCGACAAGATCGCCCGCCCTCCAGGACAAATCGTACACTGGACGAGATGCGACGGGTCATTCTTACTGCACTACTCTTCACGCTGGCGGGCTGCTCCGTCAAGAAATACGCCATCAAGCAACTCGGTAACGCGCTGTCGGGCATCGGTGATACCTTTGCCGCCGACGACGATCCCGAGTTGATCCGCAGCGCGGTCCCGTTCAGCTTGAAGCTGGTTGAAACGCTGCTGGCCGGAGATCCGCGGAACGGGCAATTGCTGCTGGCGGCCTCCAAGGGATTCACGCAATACGCCTACGCGTTCGTGCAGGAAGAGGCCGACGAGCTTGAAGATCGCGACCGCGGGGCAGCGCTGGTAATGCGGCAGCGTGCCGCCAAGCTGTACCTACGCGGGCGTAACTATGGACTCAGCGGGCTCGAACTGCATCATCCCGGTTTCACCGAGAAGCTCAAACAGAACGCCAAAACGGCGGTGGCTGAACTCAAGAAGACCGATGTGCCATTCGCGTATTGGACGGCGCTCTCCTGGGCGGCGGCGCTGTCCGCGTCGCGCGACTTTATGATGATGCCGGAAATTCCGCGCTTCGAGGCGCTGGCCGCGCGCGTATTGGAACTGGACGAGGCTTACGAAGACGGCGTGATTCACACCTTCCTGATCACCTATGAAATGTCGAAGCTGAATCCGGCGCCGGACCGGGCCTCACGCGCCAAGACGCATTTCGACCGGTCGGTTGCGCTGGCCGGCGACAAACTCGCCGGACCATATGTGGGCTACGCAGAGAACGTCTTGGTTTTTCAGAAGAACAAGGCGGAATTTCAGAGCATGCTGAACGTGGCTGTCAAGGTGGACCTTAACAAGTCCCCGGAGAATCGCCAGTTGAACCTGGTTATGCAGCGCCGCGCCCGCTGGCTACTCAGTCGCACCGACAAGCTTTTCCCCCCAAGTACGAACTAACTATCGAGGTGAAATATGGCATGTAGTCCTGAGGTTTTGCGCAACGTTCCTTTATTTGCGCTGCTCGATGACGAAGAAATTGCAGTGCTGGCCGGACAAGTCGAATTGAAGCAATTCGCCCCACGTCAGCGTATCTACAAACTGGGCGATCCCGGCGGCCGCGCGTACGTTATGGTTTCGGGTAGTGTACGCGTGAGCACCGTGGATGAAGACCATCAGGAAGTGCTGGTCGATCAGCCCGGCATCGGCGAATTCTTCGGGTTTGCCTCCATGCTGGATCAGACCGTCCACCAGACGGAAGCAGTGGCGGTCGAGGCCACCGAATGTATCGAGGTGGACCGTAACGACATCACCGTGCTACTCGAGCGCAAGCCACAAGCCGGTATGGATCTGCTGACCGTGCTGGGCAAGCAATTTCATGGTTCGCAGAAGCTGGTGCGTGTGCGTGCCAGCCGCAACCCCAACGAGTTGATCGAGGAGGAAGCCACCTACGGCGAACGGCTTGCCGATTCAGTCGCGCGATTCGGCGGTTCGTGGCGATTCATCATTTTGTTCGCCGCCATCCTGATTGCCTACACGGCCGCCAACGCGCTACTTGGCAAATCCGCATGGGATCCGTACCCTTTCATCTTGCTCAACCTGTTTCTCTCCATGCTCGCGGCAGTCCAGGCGCCGGTCATCATGATGAGTCAGAATCGCCAGGACGCTAAAGATCGGCTGCGCAGCGAACTCGACTACAACGTGAACGTTCGCGCGGAATCGGAGATCCAGGGACTGGCGCGGAAACTGAATATGCTCGGCGACAAGATCGGCGACATCGAAGAGCTGCTGCGCGAGAAACGCCCGTAGAGGGCCGGTCGCCCGATGGCAGCTCTAGTGCCGGAGATAGGCAGGCGAGAAGATCGCCTGCCCACTGAACTCGATCACTAGAACGCGATCCGGAGCCCGAAGCGGAACACGCGCTCGTCGACACCTTCGCGTCCGATGCCGCTGGTGCTGGTGATCACCGTGAAGCCACCCAGGTTCCGGACCGAGCCGTCCGTATTCAACTGCAGATTCGAGACGTTCGAACCAGGATTCGAGAAGTGCGGCGTGTTGGTCAGATTCAACGCTTCCGCGCGGAATTGCGCGCTGAACCGCTCAGTGATTCTGAACGTCCGGTAGAGGCTGAAATCGAAATTCTTCGTGCCAGGTCCACGCAGTGAATCGTAGCCCGAGGTCCCGAAGCGCGCGCCAGTCACGGGCGCGTACGCCAACGGATCGAAATACGACGCGGGATCGCCGAAGATCGCAACCGACGGTTTGATCTGGTCGGCACGCTGGTTGCTGCCCGGCAGACTGAGCGTATCGCTCGCGGTGACCGTAAACGGTGAACCGGAATAGATGCTTAGGAGGCCATTCACCTGCCAGCCTCCTGCGATGGCAGAACCAAGTCCGCCATTGAGCATCGGCTTACCTTTTCCGAACGGAAGCTCGGCGACGAAAGACGCGTTGAAGTTGTGGGTTCGGTCATACGGCATCAACGCGCGATTCAATCCGAAGAAGGAGAGTGCCTGCACGCGCGGCGGATTGTCGCTGAGCTCGTCGCAACAAATCCCGATCACCTTCGACCAGGTGTAGGAAACCTGTGCCTGGAAGCCCTTCGAGAAGCGCCGGGTCAAAGTGGTCTGGAGCGAATCGTATTTGTTGGTGCCCACCGGGCCCAGCAGTTCTGTATTCGCCGTTCGCCCGAACTTCTGGAAAAATGGCTGGCCCGCGGTGCCCGCACCGAGGACCTGGCCGGCGTTGAGGTTCAGGATCTGGCTGATGTGAATTTGGCGCGATCCTACGTAGCCGGCTTGTCCCGTGAAGCCCCACGGCAGTTGCTTCTGTAGCGTGAAGTTGAACGACTCGATGTAGCCGCGCTTGACTTCCTGAGTGAGCGCGCGCGCTGCGTAGGCGGCGGGAACCGGGATGATCCCGCTGCTGATATCGGGAACCACGATTGCAGGAATTCCGTTCTTCAACGGTGAGACGAATTGGAAACTATTCGCGGCGGTCAGCGAAAGATTGAGTCCCGACGGATAGTTGCCGATCAGATCGCGCACGAATGCCAGTGGATACGGATCGTAGTTGATGCCGTAACCCGCGCGGATCACGAACGAATCGGTCACGCGGTAAGCCAGACCGACGCGCGGTGAAAAATTGGTCCACGGGATGTCGTATCCGCAATCCTTGGGGACGTTGGCGACGCCGCAGATCAGCATCTGGTTGGTATCGAAGTTGTAACGTTCGAGGCCGCGGCTTTCGCGCGAGCCCATGGGGAAGCGATCCCAACGAACGCCGTAGGAAAGAGTCAGCTTGCGAGTGGCCTGCCATTGATCCTTCGCGAAAAAGCTGTAGGAATAACTCTTGGTGGTGTTGCGATTGTTATCGAACGGGATCAAGCTTTTTTGAATCGCGGTCGGAAAGCCCAGCAGGAAGGTGGCGAAGCTGTTGAACTGGTTTGATGATGGACCGCCGCGCAAAGCGGTCGCGCCGCCGTCGAAGGTGAATGCGCCTGCGCTCGCGCCCGTCTCAAAACGATTCAGCCCCTGGCGCACGATATCGCCGCCGAACCTGAAGCTGTGGGTGCCTTTGGTCCAGGACAAGTTCGCGGTGTATTGACGCTGGCGATTGCGTTCGACCACGGGACCGCCGGCGCTGCCGCTGCCCGGGTTCCCCATGGCGGCGTAACTGGTTACGCTGAACTGCGGCCACCCGCCGTATTCGCGCGAAGGTCCGTTGGTGCCGGGAAGGCCGAGATAATCGAGCCCGAGCTTCTCGTCCAGGCGCGGCGGCTCGGCGTTGGTGTTGATCAGGGTCCAGGAAATATAGCCGTCCAGGATCAGGCTGGGTCGAATCGCGTACGTGCTGCTGAAGGTCAGCGAGTAAGTATCGCCATAACCCGGTCCGAGCTTACCGGCCGCGCTGCTGACGCCGGGGCCTACGAGCTTCCCGAATGCGCCAGGATTCTCAAACGAATAATCCAGCCATCCCAAGCGCCCGGTAAAGGTAAGTTTATCGGTCGCGTTCCAGTTGCCCTTCGTGTCGAGCTTGTGGCGTGACAAAGCGAACGGGCCGTTGGCGTAGAAGTTATTGGTGAGACCGGGGAGATTCGGAAGCGGGAGGTCGGCCAGGATTTTGGTCGCGATCGGATCGATGCGCGCGGTGGGCACGCGCTTGTTGTCGAAGGGGGTGCGCCCGCTGCCGTCGGCTGCGCCCGTCAGCGGATCGTAAATCGCGTTGGCGGACGCAGACATATCGCCCGCGCGGATCGCTGCCGTGGGAACGGTCAGGATCTGCGCTGCACTCTGCCGGTCCAGGCTGCCTTCGTAGCTCGCGAAATAGAACAGCTTGTTCCTTTTGATCGGACCGCCGAAGGTCGCGCCGAACTGGTTGTTGATCGCCTTGGGCTTCTGCTGTCCGGCGGGGATGAAAAACGGCTTGGCTTTGATCGCATTGTCGGAGTGATATTCGAAAACGGAGCCGTGCACTTGGTTAGTGCCGCTCTTCATCTGCACGTTCACCGACGAGCCGCCGGAGAGTCCCTGGTCCGCATCGAAGCTCCCGGTGACGACGCTCACGCTTTCGATGGCCTCGAGCGCGGGCACGTACGCGTTCACGTGCGGGAGCCAGGTGTTGTTGGCGATCGCGCCTTCGATTCGCACGCTGTTCGAATTGCGCGTTGTGCCGGCGGCGCTGAAGCTCAGTCCGCGCGACGGATTCACCGCGACCGAGTGGTTGTTCGCGGGTGGCGACAAGCCGGGCACCATGACCAGCAGGTTTTCGTAATTGCGTCCGAGCGGCGTGGGCAGATTTTCGAGCTGCTTGGCGGTGACCTCGCTGCGCACTTCGGCGCGATCGGTCTGAAGGGCGGCGGCTTCTGCGTTTACCGAGATGGTTTCGGTAACCGCTCCCAGCCGGAGCGTGGCATCCATGCGCGCGACTTGGCCGGCGGCCAGCGAAACTCCTTTGGCGGAGAAGGTCTGGAATCCGTCCTTGGTGACGGTGATGTCGTAGGTTCCGCCGGGCAGCGTCTGGAAAGTGTACTCGCCGGATGCGTTAGTGGTCGCGAGGCGGGTCTGACCAGTTTCATTATTAGTGAGGCGCACTGTCGCGCCGGGCACAATCGCATTGGAGGAATCGGCCACCTGGCCCACGATCGATCCATATAGGACCTGCGCGTGCGTTGGCAGCGCGAAAGTCAGGCTGGCGATGGCGATCACGGCCGCCGAAACAAACTGAGTTACGGTTCGCATGTTGTGCTCCTCTGCCCCTTTAGATATCGCTAGCGTTAGCGGTAACGCTGTCGATTACAATCATGTTGCACTGGGCGTGGGGGGAAGTCAAGCGGATTCGACGGGAGGGCGGGAACTGGATTCTGAGGACCTTGAGGCTGCCCGCGATGGTTCAGTTCGCAGCCGGCTTTTCCGCGCGCTCAATGATGACGACTTCCACTGGGCCCTTTTGAGATTCGAGCTTCAGTCCAAGCTGTTCCTGAAGTGCCGTGAAGATCGAAGGATCGGAGATCCCAGGCGCACTTGCGCCAACTTTTTCTCCAGTACCATCCGGGCCCTTTCTGTCGGGGAGCATCTCTGGAGTCCATTCCAGTTTGAAGTCATAGCGTCCGGTCAATCCGGTCCGATCGATCACAGGGCGCCCGAGCATGCCTGTCAGGTTGGCTACCAGTCCATACAGCGACGTCCTCTCGCCAATCAGTTGGCCGGGACGATTTCCTCCGATCCCTCCATTTTGGTCGTCGCCAGTATATTCCTTGAGCCTGGACCCCTTCTTGGCCACCACCAGGTGATAGACCTGCATCTCCCGGGTTTCGCGCCGGATCACCAGTTTGAAGCGGTCGGCCAACAATGCCTGCACGCACTGGCGGATCTGTTCTCGCGTTGCCCGGCCCGGCTGCGGGAGTTGCGGACCCTTGGTCACGACGTCGAATCGGTCAGAATAGATCCACTTGGGCCCCCCAGAGATGCGTTCGTCATCGCAGAACTTGCCGCATACGATGTTGTACGCGTTAGCAATGAGTTCCTTAAGGGTGACATTTACCGCCTTCAAGCCACCGTCCGGCGTGTATCCCATGCTGATGCGCCTCACGTTTGGATCCGAAGGTTTGACCGACGCCACCTCGAACGTCAGTGCCTCGCCCTTAGATTGAGCGCGGCTCTGAGGTACGTGCAGGATGCCGACAAGCACGGGACCGACTAAGGCCGCCATCCCTGCGGCCGCCAGCAGAGATTTTCTGGCGAGCGTCAGCCGCAGCGAAATGCGGTGGTTCACGATTGCCTCGATTCGTTTCTTGAGATCGGCGCCCGTCACTCCGGATGCGCAGGAGAGCGGAGATTGCAGATAGAACTTGCAGACGTTCAGAATTCCTTCGGCATACACCTGCGGCTCGCTGCCCGACCGAACCACTTCTTCATCGCAGGCGCGTTCGCGTTCGTCGACCAGTCGCGCGCCGATCCACCACACCAAGGGATGGAACCAGAAGATCGACTCGACCAACATGTGAATCGCCGCGGTGAGATTGTCGCGCCGGCAGACATGACAGAGCTCGTGCGCGAGAATCGACTGCAACTGCGCGGGTGTCAGGCGATCCGCAATCCCCTGCGGCAGCAGCAAGATCGGTTTACGGATGCCGATTACGCCCGGTTCGAGACGAGTGGGCGACGTCATTACGGGAATCTGCAGGTCGAGACGCAGTGGCGTGGCTGAGCGAAGCGCCGCGCGGAAGCGTCGCCACGACCGGAGCCACATAATCGCGCAGATCACAAAACCGCAGAGCCATACGGCGAACAGCATTAACGGAAACGGATTTGACGGCGCCGCGGTAACCATCGGAACCACGCGCGCGGGCGCCGCAAAAGGCTGGCTGATCTGCTCCACCACGATCGAAAACGGAGCTTCGGCGATCGCAGGTGTGGTCGTTAGTCCAAATTGACTGCCTGCGCTCACCAGCAGTGAAAACGGAATTAGGAACTTTACCGACGCCGTCAGCCACAGGCCGTACCGCACGGCTGCCCGATTCCTGCGCAGCGTCAGCGTCAGTAGCCAAGCGACTGCGGCAAAGAGGGTAGATTGCCAGAGATGGTTCGCGAGGGGCGATAAATCGGCAGGGATCATTGCGATTTGTCCTTTCCTGATGACTTTCGGAGGACGCGCTCGGCCTCCTTCACGTCGTCAAGTGTGAGTTCGCCGGATTCCACCAGGTGTGCCATGACCAGCTTGGCTCGGCCGCGACCGAATGACGCGAGCAGGTCGTCGATCAGACGCCGTTGCGCGTCCTTTCGAGAAATTGCCGCTTCAAAGATGTTGGCGTTGCTAATGCGCTTGACGCATCGCAGGACCTTTTTCCGTTCGAGACGATATACGATGGTCTGGACCGTGGTGTAGGCCAGACGACCGAGCTCGGGAGAGGCTTCCTGAATCTCGCGAACGGAGCATATCCCCTTTTCCCACAATGCTTCGAGGACTTGAAGTTCCAACTTCGTCAGTTTAGGGTGGGGCATGGCTGATCAACTGTGACGGAGTTTAGGCTACTATGATCGTAGTCACACTGCAATCGTAGGCAGGTAAGCAGGCCAGAATCACAACTCGGCAATGTTAGACTGCGGGGTTCATGCGCATCTTTCTTATCACCCTGCTGGTCTGCCCACTTGTCGCTCAGCCCCCCCTCCGAGGCTTCGCTCCCGATCAATGGAAAGCCCAGCACGATCGTGAGGCTAGCGCCAAAGATCTGCCCCAACCGCAACGCATCCGCACCTACATGGAGCGAATGTCGGCCAAGCCGCATCACGCCGGATCGCCCGGATCGAGGGCCGTCGCGGAGTACGCAGTGGCGCAATTGAAAGAGTGGGGGCTCGACGCGCGCATCGAAACGTTCGAAGCGCTGCTGCCATATCCCACGGCGCGAACGCTCGAAATGACCGCCCCGACGCGCTTCCGCGCACAGCTCAAAGAGCCCGTTGTCGCCGACGATCCTAATAGCGGCGACCTCGGCCAGCTTCCGACTTACAACGCGTACTCCGCGACTGGCGACGTCACCGCGCCGCTGGTGTACGTGAACTACGGCGTGCCCGAAGACTACGAATGGCTCAAGCAGCAGGGCATCGACGTCAAGGGCAAGATCGTCATCGCGCGCTACGGGCGAAGCTGGCGCGGCGTGAAACCGAAGGTCGCGCAGGAAATGGGCGCGGTCGGCTGTCTGATTTATTCCGATCCGCGCGACGACGGATATTTTCAAGGTGACGTTTATCCCAAGGGCCCGATGCGCCCGTCGCAGGGAGTGCAGCGCGGCAGTGTGATGGACATGGCGATTTATCCCGGAGATCCGCTTACGCCCGGCTATGCGGCCGAGCCCGGAGTCAAGCGCCTCACGCGCGCGGAATCGAAAGTGTTGCTCAAGATTCCCGTAATGCCGATCTCCTACGGCGACGCGCAACCGTTGCTGGCCGCGCTGGGCGGTCCCGTGGTTCCCGAAGCCTGGCGCGGAGCGCTGCCCATAACCTATCACGCGGGGCCAGGCGCGACCGTGCATTTCAAGCTGGACTTCGATTGGACCAACAAGCCGGTACACGACGTGATCGCGACCATTCCCGGTTCGGTCTACCCGGATCAGTGGATCATCTGGGGCAATCATCACGATGCCTGGGTCAATGGCGCGAGCGACCCGCTAAGCGGTGCGTCGGCGCTGCTTGAAACCGCGCGGACGTTGTCGCTGATGCGCAAGCAGGGCTGGCAGCCGAAACGGACCATCATGCTGGCGCTGTGGGATGGCGAAGAGTTTGGGCTGGTCGGTTCGACGGAGTGGGTGGAGAAACACAAAGAAGAAATCGAGCGCAAGGCGGTGGTGTATATCAATTCGGATACCAATGGTCGTGGCGCATTGAGCGCGTCCGGATCGCACTCGCTCGAGGCATTTATGAAAGAAGTGATGCGCGATTCGGCCGATCCGGTCACGAAGAAGAGTCTGCTGGACGCTGCGCCGCGCCGGCGAGCCGCGCCCTCGGGCGGGGAACCGCAGATCAACGAATTTCATCTGGGCGCACTCGGGTCGGGTTCGGATTACGTCGCGTTCGTCGATCACGTCGGAATCGCTAGTCTGAATCTGGGTTTCGGCGGCGCGGATCCGGGCGGCGTGTATCACTCGATTTACGACAGCTTCCACTGGTACACGACATATTCGGATGGCGACTTCGTGTACGGAAAAGCCCTGGCGCAAGTGCTGACCACCACGCTGACGCGGCTGGCGGATGCGCCGGTGCTGCCGTTCGAATTCGGAACATTGGCGCGCATGGTGCGAACCTACGTTACCGAAATCCAGAAGGAAGCCAAGACCACGCCCATCGATTTCAACGAAGTGCTCGCGCAACTGACGCGGCTCACTACCGCGGCGCGTTTATATGATGACGAGCTGGCGGCGGTTTCACGTCGCGCGGCGTCGATCGCGCCTGAGAAACTGGTCAAAGTCAACGACGCGTTGCAGCGCGCCGAGCGGACGCTGCTGCTGCCCGACGGGCTGCCGGGCCGCGACTGGTATCGTCACCAGCTTTATGCACCGGGGCTCTACACGGGTTACGGCGCTAAGACGCTGCCCGGTGTGCGTGAGGCGGTAGAAGCGCAGCGTTGGGACGAGGCGAATCGCGAATCTAGGCGTGTGGCGCAGGCGCTGAAGGCGCTGGTCGCGCAGGTGGACGAAGCCACGCGGCTGCTCAAGCAGGTGGGCGAATAACCATCTACAACTTCGACCGAATTAACGCCTCGATCCGATTCCACACGCCTGGATCGCACTCGATCTGGATGTGCGGCTTGGCGAATACGCGCGCATGCCAGGGATATTCAGCGCACTGGATCGGGCTGCCTTGGTAATCGATCCGATAGTTACCGAGGATCTGGGTGCGCTCGGGATCCGCAGCGCGAATTTCCCGGCGGCCGCGCAGCATGCCTCGAGGTTGATAGAAATTCACCGCCTCCGAGACGTTGGACGGAATCACGGAATCGTCCTGGCCGAATTTGCGAATACTGTCTACCTGCACGGTGAGCCGTACGGCGATTCCGTCTCGCTCGAGTTCGCGAGCCAGTGTCACGACTGAAGCTGCGCCCCAACTGTGCCCATATAGAATTACGCGCGCTCCTTCACGATGCGAGCCCAATCTGCGACGGATTTCGCGGCGCGCGGCTTCGCGTCGTCGATTCTCAAAAACAGCCACATACACACTCTCCGGAAAGTCGCGCCGAAGGTTTTCCGCGAGCTGCACTTCGGTGTGCGTCCGATCGTCGTGACGAACCATTCCGCCCACGAATCCGATCACAATGGTCGGGGATTTTTCAGCCGCTGCGTGCCCCCCTGAGACCGTAAACAGGAGCGCCATTGAAACACGAACTGCGTGCAGCATGTTCCCTCCTTCGAGGGCCACAATAGCACGTCCTCCGAAACGTTCCATCGGGCCCGTGGCTCTCATAGTCAGGGCCTATTATGAAACTGCTTCTGGTGATGATTCTGGCGACCGCAGTCTCCGCAGTCGCGGAACGGCCCAAGCGGCCGGTGCCGGCATATTCGAAATCTAAAGCGGCATCCGTAAAGCCGCACGCTGCGGGTATTAATCCGACAGTCGTGAACGATCCGGGCGCTCCGCTTCCCACAGCCAATGGCTCATCGGCTTTGCGAGCACAAATCCTGCTTGATCGCGCCGGCTTTTCGAGTGGAGAAATCGATGGAACGCTAGGAACAAATACGTCGCGCGCGTTGAAAGCGTTTCAACAGTCGCATAGCTTGCCTGCCACTGGCCGGATGGACCGGGCGGCGTGGACCGCCTTAAACACCGACGCGTCGCCGGCA
The DNA here is from genome assembly GCA_036006545.1 of Bryobacteraceae bacterium. GTDB lineage: Bacteria > Acidobacteriota > Terriglobia > Bryobacterales > Bryobacteraceae > Palsa-187. Next base: position 26,473 of record DASYPO010000273.1, read on the forward strand.
TTGGTCCCTTACACGATCGGAGCCGAGGATGTGAAAGGACCGTTCGTCGAAATCCCGGCGGACATGATGGAGAAGAGCAAGCTCGAACATCTGGGCTACACGTCTGCGCTTGAAGGACTCGCGGAAAAATTTCATTGCAGTCCGCAGGTGCTAAAGGCGCTGAATCCGCAAGCGACCTTCGAGACAGCAGGTGAGGAGCTGTTGGTGCCCGGCATTCGCGATCAACGGACGGCTCGTGCTGCGAAAGTCGTGGTGTCGAAATCGGAATCCACCGTCAGCGCGTTTGACGCGCGCGGAAAACTGATCGCGCAATATCCGGCAAGCATCGGTAGTCAACACGACCCGCTGCCGGTGGGCCAATGGAAGATCACGGGCGTCGCGCGCCAACCTGTTTTCCATTACAACCCGGACCTTTTTTGGGATGCTTCGACGGAACATTCTAAGGCTCTGATCCCCGCCGGTCCGAATAATCCGGTTGGTGTCGTGTGGATCGATCTATCGAAGCCGCACTACGGGATTCACGGAACCCCGGAACCTGGCCACGTCGGGCATACGCAGTCGCACGGCTGCATCCGGCTAACTAATTGGGATGCGCTGGAACTGGCGGGAATGGTGACGAAAGGGATTCCCGCAATTCTCAAAGAGTGACCTGGATGCGACACAGAGTTTTCCTCACGATGAGCGTGTTCGCGGGGCTGCTCGCCAACTGCGGCTGTGGCAACCCGGGGGTGGGCGATGTTCCCGCGGCGGCCGCAGCGTCCCCGGCGAAGCCCGATCCCCAGAGCTTCGACCGTACACTATCCATGCCTCTTTCAAGTGCGTCTCTGGCCCAACTCCAGGACACATTCAACCAGGGCCGCGGTAGCGAAAGACGTCACGAAGCCACCGATATCGCCGCGCCGCTCGGTACGCCGGTGCTGGCGGTCGACGACGGAATCATCCAGAAACTTTTCCTGAGCAAGCCGGGCGGCCTAACCATTTATCATTTCGATCCCACTAGCCGGTTTTGCTATTACTATGCCCACCTGAAAGCGTATGCGGAGGGGCTTAAAGAGGGGATGAATGTTACTAGGGGTCAGGTCATCGGATATGTGGGCGTCAGCGGGAACGCACCTCCACAGTCTCCGCACCTGCATTTCGGA
>DASYPO010000274.1:0-13033 GCA_036006545.1 Bryobacteraceae bacterium
ACATAAATCACCACCAGGATTATCGAGATTCCAAGCGTCAGTCCCTGCTCGTGGGTGAGCCCGGATTTCGTGGCGACGACGTGAAAGACCGCCGGAACCAACAGCGCGACGGCAGCGAGAATCAGGCTGGTGGATCGCGAACGGGCCGCCAACGCGTTGAAGTTTTGCTTTTTGTAACGGAGTCCGCCCGCTAGTACCGAAGCTCCCAGAACCAGCAGTAGGTTCCCGATGATCGATCCGGTGATGGATGCTTTAGCAATGTCATACGCGCCGCGTCGGATGGCCATCACACCGATAATGAGCTCGGCGGCGTTGCCAAAGGTCGCGTTGAGCAGGCCGCCGAGGGATTCCGAAGTGCGCGACGCGAGATGCTCGGTTGCGTGACCGAGGACGCCGGCCAGCGGGATGATCGCCAGGCAGGAGACGACGAAGATCAGCGTTTGATCTTCGGGCCGGAGGAACTCGAGTGCGATGGCGACTGGCACAAAGACCAGCAACCAGTTGAGCGAAGGCCGCATCCCTGTAATGAATGATAGGGATCGGCCTAGAACAGCAGCTTCAAAGCAAATTGCAATTGCCGAGCGGGCCGGGTCGACGTAATTGTGCCGAAGGCCTGATTATTGATGTTAGCCTGTGGATCTCTAAAGTTAGTCGTATTGGCTAGATTAAACGCCTCGGCACGGAATTGCAGCTTCCAGCCTTCTCGGACTGAGAATTCTTTGTGAATGGACAGGTCGAGCTGGAAGAATGCGTCGCCGATGGCTGTGTTACGACCGAGATTGCCGAAGGGATGTGTGACATCGGTGGGTGCTGCGAAAGCAGCTTTATTGAAGAAGTTATTCTCCGATTTCAGTTCTTCCGGAGCATACTGTGATCCGCCCAGGTAATTGGGACGGTAGGTCGGATAGGTACTTACCTGGAACTGGCCACTGGGGCTATAGCTGATATTAATCGGACGGCCGCTGGTGATGACGTTGTTCATGGTGAGCCGCCAACCGCCGGCGATCGCGTCGAGGACGGCGGGCGCGTTCGATCCAAACTTCCTGCCGCGTCCGTAGGGCGTGTCGTAGATAAACACGGTCGTGTTATTAAAGGGGATGTTGTAACTGGAGACGCCGCGGTCGGCATTGAGGTCGTCGAAACGGATTCGGGAGTTATCACCGTTCGTGGCTTCCAGGTGGCCGGAGATATTATCCATCGCCTTGGACCACGTATAGGTCTCGAGGAAATAGAGGCCGGCCGAGAAGCGCCGCTCCAGCTTTACCTGAAGGGCATGGTAATTGGCCCAGGCGCCGTTGAAGGACGATTGGATAATCGAAAAACCTTGAAGGGGGCGTCGAGCGTTGAGAGTTGTATTTTCCCCTGGTGCGTTGGTTCGAGCGGAGTTTAAATCCGACAATGCGATCAGCTTTACGCTATGATTGCCGGCGTAGGCGACGTCCAGGACGAAATTCGAGAAGAGCTCGCGCTGCACCGTGAAGTGCCAGGCCTGCACGTAGCCGGTGCGCGTGTCGGGCGGCGTATAGTTCACTCGGGTGAGCAGAAAGCTGACGTTCGCGGGCACCGTGAGGTTGGCGGGATAGCCCTGCTGCGTGGGAGTGAAGCAAGTCAGCGGATTCGAGCTCGCGCCGCACAAACCCTGCGTGACCAATTGATCGACTTGAATGGTATTGATGGTTGGCGGATTATAGCCCAGGATATTTTCCCCACCCAGCCGGTTGAAGTGAATGTAACTGACGCCGTAGCCGGCACGAAGCGCTGTCTTGGGAGTCAGCGAGTAGGCCAGACCGACGCGAGGAGCCCAATTGTTTCGATCGGGATGTACCAGGGCGCGCTCGTAAAGGGAGCCGCTGCCTTTTCCCTGGATCAGAGTCTTGGTGGCCGGATCGAAATTCGCCAGATGGCCGTCGGCTTCCCATTGGGGCGTCGCAAACTCATAGCGAACGCCGAGGTTCAGCGTCAGCTTGGAACTCACCTTAAAGTCGTCCTGCACGAAACCGAAGTTCATCCGCTGGCGATAATGCAGGATTGTTGTGTTGGTCAACTGGTATTGGCTGCGCGCGCCGTAGAAAAAGTCGGCGAGGTTATAAGCGGTGGCAGTGCTTAAACCGGCGGGGACCACTGCGGTTCCAAGCGCCTGGCGGCTGAATTGGCCGGCGTAGGAATCCTGTCCATACTTGGGATGGAAATCCTCGATGTCGGTGTTGATGGCCTGATACTCGTAACCGAACTTCAAGCTGTGCCGGCCGACGATGCGCGAATAGGTCAAGCGAGGGTTGGTGACAAACGGATCCTGATGTTGTGGGTTGCTGTTCTGCCGCCCAAACCCGGTGTAACCGCTGATGTTCTGGGTGTTCAGTCCACCGGCGACGTCGGCACCGTCGGGCAGGCCGGGGATTCCGTAGAGCTGCAGCATGTTCCCAAAACCCAGGAACTCCGGTACCTTGCCGGCAAGTGTGCGGGAAAGTCCGACGCGCGCTTCAAACAATGAGGTGGAACTCAGCGTGTAGGTTGTGCCCAATGCGAGCTGCTGATTGATCTGCCGCACAAACCCATTGGCCTGTCCGCCGGTCAGACCGGAAATCGAGCTTGGTTCAAAAATGTTGGCCTTGCGGTGGCTGGCGCGAGCAAACGCGGTGAACCGGTCGCTGAAGTGATGATCGAACTTCACGTCGGCTTTGTCGACGTATTCCTGGCGGCGCGGCAGCGATTCGAAGTTGTTCGCGAAACCGGGCCGGTTGGGAGCCGGCAGCTCGTTTAGAACTTTGCGAGCGAATGCCGACTGCTGGCTGAGCGGAATCACGCCATTGTTGAAAACTTCATTCGTATAGGGATTCTTGATGGGGATACCGATGATCCCCTGGCGCTGATCGAGCGTCGGGATGGTGGCGCGCTGCAAGGAGCGTGATACGCGGCGCGGGCCTTCGTAGCTCAAAAAGAAAAAGGTCTTGTTCTTGACGATGGGTCCACCGAGCACGCCTCCAAACTGGTTCTGGATCAATACCGGCTTCACGCCACCCAGCGGTTGGAAAAAGCCCACGGCGTTCAGGTCGGTATTGCGGAGAAACTCGAACAGGCTGCCATGAACTCCATTGGTGCCGCTCTTCAGCGAAGCATTGATCACCGCGCCGCCAGCCCGTCCGTATTCGGCGCTGTAGTTGTTGGTGGTCACTTTGAACTGCTGCAGAGCGTCCGGCGAAGCTTGAGTAACCTGGTTCGAATAACCCTGGTTACTGGTTCCGTAGGAGTTGTTGTCGACGCCATCCAAGGCAAAATTATTGAACGAGCTTCTGAGACCGTTGACGTTGAAGGAGGACTCGCGGTACACGCCATCGCGGACGTCGCCGAGCGCCGACGCATTCACGCCCGGAGCGAGCAGGGCAAGATCGGCGTAGTTGCGTCCGTTCAGCGGTATGTTTTCGATCTCCTTGGCGCCCACGACTTGCCCGCGATCGCTGCTGTCCGACTCGACGGTACTGACCGCCGCGGTCACCGTGATGGTTTCGGTGTTCTGGCTCACCTGCATGGTCAGATCGACGCGTTGGCGGGCACTCACGGTAACGGAGAAGGGCTTGGCGGTAGCGGTTGCAAATCCGGGCGCCACGGCTTTCAGCGTGTATTCGCCAATTCGGACGTTGAAGAATTCAAAATTGCCGTTGTTGTCGGTCTTAGTGGTGGCGCTGACGGCCGTTTCGGTATGTGTGAGCGTCACCACAGCGCTCGCAACCACGGCGCCGCTGGTATCGCGAACGCTACCCAGCACAGCCGCAGTTTCAAACTGCGCAAGCAAACCTGACGCGCTGACGGTGAGCAAAACGAGTAGACAAAGCAATCGATTCTTCATGGAACCCCCTTACGAGAAAGGACTGAGCCTTTCGAACTTTCCTGAGCGTGCCATAGGCGGCCAAAAAAAGCAACTTTGGAATCACGGCAACTAAGTAGGAGGCGGGCCCTCCGAAAAATCAAAGATCCCACGGTAGGCTAGTCGAATGACGACTCGCCGCCGTCCGCCCGGCTACATGACCGAGGACCTGGAATTGCGCGTAGTTTCGGGGCCGCCGAAGTACACGTCGCGGACCGACAAGCCCGTCGACCACATCACGTTGCAAACCACGGCGGGCGAGGTGATGGGCTATATCTATGTCAACGACGACGACGATGCGGCGGGCTGGTGTCCGCATGCCGGCGCCAGCCCCACCGCGCAGAACCACGCTGCGTTTTGGATCCGTATTTTGCTCGATTTCAAGAAGCGTGGTCTCAAGCCGAGCGCGGCGCTCGACCAGATGCTGCGAACGACACATCCGAGGTCGCACGTCGTCACTGGATCGCGAACGACGTCAACGAACCTCGCCGAGCTCAAGGTGCTCGCCGGCAAGGATCTCAACGCGTAGTGGTTTCCAGGATGGCGCGCGCTGGTCAGCGGCGAAGTTCACCTGTCGCTACCCCTCCGGCTTTTCTGGTCGCCGAGTCGCGAGAAGATCCCTACGCAGCACTCGCGGCTTGGACCGCACCGCGCTGCATCGCGCTGGTGACAATCCCGTACATCGCGACCCACGCTGCCTTCACTTCGGGAGTGAAGCCGGCACCCAAACCCTGCTCGAGGGTCCACAGAAGGGCAGTGGCGACGGTGGTGTAGTGCTGATCCCGCACGCCGTAACCGGCATGGCGGCGTCCCAGGTCTTCGACCGCGGGCACGATCTGCTCGAGGCGGCGCAAGGAGCTGACGGCGAACGAGAGCATCTGCATCAGTTTGCGGCCCTGCTCGGTCAAGTCGCCACGAAACATGGGGCGTAGCGAGGGGTCGAGCTCAAAGAGCTTGTCATAAAACATTGCGGCCACTGCGTCCGGCGTGGCGCGAACCTGCGCGAAGCTGGTTTGTACCAGGTCGATCTGTTGGGAAGTCATTATCGGGGTCCTCCTGCTTACAGGCGTGAACCCGGAACCAAATCGATCAAGCGGGTCAAAAAAAGTGGCCAGTGGTCAGTGACTAGTGGCCAGTGAAACAAAGGAGCCAGGAGCCAGGAGCAAGCGGACAGGGGACAGCGGACAGCGGACAGGGGACAGCGGACAGGGGACAGAGGACCGCGAGAAGTGGTCAGTGGCTAGTGGTCAGTGGTGAGTGAAACAAAGGAGCCAGAAGTCAGAAATCAGAAGTCAGAAGCCAGGAGACAGGAGCAAATGCAAGGACGGTGATCGATTCAGGGAAGACTTCGCGCCCTTAGCTACCGAGTGGGAGGACACGATAAACTTGACCGTAATGTCACCAGCCGCCAATTCTCCGCAGGAAGCGGTTACGCGCCTGCTGGTCCAGTGGAAGGGCGGCAGCAAAGAAGCCCTGGACCTTTTGACTCCAATCGTTTACGACGAATTACGCCGGCTGGCCGCCCACTACCTGAGCGACGAGCACGCCGCGCGCACGCTGCAGCCCACCGCGCTAGTGAACGAAGCCTACTTGCGTCTGGTCGCGCAGAAGTTGCCGGATTGGGAGAGCCGCTCGCACTTTTTCGGCGTGGCGGCGCAACTGATGCGCCAAATCCTGGTGGACCACGCGCGCAAGCGGCGCAGCGCGAAACGCGGCAGCGGTGTCGCCAACGTGGCGCTGGATCAGGTGGTGAGTTTCGCACCCTCGCGCGGGCGCGATCTGGAAGCGCTGGACGATGCACTCAAAACCCTGGCCGAAATCGACGCGCGCAAGTGCAAAGTGATCGAACTACGTTTCTTCGGTGGCTTCAGCGTGGAGGAAACCGCGCAGGCCCTGGGGATTTCGGTCGCGACGGTGGGTCGCGAACAGCGCATGGCGGAAGCGTGGCTGCATCGAGAAGTGTCGCGGATGGATCCGCCAGCGGAGGATTCGGGCACGTCCCTCGCATGACCCCGGAGCGCTGGCAGAAAGTCGAAGAGATTTTCCACCACGCGCTCGATTTGCATTCGGAAGAACGCGCGGCCTGGCTGGCGGACGCCTGTCAGGGCGATCCCGAGCTTCAATCCGAAGTAGCCTCACTGCTCGAAAGCGACGTCGCCGCGGGCTTCGTAGGATCGCACGTAAAAGCAGCGGTGGTCGCGCTGAACGAAGAAAATGCGGGCGAGTCCGAGGGTCGCCGCGTGGGACCTTACCGGCTGGTGCGGGAGATCGGCCGCGGCGGAATGGGCGCGGTTTACCTGGCGGCGCGCGACGATCAGCAATATGAATCCGAAGTCGCGATCAAGCTGGTGCGGCCGGGGCTCGACACCGAATTTATCCTGAAGCGCTTCCGCCGCGAACGCCAGATTCTGGCGCGGCTGCAGCATCCCAACATCGCGCGACTGCTGGACGGCGGCACCACCGAGGACGGAGTTCCGTACCTGGTAATGGAGTACATCGATGGCTCCTGGATCACGCGCTACGCAGCGGAAAAAAAGCTGAACGTGCTGGAGCGGCTGCGGCTTTTTCTGCCGGTGTGCGCGGCGGTGGAGCATGCGCACCGCACTTTCATCGTGCATCGCGATCTGAAGCCCGGCAACATTTTGATCGACCGCAGCGGCGTACCAAAGCTGCTGGATTTCGGAATTTCGAAGCTGCTGCATTCCGAAGCAGCCGGAGTTCAGGATTATTCGGAAACCCGCGACGTAAGTCTTATGACCCCGGATTATGCGAGTCCGGAGCAGATCGTGGGCGATCCGGTGACCATTCGGTCGGACGTGTATTCGCTGGGCGCGGTGCTGTATGAACTGCTGAGCGGAGCACGTCCGCATCGTATCGAGAAGTGCACTCCGCTGGCGCTGGAGCGCGCCATCTGTCTGGATGAAATACTGGCGCCCAGTGTTGCCGCCGCGCGCGCGGATCGCGACCTCTCGCGGCGGCTCGAAGGCGATCTGGACAACATTATTCTGCGCGCGATGCAGAAGCGGCCAGAGCGCCGCTATGCGTCGGTAGAGCATTTCGCGGACGACCTGAAGCGCTACCTGGAACACCGGCCGGTGCTGGCGCGGCCCGATTCCGTGCTGTACCGCGCGGGAAAATTCGTCCGTCGAAATCGAGTGGCAGTGGCGGCAGCAGCGGTGGTCGCGGTGAGCCTGCTAGCGGGTGCAACGGTGGCGGTTCGCCAGGCGAACATCGCACGCGAACGCTTTGACCAGGTGCGCCGGCTGGCCAATACGTTCGTCTACGACGTTGAAAGTGCCGCGCGCGATCTGCCCGGTTCCATTCGCGTGCGCCAATTAATCACTAAGACCGCGCTGGAGTATCTGGACAATCTATCGCGCAATTCTACGCGTGACTGGGCGCTGAAGCGTGAGCTGGCGGAAGCGTATCAGCGCATCGGCGATGTGCAGGGCGGTCACAACACGCCCAACCTGGGCGAAACGGCCGCGGCGCTGGTGAGTTATCGCCACGCCAAAGTGCTGCTGGACGAAGTACTGGCGCATTCGCCGTCGGATCGCAAGGTGCTGATCGAATGGTTGAACGCACAATCGCGGATTGGGACCAATCAGTTCTACTCCGGTGAAACACGTTCGGGAGCCGCAACCTATCGCGAGGCGCTGAACCGCGCGGAGAAAGCTCTGGCAGCGGCGCCCGGCGATGAGGAACTCGAGGATCAAGTCGCGTCCTATTCGATGGACCTGGCGCGCGCCGTTCGCGACGCCGGCGACGTGGGCAGCGCGATCGATTTTGCCAAACGCGGCGTCGAGATTACGCGCAAGCACGCCCAGGCGCATCCCGATTCGAAGGAAGCGCACCGCGGGCTTTCTAACGCGCAGGCGGCTCTCGGAGCAGCATACGCGGAGCAAGGCAAACGGCCAGAGGCGCTGGAGCATTTCCGGGCGGGAGTCGCCGAGCTCGAAGAATTGTGCCGCCGCTATCCGCTGGATAACAATTTCCGGCATGAGCTGATGCTGGCCTATAGCCACGTGGGCGACGTGCTGGGAGGCCGCGGTTTCGACAATCAGGGCGATTCGGCGGGCGCGCTCGAAGCCTACGAAAAAATGACCGCCGCTGCGCGCACGCTGTATCAGGCCGATTCGTCGGACGTGCGAGCCGCGGCCGATTACGGGATCTGCCTGGTGCGTCTGGCTGCGCTGACGCCGCTCGAGCGCGCCGATGAAAAGCTCGCGCGATTGAGTGAAGCGGAGGCATTGCTGTCTCGCGCCACGGCGAAGAAGCCCGTCATCGCTCTGTTCGGAACACACAAAGCCTGGGGCGAAGAAGAGACCGGCGATACTTTACGTTCGCGCGGGGATAACGCCGGCGCGATGCGCGCGTACCAAGCGTCGATCGCGACCGTGGAAGAGTTGTTGGCCACGGATCCGTCCTCCGCGTCCAGCCAACGGCGAATGGTATCGTCGTCGCGGCGATTAGCGGAGGTGCAGGCGTCCACTGGGCGGCGCGACGCAGCTCTAGCCACGCTTGAACGGATTCTGAAGCTGGCGCAGCGGGTTGAAAGCACCGTTCCCCTGACTGCGGTTGGATCGAGAGTGGTGGTGCCCCGCTGCTGGTTCGCGGTAGGGACCGTTCGGGAATTGCTGGGCGAGCGCGAGGCCGCGCGCGACGGGTACCGGCGATCGGTTGAGGAATATCGTCGCCTCGAGTCGCTGCCCAATTTTCTTGACGCTTACCGAAAGGATCTGGAGGCGTCGGTGCAGGCTCTCGCGAAACTAGATTCGCCACGGAAGGAGAAACGTCCATGAGCGCGTTTCTAACACCTCGACAGCAACGCCTGGTGCGCGAGAGTTTCGCGTCGGCGGGCGAGTATTCGGACGCAGTTGTGCAGTTATTCTATGGGCGGTTGTTCGAGCTGGACCCGGCGGCACGCGGCATGTTCAAAATCGACATCAAGGAACAGTCACGCAAGTTGCTGGATATGCTGTCGACCATCGTGGGGGCGCTGGATAATTTCGAGGAGCTACGGCCGAAGCTGGGGGAACTGGGCCGTCGTCACGTAACCTACGGCGTTAAGCCGGAGCATTACGAGACGCTCAAGCGCGCACTGCTGTGGGCGTTTGGCCGAGCGCTCGATTCGGAATTCGACGCGGAGACGCGCGCGGCCTGGGCGCAACTCTTGGACGCGGTGGCGGCAGCGATGCTGGCGCCGGAATCGGTGACGCCGTAATTTATTGAATTGCGGTGATCGAGTCTCTTCCTCCTCTGCGCCCGTCAGAGTGAAGGAGAAAGAAAATGAAAAACCAGAAGCAGACCATGATTACCGACAAGGCGACGGGCAGCCGCAAGGAAACTGCGATCCGCCTGAAGACCAACCTGAAGGCCGGCCTGATCACAGTTCGCAAGGCCGGCGAAAAGCCGCTCGAGTACTAATCAAGGGCTCCCTTGAAAAAGGTTGCAGGGCGCTTGAGAGAAGCAGCGGAACTTCGCCGGGCCGCCCGCCTGGCGAACAAAAAAGGGCAATGGCGGCGAGCGGCGACGCTCGGCCGCCGCAGCCTGCGTTTCGAGAATCATCCCGCGGCGTTTCACTTAATCGGCGCGGTCCACGCCGGCCGCGGAGAGTTCACCAAGGCCGCGGAATTCTTCCATCGCACTTTGGCCGCGCTGCGCGAGCAACCGGATCCTTCCCTGCACATCGAGACCCTACTCCAACTCGCCGATCTGAACGAGTGGAGAGCGTGGTTCGATGAAGCCGAAAAATATCTAAACCAAGCACTTGAAGTGGCGGAGGAAGCGGACACACAAGAAGAGGATCGGTCCGTGGCCCGGGTCCTGCAGAACATTGCGCTGCTATACCAGATCACAGACCGAATCGCGGGCGCGATGGCGGTGTGCGATCGTTGGTCCACGCTTGCCAAGAAGGATTCGGCGGACGCTGCATGTGCACTGCGTCTGCGCGGCGAACTTGAATCCGCTCTCGGCCATCCGCGGCGCGCCGAACGTCTGCTTCGTCAATCCATCGAAATGCATCGGCGAATCTGTGGCGATCATCACGCTGAGGTCGCCGCGGGTTGGTCTGCACTGGCAGCGCACTACGAGTCGCAGTCGAAACTCGACCGGGCCGAGGCTGCATATTGCCAGGCGCTCGACATCGCAGAGAAATCGTATGGGCCGGATTCTGCCGAGGTCGCCGCGTTGCTCAATAATCTCGCAGCGCTGGCGTTTCGAAGCGGGGACGGGGACACGCCGGCGGATTTGTACCGGCGCGCACTACGCATCAAGCAGCGTGTCTTTGGCCGCGACCATCCCGAAGTCGCGATGACGTTGAACAACCTGGGGGTGCTGTACAAGGCCCTGGGACGGCTCGCCGAAGCGAAGCTGCTCTATCAGCGCGCTATTCAAATCTTCGAAGCTTCTTTGGGTCGCGCCCATCCGCGGACTTGCGACTGCCTCAAGAACCTGGCACACCTGACCGCGGCGGAATCGAAAGAAATGCTGGCGGGAGCACGCCGTCTGGAGCGCGAGTTCCGCGACGTGACGCGCCTGGATAATCTCCTCGATCCTGCAGCGGCTCAATTCCGCCTGGAAGCGCGCCGTTCGCCGATTCACGACGTCGGAATTTTCGCATGCGAAGACATCCCAGCCGGCGCCCACGTGATCGAATACACCGGCAAGCTGGTGCCGCGTCGCAACCTCGCCGCTCGCTTAGTTCGCAATCGGACGTATTGCGCAAGGCTGGATTTGCGCACCGTGATCGACGGATCCAGGGGCGGCAGTGGAGCGCAATATGTGAATCATTGCTGTGCGCCGAATCTGCGTCCCGTGCGTGAATCAGGCCGCTTGTATCTGTACAGCAAACGCCCGATCGCGGCGGGAGAAGAGCTGTCGCTCGACTACAACTTCTCGAAATACGTCGAGACCGTGCCGTGCCACTGCGGGTCTCCTAAGTGTCGCGGGACGATTAATCGGAAATAAACCCTCACGGGTGGGCGACCATCAACACCGTCTCCGCACGCCGGTGCAGTGCACGATACGCCAGCTCCAGCGATTCTGGATCGAGCGCCGCGAAGCATTCGTCCAAGACCACCAGATCGCCGCCGGCGAGCAGAGCGCGCCCTAGGAAAATGCGGCTGCGCTCACCTTCGGAGAGCTGCCAGCCCGATTCGCCGACGATCTGTTCGAGACCGGCGGGCATGCGTGCCAGGAGATCGCCGAGCCCCAGATCGCGACAGACTTCGTCGGCCTCCGCCATATCTTCGTAGCGCGGCGGCCACGCGCGGCCCATCAAAAGATTGAATGCGACCGTGCCGCTGAAAATGTGATTTTCGTGAGACTGCGGGGCGTAGGCTACACGACGACGCCAGCGCGATTCCCCGAGAGTGCTGCGATCGAGTCCGCCCGCGAGGAGCAATCCCGACTCAGGCGTGCGCAGACCAGTGACCAGCGACGCCAGTGTCGACTTTCCATTTCCCGACGGACCTTCGAGCACCACCCAATCGCCACGCTGCATAGTCAGGTTGCAACCGCGCAACACCGCATCGGGACGATCATCGTAGCGATACGTCAGATCGTGCGCCTGCAGAACCGCGCATCCAGATGTGCGCGACGAAACCGCGACCGCTCCGCGCTTCGGCAGATTTTCGGCGGCGCGAAACAGCGGACCAGCCTGGCGCCATGCTAGCGCTGCACCGGCGATGCTTCCGAATCCCGACGCGAGAGTTCGCAACGAGCGTTGGGCTAACAAAACGGCTGCCACCGAAATCGCGAGGCTGCTTTCCGAGGTGTTCCGCAAAAATGCGGGAGCCAGTGCGGCGATTCCAGTGAGGAGCCATAGACGCGGAACCAGCGTGTGCACGCGCGCGAGGCTGCGGTCGAGCGCTGAGGAACGGTCCAGATAATCGGCCAGCGCCTGGTCTTCGCCCGAGTGCCAGCGCTCCGGCTGTTCCTGCGCGAGGCGCGTGCGATGTCCGCTCATGCGCTCGACCAGATCGCCGGTCATGGCCATGCGCGATTCCACCCACGAAGCGCGTACACGAACGTCGCGCCAGATGAACCAGCCGAGCGTCGCGGCCCACGCGGCCAGCAGTGCGGCGTGAATCGCCCCGCCCGCCCCCAGCCACAGGATCACGCCCGCCGCGATCAATTCCAGTGGTGCGAAAATCGCCGCCAGTCCGCCGCCCACCGCCAGCGATTCGAGCGCTTCGGATTCGATGACGCGCGCCAGCATCCCGCCCGCGCCGTCGCGCCGCACTGCGTCGGGATTGAGCCGGATCGATCCGGCCAGCAAGCGCTGTTTCAGCAACCCGCCGATTCCTACCGCGAGACGTTCGCTGCTGGACGCCTTTACGACGCGCAGCAGCAGCGACGTGGCCATCAACATCGCCCATGCGATCATCCAGCCCAGCTCGAACCGCCCGCCCAATGCGGCCTGGCCCAACAGCCACCACGCGCCCAGCGACAGCGCGTATTCGCCGCCGTACGACGCGACAAACATCAGCACGCGCCAATGCATTCCGGCGCGCGTGGCTTGCGTCACGAAATCGGATCCGGGTGGAACGCGAATTTGCCACCCCAAATCGATTTCCGCAGCGGCGGCACGATTGCGCAAGAACGCACGACGCGCGCGCTCCGGTTTGTGCAGCTCGCATCCGTCGAGCAATCGATCCACTTCAGCGGTAACCGCTGCTTCAGCGGGCGCACAAAGAGTGTCACGTAGCGCCGCGAGAGGAATCGCGCAGCTGCGCAGATCGGTTGTGATGAGCCGCGCGCGTCCACGGCGGACCGCGGCCAGACCAACAAAGCCGCCATCCGGCAGCCGGATCAGTGCGGGCGCGGCGTACTCGAGTTCGGACTCGACTTTCTTCAGTGCGCAGTGGGTGGGCTCGCCCTCGACCCCCAGGCGCGCGCAGGCTGCTTCAATCCATTCCGACAAATTCGTAGCGCCGGCCGGAGCATGCGGTGGATCGTCGTGCGCGATCGCGTGCGGTACGCCACTCACCTCCGCCAGATTTTCGACCAGCAGCGGGAGTTGATCGCGTTCCCAGCGCGCTTGTGCGGGGATCATGCGTTCACCTCGTGCGCGACCGCGATTTGCGACTCTTCCTGCAATCGGCCATTCTCAAGTGTCATTCGCCGCCACGGATGGCCCGACCAAACACGATCGCGTACGGCATCCTC
>DASYPO010000275.1:0-3952 GCA_036006545.1 Bryobacteraceae bacterium
GGTTATCAAGAAGCTGAAGGAAGGCGCCGATTTCGACAAGATCGTGGAACAGTATTCCGACGATCAGGACACCAAGTCAATGGGCGGCGATTTCGGGTGGGTCAAGGGCACAAGCTCCTATCCAGAGGCGTTCAAGAAGGCTGCGCTGGCCATCGACAAGCCCGGCGATTTCGGCGAACCCGCGCGCGTGGAGTCGATGCTCTACGTGATGCGCCTCGAAGAGAAGAAAGTCCAGCCGCTTGACGAAGTCCGCGAGCCCATCATTCAGGAACTCCGGAACGCGCACTTCCAATCCTGGTTTGTTTCCTTGATGAACAAATACGAACTGAAGATCAAGAACGTCGAGTTCTTCATGCGTCCCGGTGCGGCAGCTCCGGCGCCGGCGAAGCCCCCGGCTCCCACCAAGCCTTAAGTTCGTGCTGCCACCGCTCACGGGCCGGCCTGTGTACGTGGAGGTTAGACCGTCTCTCGGCTCGCACTTGGCCGCGAGTCATACTCGTCGTCGCGTGATCCTACTGGATTCCGAATTGCTCGCGACACGAGGCGAATTCGAGCGCATCCTGGTGCACGAGATTTTCCATTTTGTGTGGGTTCGTTTGTCCAATTCCGCGCGACGGAGCTGGGAGATTGTGCTAGCAGCGGAGATCGAGAATGGCACGGCTGGGGAACTGGGCTGGAGCGCGGAATGGCGAAAATTAAAGCTCTCGAAGGTTGCACTGCGGCGTCGGTCGGTAGCCTGGCGGCGCTATGCATGCGAAAGCTTCTGCGACACAGCCGCTTGGCTCTACGCCGGTCTGGCGCGGCACGAGGATTTTACGCTTCCAAGTGCCCCTCGCCGCGTTCGCCGCGAATGGTTTCAGAGTAACTTGCCGCCTTCCATACCGATATAATTGAGTTAGCCGTGAGACTATCCGTATTCACTTCCGTCGTTCTGATCGCCGCTGTGTGCGGCGTTTCCAGTTGCCAGCCGCCGCGCAGCGTCAGGGCCGCCGTCAAGCCCGAGACTGAACGCAAGCCGGCGCCGGACTTCACGCTTAAGGATTCATCGGGAGCCACGGTAAAGTTGTCGGAATATCGGGGCAAGGTGGTCCTGCTGAATTTCTGGGCGACTTGGTGCGGACCCTGCAAGATCGAAATTCCGTGGTTCATGGAATTCGAAAAAGCGTACAAGGACCGTAAATTCGCGGTGCTGGGTGTTTCGCTGGATGACGACGGATGGGAATCGGTGCGGCCCTACATTGAATCTCACAAGATTAATTACCGCGTGATGGTTGGAACCGAGGAGCTGTCGCAGCTTTATGGCAGCGTCGATTCGCTACCCACCACTTTCATGCTGGATCGGGAAGGCCGCGTGGCTGCGATTCACATCGGCCTCGTGAGCAAGAGTAAATATGAAGAAGACATCCGCCATCTTTTGGACAATCCTGTCTCCACTGCTTTGTTTCGCCCAAATTAATCACCTGAGCGTAGCGACGCCGGAAAAATTCGTCGCCAAGGCGGGTGGTACCGGGGACTCGAAACTCACGCTGCAACTTCGCCCGGGCTTTCACGTCAATAGCAACACGCCTTCGGACGATTATCTGATTCCGCTGAAGATAACCTGGGCCGCTGGGCCGCTCCAAGCCGTAGAGGTGGCCTATCCCAAGCCGAAAATGGAAAAGTACAGTTTCTCCGAGAAGCCGATCTCCGTCTTCAGTGGGGATTTTGTGGTGGTCACGAAGTTCAAAGCTCCTGCGGATGCGCCGCCCGGAACTGTCGCCGTGACCGGCAAACTTCGCTACCAGGCGTGCAACGATACGATGTGCTTCCCGCCCAAGACCATTGACGTTTCTCAAGCTGTCGAGATCGTGAAGTAACCTTTGTAGATGATCCGCGTCCATCCGCGTTTATTCGCGGCCATTTGCTTTTTGCTGTTAGTTGCGTGCAGCGCTCCTTCTGACGGGCCCATCGATCGCCAACTGGCCGACGAGATCGCGAAAATCAAAGCAATCGACAATCACGCGCACCCGGTTCGTCCGGTCGCACCAGGCGAACAGCCCGATGACGAGTACGATGCGCTGCCGGTCGAGAACCTCGAGGCGCAGTCGGATCCTGTTCGCACGCGACCTAATTCGCCTGACGTTGCCGCCGCGCATCGCGGCCTGTTCAATGGCGACAAAGCCGCCGCGGCGAAAACGCACGGGCAAGAGTACGCAGTCAAAGTACTGGATCAGGTCGGCATCGACATCATGCTGGCGAATCGCGTTGCTGTGGGGCCCGGCCTGCCCTCGTCGAGATTCCTGTGGGTGCCGTTCGCCGACGCGTTCCTGTTCCCGCTCCCCAACGACTCGCTGATGCGCACCCCCGATCACAAGGCGTTTTTCCCCCTCGAAGAAAAACTACTGAAACGCTACTACGCCGAGAGTGGCGTTGCATCCAAGCCGGCGACGCTGGACGAATACCTCGACAAGGTTGTGCGCGCGACCCTCGAGCGTCACAAGCACGGCGGGGCAGTGGCGGAGAAATTTGAGCTGGCATACCTGAGAACGCTTGACATCGGCAATCCGTCGCGCGCTGACGCGGAGGCTGCCTACGCGGGCCGCGGCGATTACAAAGCGCTACAAGATTACATCTTCCGCTTCATCGCGACCGAGTGTGGACGTCTCGGAATGTCCGTTCATTTTCACTCGTCGGCTGGCGGCGGCGGCTATTTCAATGTCGCGGGCGGAAATCCGATGCTCCTCGAACCGCTACTAAACGATCCCGCTTTGCGCAAGACCAACTTCGTCCTGGTGCATGGCGGCTGGCCGTTCACGCGCGAGATCACGGCGCTGCTCACCAAGCCGAATTGCTTTCTGGATTTTTCGGGGCAGGCCTCGATGAACTCCGCACACGACCTCGCGGGCGTGATTCGCGGATGGCTCGAGTATGTTCCAGAAAAGGTGCTATATGGGACCGACGCATATCCCTTTTCGAAAGAGACCGGATGGGAGGAAGCCGCCTACATCGCTAACGTATCCAGCCGCGAAGCGCTCGGGCTCGCGCTCACGGGTATGCTGCGCGATAACCAGATCACGCGCGAACGTTCGGTGGAATTGGCCCGCATGGTGCTGCGCGACAACGCGCGCAAGCTTTACGGCTTGAAGTAGTGCGGCGGCTGCTCATCCGCCCGGGCGCGATCGGCGACGTCATCCTTTCACTTCCCGCCCTTGAAGCAGCGCGCGTCGGCTATACAGAGGTTTGGGCACCTCGCCCGATGCTCCCCCTGATCCGCTTTGCCGATCGCACCCGTGCCATCGCCGATACGGGACTCGACCTGTTGGGCGTCGTCGAAGGCGCACACGTGTCAGAGCTCGATACCTTCGATTCGATCTATTCCTGGTACGGCTCGGCGCGGCCAGAATTTCGCGACGCAGTTCGCGATCTCCCCTTCACCTTCTTCCCTGCGTCGCCGCCCTCGCCCAACGGCATTCCGAGAATCTCAGTTCCTCCCGCGGCGCCCGAAGATTTCGCGATAGTCCATCCGTTCGCGAGCAATGCCGTCAAGCGTTGGCCCATCGAAGACTTCCGCGCAGTCGCCCGCGGAATAGGGATAGCCGTGCGCTGGTGCGCTGGTCCCACCGAGGCTCTGCCGCAGGAGGCACTCGAACACGCGACGCGTATCGAAGATCTCTATGCGCTTGCCTGCTGGATCTCGACCGCCCGCGTTTACATCGGGAACGACAGCGGGATCACGCACCTCGCCGCCGCGGTCGGAACACCGGTGGTCGCGATCTTCCTGAACTCCGACCCGTGCATTTGGGCTCCGCGCGGGCTCCGCGTAGCCGTGTTCGAACGGCCCACCCCCGCCGACGTGCTTCGGGCGGCGCGAGGCTTCCTCGCCTAGTAGCCGCGTGGCTTCTTCCAGCACGAGAGGTCCCAACTCACGCATCACCGTTGAAAAAACCGAGCGCAGCGCCGAGTTGATAGATTT
>DASYPO010000276.1:0-5445 GCA_036006545.1 Bryobacteraceae bacterium
GAACCGGAATCTCACATCGCCCCTGGCATTCCCATAGATCAGGCGCCCGCTTTGCAGCGACGCCGGATCCAATTTCTGCGGGGCCGGCGATTGGACGCCGTCCTCGATCTCCATCACGCCCCGGGATGCTTTGCGGACCGCGGCCGACTGCGGGTCCCACTTCACGATCAGGTTCGAGCCGTCTTTTGAAATCGTCAGGCCAAGCGCGAAGCTCGCGGACTTGTCCGCGACCGTTGTATTGCGGGCGATGCCCACCATGAATCCCAGCGCCAGCCCGAAAAGCAGGAACACGAACGACAGGGGAATCCAGACGCTGCGGATGCGCGACTTTGAAGGCAGTGTCACCGCGTAGGCGGACTCCGGATCGGGCCCACGATCGTAGGCGTCGTCCAACACCGGAGTTTCCACCCGGGTGCGCACTCGATTGCCCGGTTCGCGCCGTCGCGGCCCGCGTTCCTGTAGCGATCGGCGCGCCGGTGCTTCTTCCCCCGCCAGCTCGCGACGTCGGAAGGGAAACTCAAGCGGCGTCGTCTCTTGAAATGCGTTCCCATCCCGCGCGAAAAATCCACCCACGCTCACTTTGGTCGCGTAAGGCTTGATCAGCAGAGCCACATGCTCCGGGGCAGGGAAATGACGATCCATTAGATCGACATCTTCCGGCGCGAGCGACAAACCCTCGCGCGTGTGGCTGCGAAAATAACCCACGGCGTACGAGGAGCGCGACGCGTCCGGCATCCAGCGCTGGCACGCTTCCTCAAATGCCGCCCGATCCTCAAGGTCGAAAAGGTACGACGGGCCGCGCGTGTAGCCGCACTCGATGGGCTCGTAATCCTCCACGCGCACGAGCGCCGGATCACCCGGCTGGATGTTTCCGATCAGCAGGCCACCCACCTCCGCGCCGCGCTTGGGAACAGCGCCGAATCCGCGCATAACGTCGGCCGCGATGCGGTCTATTATTTCCAAACTAATGTGAACGGAAACCGGGCTTCCCGGCGCCTCCCAAACGAAATCGCCGGGCGGCGGTTGTGGGCTCGTCTCCATGTGCGGTATGGTTTCATCGTACTACGGTGGGTCTTGATTCCCGTGCGCTTTACATCGTCGCGACGCCGATCGGCAACCTGGAAGACATCACTTTCCGCGCCGTCCGCGTGCTGCGTGAATGCGACGCGATCGCGTGCGAGGATACACGTCAGACACGCAAGCTGCTGGATCATTTCGGCATTTCCTCCAAGCCGCTGCTGAGTTATCACGAGCACAATGAAGCCGCGCGCACCGCGGACCTGCTGGCGCGCCTCGAAGGCGGCGCGAGCATCGCGCTGGTGACCGACGCGGGCACGCCGCTGGTTTCCGATCCCGGTTATCGCGTGGTGGCGGCTGCGATCGCCGCGGGAATTCCCGTGGTTCCGATTCCGGGACCCTCCGCCGCGCTGGCAGCGCTGGCCGCCGCCGGGCTGGCGACCGATTCGTTCCGCTTCTGTGGATTCCTTCCGCCGAAGTCGTCGCAGCGCCGCAAGATGCTGGAGCAACACGCACGCGAATCCTGCACACTGATCTTTTACGAAGCCCCGCACCGTATTCTCGACGCGCTCGAGGACGTCTCGGCTGTCCTTGGCTCGCGGCCGGTGGTGGTCGCGCGCGAAGTCACCAAGCTGCACGAGGAATTTCTTCGCGGCACTGTCGAGGAAGTTCGCGCTCAACTTGAATCGCGGCCGTCGGTGAAGGGCGAGATCACACTACTGATCGGCAAGGCGGATGCGCCGCCGGTGGATACGACCGTTTCCGCGGAGGACGCGGTCCGCGCGCTAGAAGCGGACGGCGCGTCGCGCATGGAAGCGATTAAGCGCGTGGCCCGCGAGCGCGGCTTGGGCAAACGCGACCTCTATCGCGACCTCACTAAGTAGTTTTGTGGGGCAGGCAATCTTGCCTGCCGCCGGGCTTCTGCCCGGCGTTTCTACTTCGTAATCGTAAACGCGTCAACCTCTTCACCGGTCGCCGAAATCTGCCGGAACTTCGCCGTGCGCCCGTCAATCTCCGCCACCGTCAGCGAATGGACCCTCGATACAAACTTATTGGTAAATCCCATCCAGCTTTCTGGATCGTCACCCTGGTCCGGGTTGTAGAGTCCCGCACCGCCCGCGCCGGTCACCAGATAAATCACACCTTTCGGCCGGGTGTTTTTCTTTCCATCGAAAGCCTTGTCCAGCGTCCACTTACCCGGCACGCGCCGCGGCACCGGCGGCGGAATCGTGGGATCCACCGCGAAGGTCAGCGGCCACGACCGCTGGTAGTTGTGTACGTGTCCCGCGATGACCACGTCGACGCCGCCCTGTTCGAAGGTCTCGCTAAGCTTGCGCATGAGCTGCTCGTCGAAATGCGCTTTCGACGAGTTGAATCCCGGATGATGATAGCCGACGAACTTCCACACCGCGTTCTTGGCGTTCGCCAGGTCGTCTGCGATCCATTTCTTGAGCGCTGGCTCGGTCCAATCCGCGTATCCATTCGAATCCAGCACCAGCCAGTGCGCATTTCCGTAGTCGAATGAAAAGCTCCCCATACGCGGAAAGTTCGGCCCCGCGCCTTCGCGTAGAGCCGCCTGCGTCGCTTCCGGTCCCGTAATCCGCTCGAAGGCAGGATGCGTCGGACCGTTTAACGGCTGCGTCCAATAGTAAAAGTACGCCAGCGTATCCGGGTTCACGGCCAGATCGCGATTCGCGAGGTCGTGATTCCCCGGCGCCCCGATGAACAGCGTGGATCGAATCAGCGGTGTTTCCGCGCTGTTGTAAATCGGGAAATACTTATCGCGATATTCCTGAATACGCCCGCGCGAATACACGATATCACCCGCGATGAACACGAAGTCGGGCGCCAGTTTCAATGCCTGCGCCGCGATGGCGCGCTGCCCCGGAGTGTTCGCCGCGCAATCGCCCCAGGCTACGAATTTCACTGGTTGATCGGGCCCCTTGCGGGCCATGCCCGACGACTCAAAAACTTTCTCACCCGCGCGCGAGACACGATACTCGAACTTCGTTCCCGGCTTGAGGCCGCTGAGCACGGCGCGCCACACGTAGTGCGTCTCGATGGTCGGAACCTGAATGCGGCGGGCGGCCGGCACGCCGGTCTTTACCCACTTGCTGGATCCGCTCTTGACCTCGACTGTCCAGTTCGGTGTCTCCTCCGCCGAGTGCCACATCAGGACCATGGATTCGGGAGATTGTTGCTTGGAAGAATCGCCCAGTTGCAGATAAGGCTCGACCACGAACGGGGAGGCGGCGCGGAGCGTGAGTGCGAGGGCGAAGATGCACAATCGGAGCATCCATACATTATGCTCCGCCGGGATTTAAGGGAGGTACGGGATGGCTCGATCGGATGTCTTCAGCGTGCCAAGCAACCTCGATGCGTGCGTTGATTTCTTCGAGTTCCTTATCCAACCCGAGATTGAAGTAGTGATTTTGGGTGTACGCAACCAGCGAGATTAGCGAATGCGCCGCCGACAAAGCCAGGTTCCCCTGGGCGTCTAGTTGCTCCCTGTAGACAATTTTCTCGCCTTCCTCGCGAATGCGAGCGATCACCGAAAACATGGAAGCGTGGATGTGCGGGTTCGGAATATCGGCGCCGAGCAGGTAGAAGTTCTTGAGGTGAGGCTGCTTCTTCTCTTCATGGCGACTTGCGATTGCAGACGCCGCTTTGTCCGCGAGCGATTCAAGAGATAGTGGGGTCCAGCTCATCTGGCGGCGCATTCCGCAGCTCTCACATGGGTCCGCTTTGTACTTGGTTTTGATTTTCTCGTATTCCTCCGCGGCTCTCTCCGTTGATGGCCAACGCCCCTTGTAGACACCCGCGGCTCGTTGTTTTCCTTTGAAAGAGCTAACCGCGTAATAGTCCACGAAGAGATCCGAGTCTGACGCATCGCTAGCAATAACCTCAGCTGTCACCGCACGCTCAAAGAGGCCTCTGAGAAGCTTGAGCGCCCCGATGCTGAAATCATGCTCTGAAAGAAAAAGGATTTCAATAAAGTCTTCAATGCAGATTCTCCCTAGACCGTGTATTGCAAGATCCGCCGGAGAAACTGCAACTGTCCGACAAAACAACTGTCCCAAGACCGAAGCCAGCGAGGGCAACGCGTCTATGAAACCTGGGTTCTGAGCGCTCAGTCGCGGCCAGCGCACTGTTTCGGATAACCACTTGGCTTGAGGAGGAAGTGTACCGATAAGAACCATAGTCATCCTACGCGTCGATCCGCCCCTTCGCGACCTCCGCAAGATACAATCGCGCGCGTTCCTCGAACACTTCATAGCGACCCTCACCGATGGTCTTCGCGTCGATCAGTTCGCCGCCCACGGCCACCGCGCATGCACCGGCTTTGAGAAATTCGGCAGTCGTTTCCAGATTTACGCCACCGGTCGGAATCATTTCGATCTGCGGGAACGGACCCTTCAGAGCTCGAATATACTTTGGCCCGCCCACCGCCCCGCAGGGAAACACCTTGACGATCGACGCGCCGGCGTCCCACGCAGCCAAAACCTCGGTGGGCGTCAGTGCGCCGGGCATGATCGGTTTCGAGTAGCGATTCGCCATCTCGATGGTCTTCACGTTCAACGCGGGTGTGACGAAAAATTGTGCGCCCGCCAGCATGCATGCGCGCGCCGTCTCGGGGTCGAGAACGGTACCCGCGCCCAGCACGATTTTGTCGCCGAACTCGTCGGCCAATTTCTCGAGCGCACGAATCGCGCCCGGCACTGTCATCGTCACTTCCGCCACATGGATGCCGCCGCGATAAATCGCCTCGATCGCGCGAATCGCCGTCTCGGCGCTTGAGGTGCGCACTACGGGCACGACGCCGATTTTCAGAATCGCGCTTAAAATCGCCTGCTTCTGCATTCGTTTAGTGTACCCTCGATATTTATGAAACTTGTCACGTTTCAACGCGCCGGATCCGGCCCGGAAGCAGGCATTCTCGACGGCAACCAGGTCAGAGGTCTCGGCACCGACATGCTCTCGGTGATCGCCGCCGGCGGCACGCCGAAACCCACCGGAGCGCCGCACGATCTCGCGTCCGTGAAACTTCTCGCCCCGATTCCGCGGCCGCCGAAGCTGATCTGCATCGGCCTCAACTATCGCGACCACGCGATGGAAACCAAGATGGAGATTCCCACCGTCCCCACCGTCTTCAACAAATTCCCGAACGTCGTGATCGCGCCCGGGGCGCCGATCGTGCTGCCCAAAGTTTCCGCCAAGCCCGACTACGAAGCCGAATTCGCGTTCGTCATCGGACCCGGCGGCCGACACATCGCCGCCGCGAACGCGATGGATCACGTGTTCGGATACACCATGGTCAACGACGTGAGCGCGCGCGATTTTCAGTTGGCGACGACGCAGTGGCTGATGGGAAAAACCTTCGACACGTTCGCTCCGATGGGGCCCTGGCTGGTGACGAAGGACGAGATC
>DASYPO010000277.1:0-2105 GCA_036006545.1 Bryobacteraceae bacterium
CGCTTACGCCATCAGAGAGCACTGCGATCCGTTGGCAGGACGTGGAGGCGGAGGCGCCGGGCTTCGTGGTCATCAATCGATTTCGCGAGAGCCCGCATCCGCGGGTCACGTTCGCGAACGACTTCTCGAAGCGCCTGGATCCCCAGCCGGGCACCAAGGTAGTATATGCGCGCACCAGCATCGTCGCCGAGCGAGACCAGATCAAGAAGCTCTCCATCGGATACAGCGACGAGGTCAGCGTGTTTCTTAATGGCAAAATTCTCTACCGCGGCCGCAGTGCGCAGAATTTCCGCGACCCTGCGTTCCTCGGCATCGTCAACCCGGAGAACGATGCGGTCTACCTTCCGTTGAGGCAGGGCTCGAATGAACTGGTGTTGGCTGTGAGTGAACTCGGTGGCGGATGGGGATTCATTTGCCGCCTGGAGGACGTAGAGAACTAGCAACCGTTCGAAAGTGTGGAAGTGATCACGTCAATGGCATGATGAGAGGGAATGAGTACTCTCTCCATCCGTGATCTCGAACTTAACGGCAAGCGCGTTTTCATGCGCGTCGATTTCAACGTCCCGCTGGCGGCCGGCGGGAAGGAAATCACCAGCGACAAACGCATCCAGGCTTCGCTGCCCAGCATTCGATATGCGCTCGATCATGGCGCGGCGTTGATTCTCGCCAGCCACTTGGGCCGGCCCAAAGGCATGCCGAATCCGGAGATGAGTCTCCAGCCGTGCGCTGAGCGGCTCGCGAAATTATTGGGTCGTCCGGTCGCGATGGCGCCCGATTGCGTCGGCCCACAGGTCGAAGCCATTCTTCCCAAACCCGGCGAGGTGCTCTTGCTCGAAAATCTCCGCTTCCACGCCGAAGAGGAGGGCAACGATCCTGAATTCTCGCGCAAACTCGCCGCGCTTTGCGACGTGTACGTCAACGACGCGTTCGGGTCAGCGCACCGCGCGCACGCGTCAACGGTGGGGATGATTGCGTTCGTCAAGCAAGCCGCTGCGGGTCTGTTGATGGACAAGGAACTGGAATACCTCACGAAAGTCACGCACAACCCGGCGCGGCCCTGCGTCGCCATTCTCGGCGGGGCGAAAGTCTCGGACAAAATCGAAGTAATTCAGAACTTGATGAAGTTCGTCGACCAGTTGTTGATCGGCGGCGCGATGGCGTACACGTTTCTGCGCGCGCGCGGAGAATCCACGGGAAAGTCGCTGGTGGAGGAAGACAAGATCGATCTCGCTCGCGACTTGATGTCGCAGGCCGGCGCGAAACTCATGCTGCCGCTGGATCACGTGGTCGCGGACGAGCTGAAGGCAGGCGTGACAAGCGAAGTAACCGAGCGCGTCGAAAACCAAAAAATGGGCCTCGATATTGGACCGCGTACCATCGAGGCGTTCTCGCGCACTGTTGCCTCCGCGAAAACCATCATTTGGAACGGACCCATGGGCGTGTTCGAGATTCCGCCTTTCGATCGCGGAACGGTCGCGGTGGCGAAGGCGGTCGCGGCCTCGGGCGCCATCAGTGTGGTCGGCGGCGGCGATTCCGAAAAAGCGATCAAGTCCGCCGGCGTCGCCGACAAGATTTCGCACATCTCGACCGGCGGCGGCGCGTCGCTCGAATTCCTGGCGGGCATCGAATTGCCGGGTGTCGCGGCGCTCCGCTCACGCTAGTCGCATCGCGATAATAGAATCTACCTTATGGTTGAGATCACTTGGCTCGGGCACGGGACTTATCAAATCCGCCTCACCACCGGCGAAGTCATCATCATCGACCCGTGGATCGACGGCAATCCGTCTTTTCCGCTGAACTATTTCGTCAAGCGCTGCGATGTGATTCTGGTGACGCACGCGCACTTCGATCACATTCACGACGTCGTGCCGCTGTCTAAGGAATTTTCTCCCCAGGTCGTGTCCATCTACGAGACTGGACTGTGGCTGGCCTCCAAGGGCGTCGCCAATACGATCGGCATCAACAAAGGCGGAACCGTGACGGTCGGGCCGATTTCCGTGACCATGACGCACGCGGTTCATAGCTGCGGCATTCTCGACGGCGACAAGATTATTTACGGCGGGGAAGCTGCCGGATATATCGTGCGGCTGCCGGATCGCCGCGTT
>DASYPO010000278.1:0-18911 GCA_036006545.1 Bryobacteraceae bacterium
TCGGGTTCACCAAGACTGCGGTCGAGACGTTTTCGAAATGGCCGCGCGAGAAGGTTTTCGCCGACGTGGTGTCGGCTATTCGACGTTTTCGTCCCGACGTGATCGTGCTGCGTTTCTCCGGCACGCCGCGCGACGGGCACGGGCAGCACCAGGTTTCGGCGATCCTGGGGCGCGAGGCATTCACCGCGGCGGCGGATCCCGCGAAGTTTCCCGAGCAGCTCACGATGGGGTTGGAGACGTGGCAGGCAAAGCGGCTGATGTACAACGTCGCGACGTTCACGGCGCAGCAGGAGCGCGACGCGGCCGCGGATAAAGATCGACTGGAAGTAGACCTGGGCGAGTACTCGCCGGAGCTGGGCTACTCGTATGGCGAGATCGCCGGGATGAGCCGCAGCCAGCATCGCAGCCAGGGCATGGGTGCGGCCGAGCGCAAAGGCTCGATGAAGAATTATCTGGTCACGCTGGCCGGCGACCGCCCGACGAAAGATATTTTCGAGGGGCTGAATATTACGTGGGGCCGCGTGAAGGGCGGGGCTGCGGTGGGCGAATTACTGACTCAGGCACCCGGACAATTCGTCGCGTCGCACCCGGAGCAATTGATTCCGCTGCTGGCGCGCGCGCGAGCAGTTGCCGCGAAGATCGACGATCCGCTGGCGCGGCGCAAGCTGGTGGAGATCGACGACACGATCGCATTGTGTGCCGGGGTTTCGCTCGATGCTACGTCCGATAAGTTTCAAGTCGCACCGGGCGGCGGCCTGCGGGTGCGGATCACGGTGATCGCGCGATCGCCAATTCCGGTGGCACTCACAGGGATCCGGCTGTCGGGGGTCGATGGCGCACCGACGGTGAACGTCGCGCCGACGGTGCTGGTTTTCAATCAGCCGAATCAGTACACGGCGGCGGTAACGATTCCCGCGGAGCAGCAATATTCGCAACCTTACTGGCTGGAGCAGCCCAAGGACGGCATGCTTTATGCGGTGCGGGATGCGCGCAAGATCGGGATGCCGGAGAATCGGCCAGTGCTGGAAGCGCATTTCCGGCTGAAGATCGCCGGCGAAGAAATTGAGGTGACGCGGCCGGTGGAGCATCGTTATGTGGATCGCGTGTACGGCGAATTGACGCGGCCGCTCGCAGTCGGGCCGCCGGTGGCGCTGGACCTTTCGCTAAAGCCGATCGTGTTTCCGGATACGAAATCGCGTCGCGTGGATGTGCCGGTGCGGGCGTCGACGGGAGCGGTCGCGGGCGAGTTGCGATTGGAAGTTCCGGCTGGCTGGAAGGTGGAACCGGCGTCGCGGCATTTTGAACTGGCGGCGGTGGATGAACAGACCACGGTCGCGTTCGACGTCACGCCGCCGGCCGCGGAAGCGCGCGGCGATCTGCGCGTGGTGGCCGAAGTGGGCGGGCGCAAGGTGACCTCGAATACGGAGGTGATTCGCTACGCGCACATTCCGGCGCAAACGCTATTTCCGCCGGCGGAAGTGGCGCTGGTGCGCGCCGAAATTCGCACGCTGGCGAAGAAGGTGGGGTACGTGATGGGCGCGGGCGACGAGGTTCCGGCGGCGCTTGAGCAGATCGGCATCGAGATCACGATGCTCTCGGCGACGGATTTGTCGCGCGGCGATTTGTCGCGATTCGATGCGATCGTGGCGGGGGTGCGTGCGTTCAATACGCGAGAGGATCTGCGTGCGAATTACAATCGCGTGTTCGACTACGTGCAGAACGGCGGGACGTTTGTAGTGCAGTACAACGTGCTCGAAGGCGGTTTCATGGGCGGGAATCCGAAACTGCTGGAGCACATCGGACCGTATCCGATCACGCTGAGTCGCGACCGCGTGACGGTGGAAGAGACGCCGGTAAGTTTCCCAAATCCCGGTTCGCCGCTGCTACATCAGCCCAACGAAATCACGGCGCGCGATTTCGAAGGATGGGTGCAGGAACGCGGGTTGTATTTCGCTTCCGAGTGGGATCCAAAGTATCAGACGGTGCTTGAATGTCACGATCCGGGTGAGCAGCCGATGCCGGGCGGCGAGTTGTACGTTCGCTACGGAAAGGGCGCGTACATTTTTACCGCTTACTCGTGGTTCCGCGAGTTGCCCGCCGGGGTGCCGGGGGCGTATCGATTGTTCGCAAACCTGTTGAGTGCCGGCAAGGTACAATGACCTCCGCGAGGCGCGATGAGCGACGAACGCCAGGTCATTGACGAACCACCGCCCTTCCTTAAGACCTGGCCGCGCGTATATGTTTTCGTACTGTGTGAACTGGCCGTCGTGATCGGCCTCTTCGCGATTTTCACCGCGTACTACAAACCCCACGCATGAGACCGCTGGATTGGGTAGTACTCGCCAGTTGGCTGGTGCTGCTCATCGGCTTCGGGCTGTGGCGCGCGCGCGGATCGTCGACCGTCAATCAATACCTGCTCGCCGGAAAAACCATGCCGTGGTACGCCATGGGGCTTTCGATCATGGCGACGCAGGCGGGCGCGCTCACCTTCATCTCGACCACCGGACAGGGCTACGCCGACGGCATGCGCTTCGTGCAGTTCTACTTCGGTCTGCCGATCGCGATGGTGATCATTTGCGCGACGGCCGCACCGATTTTTCATCGCGCGAAAGTCTACACGGCTTACGAATATTTGGAAAAGCGTTTCGACGCGAAGACGCGCGCGCTGGTGACCGCGGTGTTTCTGATCGAGCGCGGGTTGAGCGCGGGCATTGCACTGGCCGCGCCGGCCATCGTACTCTCGGTGATTCTGAAAATGCCCTTCACGCTCACCACCGTGATCATGGGCGCGATCATAGTGATCTTCACCACTTTCGGCGGCATCAAAGCCATCACCTGGGCAGACGTACCGCAGATGATCGTGATCATGTGCGCGCTGATCCTGGCGCTGACCGTCGCCATCAACCTGCTGCCGCCCGACGTTTCCTTCGGCGACGCGCTGCGACTCGCCGGGGCGGCCGGAAAACTGAATCCGATTACCACTACGTTTGATTGGAAGGATCGCTTCAACATCTGGAGCGGCATAATCGGCGGCGCGTTCCTGATGCTGGCGTATTTCGGGACCGATCAGAGCCAGGTGCAGCGGTACCTCACCGGGAAATCGATCGGCCAAAGCCGCCTGAGCCTGCTGTTCAACGCCATGGCGAAAGTCCCGATGCAGTTTCTAATCCTGTTCATCGGCGCGATGGTGTTCGTGTTTTACCTGTACGAGCGGCCGCCGCTGATGTTTCACCCGGTGGAAGCGGAACGGATTTCGACGGCCGCAGCGCTGCCGGGAATCGAGTCGCGCTACAACTCGGCGTTCGAGCAGCGGCGCAATGCGGCGAATCGTTTGAAAGACGCACGCGAGGAATCGGCACGCGGGGCTGCGCTCGCGGACTTTCGGTCGGCGCAGAAGGGCTTCGATGCCGCGCGCGCGGAGGCGCGCAAGCTCGCCAAGGAAGACGATCGCGACTACGTGTTCCTGACTTTCGTGACCACGCATCTGCCCATGGGAATCGTCGGACTGGTGCTGGCGGTGATTTTCACGGCCGCGATGTCGTCGATCTCGGGCGAGATCAATTCGCTGGCGACGGTGAGCGTGATCGACGTGTATCGCCGCCACATCAATCGTGACGGGACGGATCGACATTACCTGATGGCATCGCGAATCGCGACCGCGTTCTGGGGAGTGTTCGCGACGGCATTCGCGTCATATGCGCAGAACATCGGGTCGCTGATCGTGGCGGTGAATCAGGTGGGGTCGCTGTTTTATGGCGGAATGCTAGGGGTATTCGTGCTCGCGTTCGGGTTCAAGCGCGTGGGCGGGGACGCGGCGTTCACGGGCGTGATCGCGGGGGAACTGGTGATCTTCGCGGTGGCGCGGTACACGTCGGTCACGTTTTTGTGGTTCAACGTGATCGGGTGTTTGGTGGTGATTGGTGTGGCGCTACTGTTCCCGCGGAGAAACCATTTAGCCGCGAATGAACGCGTATGAACGCAAATGAAAACACTAATTGATGATCCTGCGGTGGCCGAGAAGATTAGTGCGTTGATGTTGGATGTCACCGCGCGGCTGAATGACTCGGTATGGATGGTCCAAGAACATCAGGGCCGCGATGGTAGCGCTGATTATCGACTCGCTGTCGGGCGAGTGATGGGCGAAATTCTACTCGCGGTTCTCAATCCCCTCTACGGGCAATATCCCGATCTGAAGCCGGAGGGATTCGAGTAGCGAAATCAAACCGTTGCGAGCGCGGTCGGGACCGGGGCGGCGGTGTGGACCGGGTCGAACTTCACGCTCACGAGTTTCGAGACGCCGGGTTCCTGCATGGTCACGCCGTACAACGCCTGGGCGGCTTCCATGGTGCGCTTGGCGTGGGTGATCACGATGAACTGCGTTTCCGCGGCCATTTCTTTCAGCAGCCGCGTGAGGCGCTCGATGTTGGGCTCGTCGAGCGGCGCGTCTACTTCGTCGAGAATACAAAACGGACTCGGCGTGTAGCGGAAGATGGCCATTAGCAACGCCATCGCCGTCAGCGACTTTTCACCGCCCGATAACAGCAGCACGTTCTGCAATCGCTTGCCTGGAGGCGAGGCGACGATATCGATTCCGCTCTCGGCAAGATTGGTTTCGTCTGTGAGGCGCATCTCGCCCTGTCCACCGCCGAAGAGCGTGCGGAACATTCCTTTGAAATGCTCGTTGACGGCTTCGAACGCTTCCTTGAATCGTCGGCGCGATTCGGTGTCGAGCTCCTGAATCGCTTTTTCGGTGTCGCGAATGGAGTCGAGAAGATCCTGGCGCTGGGTGTTGAGGAAGTCGTAACGCTGTTGCGCTTCCTGAAATTCTTCGAGTGCCTGCGGGTTGACTGGACCGAGCGCTTCGATTCGATTGCGCACTTCCTGGTATTGGCGATCCATTTCTTCCACGTCGGTCTCGGTCCCCTCGCCCTCCTCTGCCTCGACCGTTACTTCCGACGCGGCGATGCCCAGTTCTTTGCGGCTGGTTTCGTCGAGGAACTTCAGTTCGGCTTGTTTCTTGACCAGTTGAAGTTCGATTTCACCCCGGCGTTCCTGCGCGGCCTGCGCTTCGATGCGCATCGACTTCAAGGCTTCATCGAGCGCGGCGAGTGCGGCGCGGCCTTCGGTTTCGCGAGTCGCGAGACCTTCGACGGTCGTGGCAGCGGTGGTGCTTTCCTGCGCGAGATAAGCTGCGCGCTGATCCAGCTCGATGTTGTCGGCGAGTAGACGGGCGCGCTCGACACCCATGCGCTCCATCTCAGACGCGAGCGATTCGCGGCGCGCGGTCAACTGCTGCATCTGCATCTCAAGGCGAGCGCCGGTCGCGCGTTCGGATCGCAAACGTTCTTCGAGTCCAGCTAGCTCGGCACGAAGGGCGGCGTGTTCGTCGCTGATGCCATGGGCGTGGACCTGGAGGCGTTCGAATTCGCCGCGCGCGGTTTCGAGGGCGAGTTCCTGATCGAAACGGGCTTGCTCCTTCTCGGCGACCGAGGCCTGACTTTGTTCGCGTTGGGCACGCGAGCGTTCACCTTCGCGAGCGAAGCGTTCGAGTTCGAGGCGGGCGATGGAAAGGCGCGATCCCGCGCGGGCATACTCTTCGGCCAGCTTGCGCTGCTCGTGGTCGAGCGCGAGCGCATCTTTCTCCTGGGTCTGCTGAACGCCGCGAACGTATTCCAGTTCCTCGGCGAGCACGGCGGTGCCGCGCTCGAGCTCGGCGATCTCGGCGGTGCGCTCGTCGAGTTCACGCTCGCGCGTTTCGACTTGTCCGCTGAGTTCGCGCAGCTCGCGCTTGAGTGCAAGCGGACCGCCGGAAGTTTTTCTGCCGCCGCTGACGGCGTGGCCGTGATAGCTGACGCCATCCTGCAACAGGAAAAAACAATCGGGATTCGCGGTGGCGAGACTTTGTGCGGCGCTGCGATCGGAAACCAGGAAGCAGCGGGCGAGACGCGGCAGCAAGCCCTGCGGGGCTTTCTGGAAACCATTGGTCAGGCGCAGCGTGTCGCGGAGGCGACCGACGACGGAAGGCTCATGCGAGAGATCGGGCGCGAGCGGCGACGCAGCGCTGGCTTCGGGATGGACGAGGAAGGTCGCGCGTCCATCGGCATCGGCGCGCATCAGCTCGACGCCGCGCTCGGCTTCGCCCCAACCAGCGACGACGACGTATTCGAGCTCTTCGTGCAGAAATTCTTCGCAGGCTTTTTCCCAGGCGGGGTCGGAGACTTCGACGAAATCGGCAAGCACGCCCGAGGGTTTGAAGTCGGCGATCTGGCCGTGCTCGATTCCGGTGAAGAGGCGCTTGACGGCTTCGGTGGTGTAGGCGCGGTGCGAAAGAATTTCTTCGAGCGAATCCTTGCGGGCTTTCTGGCGCGAAAGCGCGGCCCGAGTTTCTTCGAGAAGTTTTCGCGATTCGACCGTTCGCCCCTGCCGGTCCTTCATTTCTTCTTCGACGCGGCGGCGGCGGTCGGCCAGCGATTCGAGCTCGAGCTGGCGGGCGGCGAGCTTCGAGGAAAGATCGCTCTTCACCTGTTCGAGGCGCGAGAGGTCGGCGGCGGCGGACTCTTCGTCCTTTTTCAGGCGCGCGGTGTCGCGCTCGATGGCCGCGAGGAATTCGTCGATTTGCGCGAGCTGGTTTTGGAGCGAAGACGCTTCGCCCAGCAAGCGCAGGACGCCTTGGCGCGAGGTTTCGAGTCCACGCTCACGATCGCGAAGATCGTTTTGTAGTGCGTCGCGCTCGACGGTCTTCGCCTGCAAACGTTCGCGCGCGGATTCCCAGTCGCGGTTCAGCGCTTCGATGTTTTCGGCGCTGGCGGCGAGTTCGGCGGACTCGCGCTGGTGTCGAGCTTCGAGATCCTGCGCTTCGGCTTCACCGGCGGCGAGGCGTCCGTCGATCGCGCCGATTTCCTTGGCTTGCAATTCGAGACGCGAGCGGGTGCGCTCGGAATCGAGATTCAGTTCGGCTACGCGCGAGCGGGCGGAGGTGAGCTCGGCTTCGGTGCGATAGCAGGATTCCTGCGTGCTGGTATGCTCGCGTTCCTTTTCCTGGACCTGGGTGGAGAGCGATTGGAACTGCGACTGGGCCTGGCCGAGTTCGAGCGCGGCTTTAGCGGCATCGCGTTCGAGTAAAGAGAATCGTGCGGCGACGGCGCGGCGGAGGTGCGCGAGCATTTCGCCACGGAGTTCTTCGTAACGTCGCGCTTTCGAAGCCTGCCGCTTAAGGGAATTTACCTGGCGGCCGACCTCTTCGAGAATGTCGAACACCCGCGAGAGATTCTGCTTGGCGCTTTCGAGTTTCGCTTCGGCGAGGCGCTTGCGGGTTTTGTATTTTCCTATGCCGGCGGCTTCTTCGATGATGGCGCGGCGGTCGGCGGGTTTGTTCGAAAGAATTTGACCGATGCGGCCCTGCTCGATGATGGCGTAACTTTCGGGACCGAGGCCGGTGCCGCTGAAGAGATCCTGGATATCGCGGAGGCGCGCGTTGCGCCCGTCGATGAGGTATTCGCTTTCGCCGGAGCGATAGAGTCGTCGAGTGATGGTGACGTCGGAAGGCCTGGGATGGTGGCCGTTGGCATGCCCGTTCGAGTGACCGTTGGCGTGGCCATTCGTGTGGCCGTTGAGGGCTTCGAGGACCGGGGCCGGTTGCGCGGCCGCGGGGTCGACCATGGTGAGCGTGACCTGCGCCATGCCGAGCGGTTTGCGATCGCGCGTGCCGGCAAAAATCACGTCTTCCATGCGGGCGCCGCGGAGGGTTTTCGCGCTCTGCTCGCCGAGCACCCAACTAATGGCATCGCTCAGGTTGGACTTGCCGCACCCGTTGGGGCCGACGACAGCGGCGATGCCGGAGCCGTGGAACCGCATCTCGGTACGATCGTAGAAGGACTTGAAGCCTTGAATATCGACGCGCTTCAGTTTGAGCAAGGACACGCCCCTTCCTATATAGACGTTCTCGGGGGGTGACTCAATGCTATACCGGTTGGGGGAAAAAGTAAAGCGGGTGAGGTACCGAGGGTTGGGGTCGTCGGCGGGGACATACAAGATCTGCTACTAGGGTTCGGGAAATTGGGTTCGTTTTGCATTTTTCGTCCGGCGAGGGCGTCCGTATCGAGTTCGGGAAAGCTGGTTGGACACGCTCCATTATGGCTGGCTTCCGAACAGGTAGTGAGGAGGGTTTTGTGCAAGGCGGTGGAAAACGGACTCCTTGGGACACTTCGAAGGCTGTCACAAGCCGGACCGCTGATCGTTTCCAGGTGACTTATTCTGCGGTTGCTATGCTTCGACAGAATTGCTTCCCCGCGACGGCTTTAGTGCTTGGAATTTGGTATTTCGATCCGACCTCAATGAAGGGGGAGGCCCCCAGTCTCGTCCCAGCGCTCGTCCGTCAGGGCCACGGCGCCGGGCCCGAACTCGTATTGTTCCCGATGGTTGGTGCGGAGGTGGCGGTCCCCTTTCCTTCCTGGTCCGAGAATTTGACCGTCGGCGAATTCAGCCTTGACGGAAGGGCTGTTTTCATGCTGCACGGGGCGGATGGCATCGCGATGATCGAGTTTAGCCCTGCGCGCCAAACACTCATTCCCGGGACCAGGGGTTTCAAGAGCCTGTGGCGTTTGACCCAAACGCAGGAATCACGACAGATCTTTGTCTCGGGCATTTTACAGACAGCGCGCGGGACTGAATGCGGAACCTACGCGATTTCCGGTGTTGACGGTGAGCCGCCTCGGGCGTTGCTGGCGGGAGCCTTCCCGGAGTGCGGGGGCGGAGGAGGAGCAGTTTCTCCCGATGGTACCGAGGTTCTCGGATCTTCGGGGGGCAATTTGTGCCGGATCAATCTCAAAGACGGCACTGTTGATGTCGTGGCGGGCGTAGGTGGGCTCGGACGGGGCGATGTTGCTTGGTTCAGGAAGGTTGCCTGGTCGCCAGACGGGCGGTGGATCGTAGCCCTCGCTAACGGGAGGATCGTCCTGATCAACGCCCAGGAGCGAAGCAGACCCAAGGACCTCGGCGTATCCGGAAGTGGAACCGTTTCCTGGTCTCCCGACTCGAAATACCTCCTGCTAAACAAACGCTGCCGCGCGTTCTTCGGCTATTTTGAGAGTCTCGAAACCCTCGATGGAGGGACCAGATGGCGCAGCGAGATCAAGAACTCTCAATGCAAGATTGGCGGGGGCTGGATTGGCTGGATCGACCAGAGGATATTGAACGGATTGCGTTGACACGATGTGGTTTTGAGGTAACGTCGATTTATGACGGACTTGTTCGAAAAAGCACTGGAACGGGTGGCGGCGCTGCCCGAAGATGCCCAGGACGCGATCGCGGCACAGATCCTGGAAACATTGGAGGATGAGGACGCTAAGCGTTTTCGCGAGCGGCCAGATCTACTGAGGGCACTGGGCCAAGAGGCGATCGAAGAGCATCGGCGGGATGAGACACGGGTGGTCAAGCGCTCGTTGGCGTCGATTGCAGGAAAATGGCAAGAAGATCCTGAATTCGATCTGATTCTCGAAGAACAACGGCAAGTCCATGGGGTAACGGGAGTTACCCTTCGCGCACCCGACGTCGGCTGAACGTGGGTTCGCCAGCATACTGCTAAGGGAAGCGGGCAAGGCGGCTCCATCAGGCAAACCGGGGACGGCGGCTGAAGCCACCGCTGCGGGCTGAAGCCCGCGCCACGACGGACCCGACGGCAGGTGGCGAGACCACCCGCCCCACAGGCAAAAGACAGACGCGAAAGAGACAGGCGAAACCCCTGCCCCACGGGGAACAGGTGACAAGATCACGTGCCCCACAAGAAACAGGCGACAAGATCGCCTGCGTTACTGGGGCACAAGACTGTAATAATTGGACCGGTCCCCCGTCTTCAGGACGGAGGAGAGCCAGAAGTGCTACTTGCACTGGGAGAAGCTCCCGTTTCGACGATACCGAAGGCGCTCGATACGATGTACGAGGCGCACCACAGCATGGTGTTCCGGACGGCGCACCGCGTAACGGGCAACGCCGCCGACGCCGAAGACGTGGTCCAGACCGTTTTTCTGCGCCTGCTGCGCCGCGAGCCCGAGGCGAACGCGGGCATCGATAATCCTGAAAGTTATCTGCGGCGGTCGGCGGTGAATGCCGCGCTCGATATCGTGCGGTCGCGCCGGGTGACCAACACGCTCGAAACCGAGAAGCTCCCGGCGAGCGGGTCGTGTACGGAGCTGCGCGAGTTGCGGGATTCGCTGCGGCGCGCGTTATCGAAACTGCCGGAACGAACGGCGGAAATGTTTGCGTTGCGATTCTTCGAGGGTTATACGAATCCGGAGATCGCGAAGCTGATGGGGATTTCACAAATTGTCGTGGCCGTGACGCTGCACCGAGCCCGGAAGCGTTTGCAGCAGGAAATGAAAGGGGCTGCGTAATGACGAATCAAGATTTCGATAAGTTGCTGGATTCGGTCCGCCAGGAGGAAGTACCGGCGGAGACCGTGGCGGAGGCGTGCGCTCGAGTGCGGACGCGGCTGGAGTCAGATGTGGCCACGTCGGGCGGAGCTTGCGCGCCCTACCGTTCGCAGTTCGAGGCGTATCGCGCGGGAACTTTGGGTGACGCGCGGCGCATGCTGCTCGAGGATCATCTGCATGCGTGCGTGATGTGCCGCAACGAGTATCACGGCGAGAGCAAAGCCAAAGTAATTTCGATGACGGAGCGGCGTCCGGCGATTATTCGCGTGGGATTGCCCTGGGCGTTGGCGGCGGCGGCGGTAGTGGTCGCGGTGTTCACGCTTCCGCCGGTGTTGGATCGCACGTTTGCTCCCTCGGGTGCACGGGCGACGGTTGCGAGCGTGGATGGATCGCTGTATCGAGTGTCGGGTCAGGGTCAGGAAGCGCTGGCGGCGGGAGCCGCGATTGCGGAGAACGATCAGATTCGTACTGCAAAAGGTTCGCGCGCGGTGCTGCGGTTGACCGACGGATCGCGGGTAGAGGTCGGCGAGCGGAGCGAGTTGAAGCTGACCGAACGCTACAGCGGCAAGACCATTCATTTGGAGCGGGGCGCGGTGGTGGTGGAAGCCGCCAAGCAGCGTCGCGGGAGTCTGGAAGTCGCAACGGCGGATTGCCTGGTGTCGGTGAAGGGCACGATTTTCGGAGTGGCGCGCGGAACTAAGGGATCGCGCGTGTCGGTGGTGGAAGGCGAAGTGAAGGTGGACCAGGACAGCGCCACGCGGCTGCTGCATAAGGGCGATCAGACGGCGACGCATCCGAGTATGTCCGAGACGTCGGTCGCGGACGATGTGCGGTGGAGCGAGCATTCGGCAAAGTACATCGAGCTATTGGGTGAGCTATCCGCGATTCAGAGAAAGCTGGAAGCGATTCCAGGGCCGGGCCTGCGCTACAAGTCGAAACTAGCGGCGCTGGTTCCGGAGAATACGGTGATGTTCGCGGCGATCCCGAACATCGGGCAAACGCTGGCGGATGCGACCAAGATTTTCGAAGAGCGGGTGAGCGAGAACGCCGTATTGCGCGAGTGGTGGAACGAGAAGGATGCTGTGAAGCTGCGCACGACGGTCGACCAACTGCGTGCGTTCAGCGAGTATCTGGGCGATGAGATCGTGCTGGCGGTGCCTGCTACTGGCGGCAAGCTGGGCGATCCGGTGATCATCGCGGAACAGCGCCGTCCGGGTCTACAGGAATTTCTGAACAGTCAGATGGCGCAGATGGGCGGCGGAAACGCGCTGCCCCCGATGAAGATCCTGCTGCACGGAAATATCGTCGCGGCGGGAGGGCGGCCAGAGGAGATGTCGGCACTGACTGCGCGAATCGACAGCGGCGCGGCGGGTGGAGCTGGATTTTTGGGGACCGCTTTCTGGAAACGCATTTCGCAATCGTATACTTCGGGCGCGGGCTGGCTTTTTGCAGCCGACATGGAACAAATTATTTCCAAACACGTAAGTGAATCCAAGAACGTGAACAGCGCAACAGGAGCATCGAGGGAAGTTTCGATCGCGGGACTGGATAACGTCCGATTCCTGGTAGTGGAGCGCAAGGAAAACCTGGGCCGCACGGAGAATCGCGCGTCGCTCAGCTTCGACGGATCGCGCAAGGGCGTGATGAGCTGGCTGGCGGCACCGGGACCAATGGGCTCGCTCGAATTCGTCACGCCGGACGCGAGCTTCGCAGGTTCTTTCGTAGTGAAGAATCCGGGCACATTGCTGGACGAGATTCTGGGCATGGCGGGATCGCAGGCGGATTTTGCGAGCGCGATCGAGAAGTTCCAACAGGAAACGGGAATCAATCTGCATGAAGACATCGCCAGGTCGTTGGGCGGCGAGATTACGATCGCCGTGGATGGACCGTTGCTGCCGCTGCCTTCCTGGAAACTTGCGGTCGAGGTCTACAATCCGACGCGGCTTCAATGGGCCATCGAACAACTGGCTGCGACCGCGCAGCGCGAGATGACCGCGCAGTCCAAGGGGAAGGTCGAGGTCACCAAGGAGCAGGTCAACGGGCTGACCTATTACACGCTGAGCACGCCGCTCGGGATGGACATTAATTATGTGTTCACCGACGGCTACCTGCTGGCCGGGTCGAGCCGCAGTCTGCTGACGCAGGCGATGCAGACGCGCTCATCGGGCATTACGCTTACGCGCTCGGCGAAATTCCGCGCGCAGATGCCTCAGGACGGTTACGTGAATTTCTCCGGAGTGATTTACTACAACGTGGGTGCCGTGCTGGGCCCGATGGTGGATCAACTGAAATCCGGCGGAATGCTTCCGGCCGAGATGCAAAAATCGGCGGACTTGCTGACGGCGAATCGCGAGCCGACGCTGATTTACGCCTACGGCGAACCAGACCAGATCGTAGTCGCGAGCCGCGGCAGCTTCTTCGGACTGGGCCTGGACACGCTGGTAGGATTGAATGGACCGGGAGCGCGGATGTTTCCGCAATTGATGGGTCCGGTATTGTCGCAGCGCCGCTCGCCGCGCCCCGCCGGCAGTAAGCCACGTCCGCAAATTCAAGGAGCGAGTCCCGCCGCGCAACCGCGGCAATGAAACTATGCAACCCGTAATCGAGCTGGCCGGATTGGGAGTGCGCTTTGGAAAGCGCGACATTCTGAAAGACCTGCGAGTCTCCCTTTCCGGCCGGACCATCGGGTTGCTGGGTCCTAACGGCGCCGGAAAATCGACGCTGATTCAATCCCTCCTCGGTTTCTGCCCCATCTCTTCCGGCAAAGCGACGATCTTCGGATACGACGTTCGCCACAACACCCGCAAAATCCAATCTTTGATCGGGTACATGCCGGAGAACGATTCGTTCATCGCCAACATGAGCGCGGTTTCGTTCATCCGCATGATGGGCGAGCTGAGCGGTCTGCCGTCCGACGCGGCGCTGGAACGCGCGCACGAGGTTCTGTTTTATGTCGGACTGGGCGAGGCGCGGTATCGATTGCTCGGGACGTATTCGCTGGGCATGAAGCAGCTCGCGAAACTGGCGCAGGCGATCGTGCACGGGCCGAAACTTCTGATCCTCGATGAACCTACCAATGGGCTCGATCCGCCCGCGCGCATCCGCATGATCAAGCTGATCAAGGAAATGAAGGATTCGGGCGAGATGCACTTGGTGCTGTGTTCGCACTTGCTGCGCGACGTCGAGGAAACCTGCGAAGAAGTGCTGATCCTCAAGGCGGGGCGGATCGTGCATTACTCGAATCTGGAAGCGGAGCGGAGCGCGAATCAGCGGTTCGTCGAGCTCGAAACGGTGGGCAACGATTCGGGATTCTCGGAAGCGCTGACCACGCTGGGGTGCGAATGCGCGTCGTTGAGCGGTGGACGCATCAAAATGATTCTGCCGGTGGGGTTCGAGCTGCGCGAGATTTATCGACTGGCGGCGGCCCGCGATTTGCAACTGCGGCGGCTGAATTATCGGCGGGACACGCTGGAAGATATTTTCCTGAAGGCGATGGAGAACTAGATGGCCGTTTACAAACGCAGCTATAAAGGATACTCCGGGTCGCTCACGGCGGCGTGGTCGCGATTCATGATCCTGCCGCGCTACAGCTACGCGCGGCTGTTCCAATCCAAATTTCTGTTGATGTTCCTGATCTCGTGTTTCTTTTTTCCGTTGGGATGCGCGGGGTTCATTTACCTGTCGCACAACCTGGCATTCCTGAAGAGCTTCAACATCCCGGCGGGAAGCTTTCTGGCGATCGATTCGAAATTCTTCCTGGTGTATTGCAACGTGCAGGGCGCGATGGCGATTATCCTCACGGCGTTCATAGGTCCGACTCTGATTTCTCCGGATCTGACAAACAACTCACTGCCCCTGTATTTCTGCCGGCCTTTCTCGCGCACCGAGTATGTGCTGGGAAAGATGAGCGTGCTGGTGTTTCTGCTATCGCTGATCACGTGGGTTCCGGGACTCGCGCTGTTCTTCATGAACGGCAGTCTGGCCGGATGGGAATGGATGCGCGATAACTGGTGGCTGGGCGCCGGTATTTTTCTAGGCTTGGGGTTGTGGGTGCTGATCCTTTCGCTGATTGCCCTCGCGATGTCGGCTTGGGTGAAATGGAAAATCGCGGCCGGCGGATTGATCCTCGCGGTATTCTTCGCAGGCGCGGGTTTCGGCGCCGCGATCAACGCGGTGATGCGAACCACGTCCGGCACCATGATCGACCTGGCGCAGGTGATGTACCGGTTGTGGTCCAGCCTGCTACGCGCCGACGTGGAAATGCGGATTACGGTGGGAGAAGCGTGGTTCTCGCTCAGTGTCGCGTGCGCGATTTGTCTGTGGATGCTGATGAAGCGCGTGCGCGCGTTTGAGGTCGTTAAATGAGCGACCGCATCGTCTTCGAAAATGTTTCGCGATTCTACGGCGAAGTGCTGGGTGTGAATCGCGTCACGTTGTCGATTCCGCCGGGGATCACCAGCTTGGTGGGTCCGAACGGATCGGGCAAAACCACGCTGATGAACCTGATGACCGGTTTGGTTCGGCCTACGCGCGGCAAGTTGAATATTCTGGGAGTCGCACCGAACGATCCGGAAAAACTGTTCAAGTTGGTGGGTTATTCGACGCAGTTCGATTCGTTTCCGAAAGGTCTCACGGGCTACCAGTTCATTTATTCTTTCCTGCGGCTGTTCGGCATGACGCACACGGAGTGCGAGAACATGACGGCGCGCGCGATCGAGAAGGTCAACCTGGGCGAAGCCGCGCATCGCAAGGTCGCGGGATATAGCAAAGGCATGCGGCAGCGCATCAAGCTCGCGCAGGCGATCGCGCACAATCCGCGGGTGCTGGTGTTGGACGAACCGCTGAACGGATTGGATCCGCTGGTGCGAGCGGAAACGATCGCGCTGTTTCGCGAGTTCGCGGCGGAAGGCTGCCACCTGATCGTGTCGAGTCACATCCTGCATGAGGTCGACATGATTTCCGATCAGGTGATTTTGCTGGCAAACGGATATGTGGTCGCCGAAGGACAGATCAAGGGCGTGCGCGAGGAGATCAGCGAGCAGCCGATGCAGGTGATCATTCGCTGCGACCGGCCTTCGGCGCTGGCGGCGAAAGTTTTCGAAACCGATCACGTTGTGGAAGCGCGTCTGCACACCGACGGCGGTGGGTTGCTGATCAAAACGCGCGACGCCGACCGGTTTTATCGAATGCTGAATCACATCGCGCTGAACGGGATCAACATCGAAAGCGTGGCTCCGGCGGACGACAGCGTCAATTCGGTGTACGAATACCTGATCGGGTCGGAGGAGTCGACCAAATGAACGCCGCACAGTTGGGACAATGGTGGGCGCAAATTCGTTCCGTGATTCGGCTGGAGATGAAGAAAACGTTCTTCTCGAAACGCGGATTGTGGGTGTACCTGTTGGCGCTCAGCCCGGTGGCGTTGTTTCTGGGACATTCGCTGGTGATGCTGAATGATCGCGACGCGCGGCTGGAGCTGGCCGCGGGGCATCCGGTTTCGCGCGAGGCGATCCGCTCGCTTGACGACGACGTGACCAAGGAACAATTGCTGGCCAAACTCGGCGAGCCGCATTCCAAGAGTCATTTTCGGCGCCGCAACCGTGAGCGCGACGTTTTCAAATACACCGATGGCGAGAACGACTACACGTTCCATTTCGCAGACGGCGAGCTGGTCGGCAGAGGGCAGAACGAGCGCTGCAACATCCAGAAGGATTCGCTGATTTTC
The DNA here is from genome assembly GCA_036006545.1 of Bryobacteraceae bacterium. Classification (GTDB taxonomy): domain Bacteria; phylum Acidobacteriota; class Terriglobia; order Bryobacterales; family Bryobacteraceae; genus Palsa-187. The sequence continues at coordinate 16,153 of DASYPO010000278.1, forward strand.
GCTACGGTCTTTCAGTTTTATTTTCTGCGCCTCGCGATCTTCTTCGGGTGCGTGGGGATTTTCATGAATCTTTTCCGCGGCGAACTGCTGGACAAGAGTCTGCACTTCTATCTGCTCGCGCCGATTCGGAGAGAGGTGCTGCTGGTCGGAAAATACCTGGCGGGTCTGCTGGCGACGGTGGTGATTTTTACGGTGAGCACGGGGCTGCAACTGTGGACCATGTCGCTGCATTTCGACGGGCGGGCGCTGAACGAGTATTTGAGCGGGCCAGGCTGGGGGCATGTCGCTGCGTACCTGGGCGTGACGGCGCTCGCGTGCCTGGGCTATGGCAGCGTGTTTCTGGCGGCAGGCCTGCTGATTCGCAATCCGATTATTCCAGCGGCGATCGTGCTGTTGTGGGAGAGCGCGAATCTGTTCCTGCCGGCCGCGCTGAAAAAGATCAGCATCATTTTCTACCTGCAATCGTTGTGCCCGGTAGTGGCGCCGCCGAGTGGCGACATGCCTCCTCCGTTGCGATTGCTGATTTCCGCGGCCGAGCCGGTAGCGACATCAGTCGCGGTGATCGGGCTGTTGGTGGTCACAGGGGTCGTGCTGGTGATGGCGAGTATTCGGGCGCGGCGGCTCGAGATCAACTACGGGACGGACTAACAGCGGACAGGGGACAGGGGACAGCGGACAGGGGACAGGGGACAGCGGACAGGGGACAGGGGACAGCGGTCGGAGGGGTTGATCAATGAGCGCCGCGCAGATTCGACAATGGTGGGCGCAGATCCGCTCGGTGATCCGCCTGGAGATGAAGAAGACCTTCCTCTCTAAGCGTGGACTGTGGGTCTACCTGATCGCGCTTAGCCCGGTGGCGATCTTTCTGATCCACTCGATCGATATGCTGCGCGATCGCGATCGCCGGCTGGAACTGGCCGCCGGGCATCCGGTGTCGCGGGAGGCGCTGCGTTCGATCGATGGCGACATGACCAGAGATCAGGTCATCGCCAAACTGGGCAAGCCGCATACCATATACAATTCCGCGCGTCGCGGACGGATGCGCTACATACTCAGGTACACCGATGGCGAGAGCGATTACACTTTCAACTTTGTCGATAGCGAATTGACTGGCATCGGCGTGCGAGAGCGCTGCACCATCCAGAAGGATTCGCTGATTTTTGCTACGGTCTTTCAGTTTTACTTCCTGCGCCTCGCGATCTTTTTCGGGTGCGTGGGGATTTTCATGAATCTGTTCCGCGGCGAGCTGCTGGACAAGAGTCTGCATTTCTATCTGCTCGCGCCGATTCGGCGTGAGGTACTGCTGGTCGGAAAGTATTTAGCGGGCCTGCTGGCAACGGTGGTGATCTTCACGGTAAGCACGGCCTTGCAACTGTGGACCATGTCGCTGCATTTCGACGGGCGCGCGCTGAACGAGTATTTGAGCGGGCCTGGCTGGGGTCACGTCAGTGCGTACCTGGGCGTGACGGCGCTCGCGTGCCTGGGCTATGGCAGCGTGTTTCTGGCGGCGGGCCTGTTGATTCGGAATCCAATCATTCCAGCGGCGATCGTGCTCTTGTGGGAGAGTGCGAATCTGTTCCTCCCGGCCGCGCTGAAAAAGATCAGCGTGATTTTCTACCTGCAATCGTTGTCCCCGGTGGTCGCGCCGCCGAGTGCCGATATGCCTCCTCCGTTGCGATTGCTGATTTCCGCAGCCGAGCCGGTGGCGACATCAGTCGCGGTGATCGGGCTGTTGGTGGTCACGGGAATCGTGCTGGTGATGGCCAGTATTCGCGCGAGGCGGCTCGAGATCAACTACGGGACGGATTAGGGGACAGCGGACAGGGGACAGCGGACAGCGGACAGGGGCCAGCGGACAGTGTCCCCCGAATGTGATACAACTCACATGCCCGTTTTCTTCGGGCTTGAGCACCGTGGAGGAAGGCTGGCCAGGGACACCGTCTCTGGCCAGTCTCATTCTGACCCTGTCCGCTGTCCCCTGTCCCCTGTCCGCTGTCAGTCGGTGCGGAGGGCTTCCACTGGATCGACGCGCATGGCACGCCGGGCGGGCCCGAACAGCGCGACCGCGGCAACAGCGCCGAGCACTGACGGAACCACCGCGAACGTCACAGGATCGAGCGGGGCGATTCCGAAAAGCAGGCTGGACATGGAGCGCGACAACGCTGCCGCAGCGGCAAGGCCTACGATCGCACCGATCGCCAACATCATCGCGCCTTCGCGAAATACCTGCCGCAGAATTTGGACGGGCGCTGCGCCGAGCGCCATGCGCAGTCCGATCTCGCGGGTTCGCTGCGAAACCGAAAAACTGGTCACCCCGTAGAGGCCGATTACCGCGAGCAGCAGCGCGGTCCCGCCGAAGAGGCTCAGCAGCATGGTTTGGAATTTCCGCTGGTCGAGTCCCGCCTCAAGCGATTCGGTGAGCCGTCGCAGATTGTACACAGCGCGGCCGGGTTCTATGGAGCGAATTTTTTGGCGCACGGCGTTCGAGAGCAGCAACGGATCGCCCTGGGCTTTGAGCAGATACTCGGGGTCGGGATAAAAACCGGGGAAGCCACACCAGTAGATGGTCGGCCGCGGATCCTTCGCATAGCCGTTCTCTCGAACGTCGGCCACCACAGCCTGGATGGGAGCAGATGGCCGGTAGGGCAACTGCGCCACCTGTTGCTCCAAGGGATTCATTCCCGGGAAAAATCGCTCGGCAAACGCGCGATTCACAATCGGCTGCATGGGCGCGTTGGGATCCGCAGGGTGGCGACAGG
>DASYPO010000279.1:0-19489 GCA_036006545.1 Bryobacteraceae bacterium
CAGCGGCGTCCCGATTGTCGGCCTCGATGAAAGCGTGCAGCGATTCCAGATCGCCCAGACCGGAAACGGTCCAGCGAACGGTCATTTGCGGCGCAGGCGCGCGATGGTCCGTTGCGCCTCGGCAGGCTTCACGAACTTGCCGGCTTGCGCTTGGCGGAGGCCCTTTCGAATGTGCTCAATTTGCCAACGATGGGTTTCGAGGTAAGCGCTCAGGGCTTCCTTGACAACGTAACTGCGATCGCGGTCCAGCGCGGCGGCGATCGCGTCCAGGCCGTCGCGGGTCTCCGCGTCGATGCGGACGGTCAGGGTTTGTTGGAGCATGTAATACAGTGTAACACGGGGTAGTATCACGCGATACATTAAAAGATCACCTGCCCCGGCAAAGATGCAGGTGACCCCCCGTTTGCGGTTCAGAAAAAGATCACCTGCTTTACAGGCGTGACAAGATGACCTGCGTTACGATGGGACACATGTCGCCTGTGACCGAAAAATCACTGCTTCAGCCTCCCGATATCGCGAATCGCCGTCCGCGCTTTCGGAGCGAGCGCACGCATCGTTTCACCGAAAGCGTGATCCGCGAAATGACGCGGCTCGCGTTCCAGCACAAGGCCGTCAATCTGGCGCAGGGTTTTCCGGATTTTCCGGCGCCCGAGATTCTCAAGAACGCGGCGCGCGAAGCCATCACCGCCGACGTCAATCAGTACGCGATCACCTGGGGCGCGAAGCCGTTTCGCGATGCGATCGCGGGGAAGTACAAGCGCACCTATGGGCTCGAATTCGATCCCGAGCGCGAAATCACGGTGTGCTGCGGATCCACCGAAGGCATGATCGCATCGCTGCTGGCGGTGACCAATCCGGGCGACGAGCTAGTGATTTTCGAGCCGTACTACGAAAACTACGGACCGGACGCGCTGATGTGCGGCGCCGAGCGGAAGTTCGTGAAGCTGCATCCGCCGGATTGGACTTTCGATCCCGAAGAACTGCGGCGGGCGTTTTCGCCGCGCACCAAGGCGATCATTTTGAATTCGCCCAACAATCCGACCGGCAAAGTTTTCGATCGGGCAGAGTTGGAAGCGATCGCGGCCCTGTGCCAGGAGTTTGACGCGCTGGCGATCACCGACGAAATCTACGAGCACATCCTGTACGACGGCACCGCGCATATTCCGATCATGCAGATTCCCGGGATGCGCGACCGCAGCATCCTGGTGAACAGCATGAGCAAGACCTATTCGGTGACTGGATGGCGCGTGGGATGGGTGCTGGCGGCGCCGGATCTGTCGGATTCGATTCGCAAGGTGCACGATTTTCTCACGGTGGGCGCGGCCGCGCCACTGCAGCAGGCGGGTGCACTGGCGATGTCGCTGCCGGAGGAATACTACGCCAAGCTGGCGGCAGATTACACGTCTCGGCGGGACACCACCATGGGCGTGCTTGAAGGAGCGGGATTCCGATGTTTCCATCCGCACGGGGCGTATTACATCATGACGGACATTAAGGATTTCGGATACCCCGACGATATGCATTTCGCGCGCCATCTGATCGAGGACGTGGGGGTGGCGGCGGTGCCCGGGTCCAGTTTTTTCAACGACCCCCGGGACGGCTCGCAAATGATACGCTTTTGTTTTTGCAAAAAGTATGAGACGCTTAAGGAGGCGGAAGTACGCCTCAAAAATATCTAGGGCGCGCAGAGTGACGCGCGGTTCCAGAGATTGACCCTGTCGTTGGACAAGTCATGGAGGTCATCATGCTACCAACGTTTCTACTTCCGGATATCGTGGCCCGCGAAGACGGCGTGGGCGCGGAAATCGCGCTGGATGGCGCGAATGGCAAGCTCCTGCAGTTGACTCTGGGGATCGATCGGATCCTGGAGCAGGAGAGTCTGGATGTTTCGCTGTGGGGGTCGCCCGACAACGAGCATTGGGAGCGCTTAAGCGCCTTCCCCCAGAAATCCTACTGCGGAAATTATTCGATGCAACTGGATCTGACGCGGCGTCCGCATATTTCGTATTTGCGTGCGCAATGGTCCATGCGGCGCTGGGGTGCTGGCGATCGCGGCCCATTGTTCGGGTTCCACCTGTTCGCGGAAGAGGCTCGCTACCGGGCTGCGGGCGCGGCGTAGATCATTCTGATTTGATCGGCGGCTAAAGCCACCGCTGCGGGCTGAAGCCCGCGCCAGGAAGGCTGAAGCCCGCGCCACGAAAGCCAAAGCCCGCGCCAGAGGCAAGCCCGCCACGAAAGCACAAAAGATCCACCAAAAAGCAGGCGGCAAGACCGCCTGCGTTACAAACCAAGACCACAAAAGTCGGCGGGTTCGTGTATACTGGCCCCATCACGCTGTTCGGGAGGGGATTTCATGTACCGTCTACTTCTGCTGGCTCTCACCATTTCTGCGCTCTTTGCGCAAACCACAACTTCGAGAATCCGTGGCGTCGTCACTGACACGTCCGGAGCGTTGGTTCCGGGCGCCGAAGTTTCGGCACAGCATTTAGGCACCGGATTGGTTCGCAGCATGGTGACCAATGCTTCGGGCCAGTACGGCTTCGAAGCAATGCCACTGGGCAAGTACAGCATCACTGTGACGATGCAAGGATTCAAGAAGGTGGTGAGCTCGGGCAACGAGCTGCAGGTCGGCGAACCGCTGAGTATCGACGTGGTCCTCGAGCCGGGCGCGGTCAGCGAACAACTGACGGTGAGTGAGCGCAGCGTTTCAGTGCAGACGGCGGAGGCGTCGTTGGGCATGGTGCTGGACACCAAGCCGATCGAGAACCTTCCGTTGAACGGGCGCAATCCGCTGCACCTGATGGCGCTGTTGCCGGGTGTGTCGGGGCACGCGTCGCAGGCGACGAGCAGCACAGGTACGGTGACGTTTTCCGTGAATGGCGATCGCGGGCGTGGCGTCTACACGACGCTCGACGGCGTGGACGTGAGCGATCCGGTGATCCCACGCGGCGAGTTGTCGCAGGTTTCGATGAATCCGGATTCGGTGAGCGAGTACCGCGTCATCACCAGCGTGGCGAAGGCTGAATACGGCCGCAACGCCGGTGCGCAGGTCCAGGTGGTTACGCGCCAAGGCACCAATCAGTTTCACGGCAGCTTGTTCGAGTACCATCGCAACACGATTTTCAATGCGAACGATTGGTTCAACAACCGCTCGGGCGTGGCGCGCGAGATTCTGATCCGCAATCAGTTCGGCGCCGGCTTCGGCGGACCGATCATCAAAAACAAGGCATTCTTCTTTTTCAACTGGCAATCGCAGAGAATGGCCCAGAGCCTGACGCAAACGCGCACAGTGCTGACACCGTTAGCTCGGCAAGGCATTTTCCGCTACATGGTCGGTTCGGCGAATTCTCCGAGCCTGGTGAATTCGCAGGGCGTGCCGACGCCGCCTGCGTGCACGGCCACACTGACCACGGGCTGCTACAAGACCTTCAACCTGGTGCAAGCCGATCCGCTGGGAAAGGGTCTCGACAAGCTGATGCAATCGCAGATCAATCTTACGGATCTGCCGAATGACTACTCGGCGGGCGATGGTTTCAACACCGCGACGTTCCGCTTCAACGCCGCCGCGTCGGCGCCGGTCGACACCTACACCGGCCGCGCGGACTATCGGATCACGCAAAATCACACAACCTTCCTGCGCTGGAGCGAAGGGCAGAACGACTTGCTGGGCGATTACATCAACAGCGGCCTGCCGCGATACACTGCGAATCCGGCGTCCTATCCGGGCCGCACGCGGCAATCCAGCAGCCGGGGATTTTCGGCGGGCGTGACGTCGGTGCTGGGCGCGAGCAAAGTGAACGAATTTAATTTGGGCTACACGCGCAACAGCATTCTGTTCCTGGATCCGACACATCCGGGGTTCGAGATCATTTCGAACATCCAATCCGATCCATTTTTGTATTGGGGCGGCACCGGGCGAATCCCGTTGAACTGGCAGGCGCTGGACAATTTCTCCTTCATCAAGGGGAACCACACCTTCAAGGCCGGCGCTAATATCCGCTTGTACGAAATCGATCAGTTCCGGCGGGCGACCAACTTCTATCCACGGCTGACCTTCTCGACCACTAATGCTCCGACGGTGCTGACAACCTCGGCGACCAATAACACGACGGGTATCAACAGCACCGATCAGACGCGCCTCAACAGTTTGTTTAACGATCTGATGGGCGTAGTGGGCACCGTGCAGAAGGTGTTCTACTCGAACGGCAAAGATTTCCCGTCGGCGGATCAGGAGTTGAAGTTCTTGCAACGCTCGCGGGAATACAATTTCTTTTTCCAGGACGACTGGCGAGTCACCAAGAACCTGACCCTGAATCTGGGTGTGCGCTACGAGTACAACAGCGTGCCCTTCGATCTTTCGGGCATGCAGGTAGTAGCCGATAAGCCGTTGAACAGCCGCTCGGGGGATGTGAGCCTGCTGCCGGCGGGTCCCGGCACGGACCGCATGTGGTACAAGAACGATCTGAATAATTTTGCGCCTGCGGTGGGCTTCGCCTGGTCGCCGCGTGGAGATCACAAGACGTCCATCCGTGGCGGTTACCGGATGGCATACAACCGGTTGGTGAATTGGGCGCTGAACGTGGTGGAACAGAATCAGCCGGGCACGACGCGCACCAGCATCATCCGTCCGAACTCGTCAATCACAGCGGCGAATCCTACCTCGGTGCGCGCGAGCGACGCGGCGGTGCAAACGCTGGTCAGCCAATTGTCGAGCGGCATCGTCGGCACCTCGGTACAACGCATGCCGGCCGCCGATCGCAGCTCGACTCCGCTGCTGTTCGATCAAGACCTGCGCACGCCGTTCGTGCATCAGTTTAATTTCAGCATTCAGCGTCAGGTGAAAGATATGGTGGTGGAAGTAGCGTACGTCGGTAATCACGGATCGCATTTGTTCCGCATGCTTAACGCGAATCAGGCCGTGATCACTCCCGATTTCCTGGCCAGCTTCCGCGCCGCGCAGAACGGCGTTCGGACCGGTCCGGTGGGCGCGCTGTTGAATACCTATGGCGCGACGGCGGCGTCGCTGCCGTCTTCGATCACCACCAATCTGGCCAACAGCGAAGTGGGAACTTTCATTACGGCTGTAACCACGGGCGTGGTGAACAACGTGGTGGGTGGCAGAATGATCCAAGCCGGACTTGGTCTGGGTTACTTCAATAATCCGCAGTTCACCACGGCTGCGCTGGGATGCTCCTGCACTGATAGCAGCTACAACGCCCTGCAGATTTCGCTAAATAAGCGCTTCTCCGGTGGTTTGATGTTCCAGACCAACTACACCTACGCCAAGAGTCTGGACGATATTTCGGACGATACCGACGGAGCGGGCCAGGGACTACTGATTCCCACCGATTCCAACAACCGCCGGCTGGATCGCGGTCGTAGCAATTTCGACATCCGCCACCAACTCCGCGCGGGCGTGGTTTACGAATTGCCCTTCGGACCGGGCAAGCCCTGGGCGTCGCATGGCGTACTGGCGCAGGTGATCGGCGGGTGGACGCTCAACTCGATCGTGGACTGGTCGAGCGGTTATCCGTTCACGGTGAGTTCGGGCCGCAGCACACTTTTCCCGGGCATTACGACCAACGCGTTTTTCAACGGCGATCCGAATTCGATCAACACGGTGGTAAAGGGCGGATCGGCCGTCACCTACATCAGCGATGCGGATAAGGCGAAGTTCACGAATCCGGTGGTGGGAGAGTATGGGGCGGGCCGCAATATTTTCACAGGTCCGAAGTTCTTCCAGACCGACGCATCGATTCACAAGGCGTTTACGTATCGCGAGCGGATCAAGCTGGAAATCCGCGGCGAAGCGTTCAACGTGTTTAACAATGTGAATTTCAGCCAGCCGAATGCGACGTCGACGTCGGCTTCGTTTGGTGTGATTTCGTCGGTGCGAGTACCGCCGCGCATTTTGCAGGTGGCGGCGAAGTTCTCGTTCTAATTCACACTTTTGTCCGGCGGCTGAAGCCGCCGCTGCGGGCTGAAGCCCGCGCCACGTCGTTTTGAGATGATGGCAGCATGCGGATCATTGCGTGCGTAGTGGTTGCCACCTCGTTCCTGGTTGGCCAGGATAATAAGCCGACCATTGGTGAGCAGCACTATCGCGTGTATCGCGGCGACGGACGCCCCGCGACTTTCGAGGAACTCCTGAGCGCCGCGGGCGCGGCCACGGTCACGTTCCTCGGTGAGTCGCATGACGATCCTACGGGGCATTACCTCGAGGATCAGATTGTGCGCCGCGCGCACCGTCCCGACCTCGCAGTGTCGTTCGAGATGTTCGAGTCGGACGTGCAATACGTGCTGGACGAATATCTGGCGGGGCTGATTTCCGAGGATCATCTGATCTCGAGCGGGCGGGCGTGGAAGAATTACAAGTCCGATTATCGATCGCTGGTGGAATTCGCGAAAGAGCACAAGATGCCAGTGCTGGCGGCCAATGCGCCGCGCCGCTACGTCAATCGGGTGAGTCGTCTGGGTGCCGCGAGTCTTTTGGAATTGAGCGTTGAAGCGCGGCGATTCCTGCCGCCATTGCCATACGCCAAAGCGTCGCCGGAGTACGCGGAGCGGTTCGATCGCATCATGGAGGAGGCTCGCAAGGAGCAGGAAAAGAGGGCGGCCGAATCCGGTGACAAGCAGCCGCCACGGGTGCAGGATCGGACCAAGAGTCTCGAAGCACAAAGCTTGTGGGACGCGAGCATGGCGTTTTCGATCGCTGGGTTTTTGACGCGCAATCCCGGTATGCGCGTCGTGCATCTGAATGGAAGCTTCCATACCGCGGCCAAGCTTGGCATTGCGGATCACTTGGTGAGGTATCGTCCGGGAACGTCGACGCTGGTGGTGACGATGCTGTCCGATAAATCGTTTCCCGAGTTCGATATCGAAAAGATGCGCGGGCAAGGAGATTTCGTGATCGTGACCGATCCGAAGTTGCCGCGAAGTTTCTCGAGCGATCCGCCGCCCAAGCCGGCGCCCGCCAAGAAATAGGAATGGTTCCGATCCGAATGGAGCTGGCGGAGGGAATTGAACCCCCGACATTCTGATTACAAATCAGATGCTCTACCAACTGAGCTACGCCAGCTCTTGCGCAGTCGCAGTTCCAGTTTATCGCGAATCCTGTTGGGTGCGCGCTTCGGGTAACATGGCTAACCATGAGCTTTGCATTTCGCCTCGTCGCCATTAGTGTGGTCTGTGCCGCGGTTGGCGCCGCGCAAGGCCTCGCGTACCCGGAGGAGCAGGGGCCTCTGCCGGTCGGCGTCACCAGCCTCCAGCTTGACGATCTGTCGCGCACGGATCCCGAGCTGGGTCCGCGACCGCTGCGCACCGAAATCTGGTATCCGGCTCCCGACTCAGCGCGCGGTCTGCCGCGGAATCTGTATTCGGATTTTGTGCTGCGCGGCGCGGTTCCCGGATCGATCTCGGCGGCGGAGGAAGCACTCGGCGGATATCGAAAGGGAATCACCATCGCGGAACTCGATCGCACGTACAAAAATGTCGCGTTGCGCGACGCACCGGTGCGCGACGGCAAGTGGCCGGTCATCGTGTTCTCGCACGGCAGTGGCGGCACGCGCGTCGGTTATGTTTTCCTAACCGAATTTCTAGCGTCGCACGGCTATATCGTGATTGCGGCGGATCACATCGGTAATAGCCGCTACACGATTGTCAACAATCGAGTGGTGACGGCTGGCGGATCGCGCGGGCAAGCTTCGGCGGCGGACCGACCCAAAGACGTCAGCTTTCTGATCGACGCATTCACGAAGATGGTCCAGGGTAGTGACGGCCGGTTTGCGGGCCGGGCCGACCTGGAGCGGATAGGCGCCGCCGGAATGTCGTTTGGAGGATCGACCACGATAAACGTGATCGAGCGCGATAAACGCGTCAAAGCGGCGGTAATGCTCGCCCCGGGCGGTCCCACTGGAGATCGCGCCAATTTCACCACACCGGTCTGCATGATGATCGGAACCGAGGATTCGACGATTCGGGAAGCCGGCAATGCACGCAATCGCGCGTACTACGAGGCGTCGAAGGGGCCGCATTACCTGGTCGAAATCAAGGACGGCGGACACTACACTTTCACCAGCGTGGAGCAATATAACCCCAATTATGGAAATGGAATCGGAAAAGGCAAACGAATTACGATTCCCGATCAGGAAGTTACTTACCTTTCCCCGGAGGAGTCACATCGCATCGTAAACGCGTACACGCTGGCGTTTTTCGGCATGTATCTGCGCGGACAATCCGGCTATCGAGGGTACCTTCAGAAGAACCACTTCGGCGAAAGGATTCTCTACAAGTTCGGCGAGTAGCCTGAGGCTGCCTTGGTGGTCATGACGAGTCCGCTCCTTCGCCGCCTGGCAGTAGCCGCGCTGGTTCTACTGGTGATGACGCTGCTGGCGATCGATTACAGTTTTACTTCTTTCGTGCGCGCTCAACAGCCGCCCTTAGATCGTGCGGCGACGATAGCCGCGCGCCGGCAGATTATCCTGATTGCGCTGGGGGGCGCGCTCCTGGCGCTGGGCATCGCCTTTGGCGTCTCACGCTCGCTGAGCCTCCGGGTGTCGGGATTGAAGCGTGCGGTGCAACGGCTGCCGGGCAGCGACGCGCAGGATTTCGCGCCGGCGGCTAGCGGCGACGATCTGGGCTCACTGGAGCTGTCGCTTAGCGGGGTCGCGGATGAATTGCGCCGCCTGTTGGATCGTATGAGCTACGAATCCGCGCGGCGCGACGCCATTCTCACCGGAATGACCGAGGGTGTTCTGGCGGTGGATCACGATCTGCGCGTGGCCTTCTGCAACACCGCGCTGCTGCGCGCCATGGGCTTCCGCGGCACCACCTACGAGGGTCTGTCGCTGCTGGAACTGGTGCGCGATTCCGGACTTTACGAACTGCTCCGTTCGGTGGTCACGACGGCTGAGCCGCAGCACCTCCGGCTCCGTCTATCGGCGGGCAACGCGCGGGTTTTCGAAGTGCAGGCCACTCAGCTTCCGATGCCCAGCGGGCGAGGCGCGATCGCCATTGTGCACGATACCACCGAGCTCGAACGGCTGGAGCAAGTCCGCAAGGATTTCGTGGCGAACGTATCACACGAGTTGCGCACGCCGCTGGCGGGCATTATCGGATACGCGGACACGCTGCTGGACGGCGCGCTGGAGGATCAGCAGAACAACCGGCGCTTCGTCGAGATTATCCGCACCAACGCGGTGCGGTTGTCGAGCATCGCTTCCGATCTGCTGGTGCTCTCCGAACTTGAATCGGGGCAGGATCCGCAGGAGTCCGAGATCATCTCCCTGCGCGGCGTGCTGGACGGCGCGTTGATTACGGTGCAGGCCGAGGCGCGGCTGCGCCAGGTGCTGCTGATCAGCGAAGGAATCGAAACTGTATACGTCGCAGGCAGTCGTCTGCGGCTGGAACAGGCGCTGCTGAATCTGCTGGCCAATGCGATCAAGTTCAACCGGCCGGGCGGGGAAGTGCGGGTGCGGGCGCGGGTCAACGGTGAGGAGCAGGTGGAGATTCAGGTGGCGGATACGGGCGTGGGAATTCCATCGGAAGAGCTGCCACGGATTTTCGAGCGATTTTATCGGGTCGACAAGGCGCGCTCGCGCCAGGTCGGCGGAACGGGACTCGGGCTGTCGATCGTCAAGCACGTGGTGGAACGCATGCATGGAGTGGTGCGGGTGGAAAGCCAACTCGGCAAGGGGACCACCTTCACGCTGCTGCTGCCTTTCGCCGCGGAGCCCAAGGCCGGGATGGAGTTGTAGCCGACGGGATGCTGAAAAAACTCCGCGAGATAATTCAGAATTGATCCTCGGCTGAAGCCAAGGCTGCGGGCTAAAGCCCGCGCCACAAGCACATCGTTGTAACGCAATTGTAAATCGCCTTGTAACACAGCGATGCGAGAATAGTCCACGCAGAGATGTGGAGACGAATGGTGTGGGCGGCGGCAATCGCCCTGGCAAGCGCGGCTACGCCGCAGAATATTACGGCCGGCGGCGCGACCTTCCCGTTTCCGATGTACTCCAAGTGGTTTGACGAGTACCACAAGAGAATCCCGTCGATCGAAATCAACTACCAATCGCAAGGCTCGGGTTTCGGCATTCAGCAGGTGACTGCGGGGTTGATCGACTTTGGCGCGTCGGATGGACCGATGACGGACGAAGAAGTCAGCCTGTTTCGCGCGAAACGAGGCTTCGGAATTCTGCATTTCCCCGCGTTGCTGGGTGCGAATGTGCCGGCATATAATCTGCCCGGAGCGACGCACCCGCTGAATTTCACGCCGGAAGCGCTGGCCGGAATTTTTCTTGGAAAGATCACGATGTGGAACGACCCCGCGATCACCAGCGTGAATCCGGGGACGAGTTTTCCCAACCGGACCATCATCGTGGTGCACCGCGCCGACGGCAGCGGAACCACATATATCTGGACGGATTACCTTTCCACGATCAGCAAAGAGTGGGAATCGCGAGTGGGCCGCAACAAATCGGTGAAGTGGCCGATTGGCTTGGGCGGCAAAGGAAATGAAGGCGTGGCTGGGCAGATCAAACAGATCAAGTATTCCTTGGGCTACGTCGAACTGACGTATGCCTTGCAGACCAAGATGACGTACGGACGAGTGAGAAACTCCACGGGCGAATTCATTGCCGCAGATCTGAAAAGCGTGAGCGCCGCCGCGGCCGCGGCGAGTGCACAGATGCCGGACGATTTTCGAGTTTCGATCGTCAATGCGCCGGGCAAGGGCAGCTATCCGATTTCCAGTTTCACGTGGCTGCTGGTGCCGGAGAAGATCGCCGACGCAGGCAAGAAGAGGATCATCACCGAATTGCTGCGCTGGGTGCTGACGGAGGGCCAGAACTCCGCCGCAGCGCTGTCTTATGCGCGCTTGCCGCAAGCGATGATCTCCAAGGAACTCAAGTTAATCGGAAAGATTCAATAGCGACCCGCATGTCCGCCGCCGCCACCACTTCCGGTCGACCGGGCTCCGCCGGGCCAGCGCGCAACTGGACTCAACGGCTGCGGCGCGGCGACGAAGCAGCGTACCTCATCACTTTCGCGTGCGCGGCGACGGTGCTGGCCGCAACGGCGCTGATCGCATTCGAGCTGTACCGGGGTTCTGCTGCGTCACGCCACAAATTCGGATGGTCGTTTTTGATCACACAGGAATGGGATCCGGTGAGCGGGCAGTTTGGCGCGCAGCCATTCATCTACGGAACGGTAGTTACGTCGGCGCTGGCATTACTGATCGCGATTCCGTTGGGTGTTGGCGCAGCGATCTTTCTGGCTGAATTGGCCCCACCGCGCATTTCGGCAGCGCTCACTTTTTTGATTGAGTTGCTGGCGGCAGTGCCCAGCGTGATCTTCGGGCTGTTGGGCATCTTCATACTAGTTCCGGCGCTACGGGAAATCGAACCGGCGCTGCGCAGCACATTCGGCTGGATGCCGTTCTTCCGGGGCCCATTTTACGGCGTAAGTCTGTTTGCGGCGGGGGTGGTGCTGGCCGTGATGATCATCCCGTTCATCATCTCTGTTTCGCGCGAAATCATTCTGCAGGTCCCCGCCGATCAGCGGGAGGGCGGGTTCGCGCTGGGCGCCACGCACTGGGAGACCACCTGGAATGTGGTGATTCCGTTCGCGCGGAAGGGCATCCTGGCTTCGATTTTCCTGGCACTGGCGCGCGCGTTGGGCGAAACAATGGCGGTGACCATGGTGATCGGGAACGATCCCAAGATCGCAGCGTCGCTGTTCGCTCCGGGGTATTCCATCGCCGCCGTAATCGCCAACGAGTTTACCGAGGCGACCGGCACGCTGTACCCGGCGGCGCTTATCGAGCTGGGCCTGGTACTGTTCGCGCTGACCATCGCCATCAACGCGCTGGCGCGGATGCTGGTGCTCTCGACGGTCAAGCGGGGGACGACGTAAATGGCGTTCAGGCAAATTCGCCGCAAGGCCGTCAACGCCGTGATGCTCTCGCTAACCGGACTGTGCACGCTGGTCGCCGTCGGGACGCTTTTGTTTATTCTCGGATACCTATTCGTGCACGGAGGAAGAAGTCTCAACCTGAATTTCTTCACACATCTTCCTGCGCCGGTGGGAGAATCCGGGGGCGGAATGGCCAATGCGATCGTCGGCAGCGGGAAGCTGCTATTGATCGCAGCGCTGCTGGGCGTGCCGATCGGATTCCTGGGCGGAGTTTACCTGGCCGAGTTCGGCGGCAGCGTGTTGGGCTCGATGGTGCGATACGCCACGGACCTGTTGAACGGCGTCCCTTCCATCGTGATGGGAATTTTCGCGTACACGCTGATCGTGCTGCCGCAGCGCCACTTTTCGACTCTTGCGGGCGGCATCGCACTGGGTGTGATGATGATTCCGATTGCCATTCGAAGCACCGAGGAATTTCTTCGCAGTGTGCCGCTTTCGCTACGCGAAGGGGCGATGGCGCTGGGCGCGTCAAAGACCGAGGCGATCCTCACGGTAGTGATTCCGGCCGCTCGCAACGCGATTCTCTCGGGCATGCTGCTGAACATGGCGCGCGTCGCGGGAGAGAGCGCCCCGCTGCTCTTCACTGCGTTCGGCAACAGTTTTTGGAGCCAGGGCTGGGATAAGCCGACGGCGTCGCTGCCGGTCATGATTTTCACCTATGCGATCGCGCCGTATGAGGATTGGCACCAGCAGGCCTGGTCGGCGGGATTCGTGCTGCTGATGCTGGTGCTGGCGGTGAACATCTTCGCGCGCCTGGTTCTTTCGAAGCGAGGATCCATTGCAGGATAGAGTTCGGGCGATCGACGAACCGCGAGCGGCGGTCAGCGCAACCGCAAAGTTGTGCGCGCGGAATCTCAACTTTTTCTATGGGAGCTTTCAAGCGTTGCATGGAATTTCGATGAGCGTGTATGCCAATCGGGTGACGGCTTTCATCGGACCCTCGGGCTGCGGGAAGTCGTCCTTCCTGCGCACGCTGAATCGTATGAACGAGACGGTGCGGAACAGCCGCATGGAAGGCGAGATTCTGCTGGACGGCGAAAATATTCTAGACCGCGATGTCTCCGAGGTCCGTCGCCGCGTGGGCATGGTGTTTCAGAAATCTAATCCGTTTCCCAAGTCGATCTTCGATAACGTCGCCTACGGACCGCGCATCAACAGGTCGCTGAGCCGTGCCGCGCTGCGCGATTGCGTGGAGCAAAGTCTGCGGCGTGCCGCGCTGTGGGATGAAGTCAAAGATAAGCTGAACAAGTCTGCTTACGGATTGTCGGGCGGGCAGCAGCAGCGATTGTGCATCGCGCGGGCGCTGGCGGTGGATCCGGAAGTGCTGCTGCTGGACGAACCCTGTTCGTCTCTCGACCCGATCGCCACCGCCAAGATCGAGGATCTGATTTTTCAACTCAAAGCTAGCTGCACGCTGGTAATCGTGACGCACAACATGCAGCAGGCCGCACGCGTGGCGGATCTGACCGGCTTCTTCCTGCTGGGCCGGCTAATCGAGTTCGACAATACGACGGCGATCTTCCGAAATCCTTCCAGGAAAGAGACGGAGGATTACATCACCGGACGTTTCGGATAAGATCGAGCAGTGCGGCATTTCGTCGAAGAGCTGGAGCAGTTGAAAACCAAATTGCTGGAGATGAGCTCGCTGGTGGAAGCAGCCATTCAGCGCAGCATCACGGCGGTCACGCAGAAGGATCGTGCCGCGGCTGAAGAAGTGTTTCGCAACGAAGAGCGTATCAATCAGATCGAGATCGATATCGATGAATTCGCGGTGAACCTGCTGGCACTCCACCAGCCGATGGCGGCGGATCTGCGGTTGATTATCGCCGCGCTGAAGATCAACACCGATCTGGAACGCATGGGCGATCTTTCGGTGAATATTGCCCAACGCGCCATGTCGCTGATGGAGGAGCCGGTGATCTCACCGATGATCGACATCCCGCACATCGCGGGGTTGGTGCAATCCATGGTGCGCAAGGCGCTGGACGCATTTGTGATGCGCGACGCGGATCTAGCGCGCAGCGTGCTGGCATCGGATGACGCGGTGGATAGTTTACGCACGGCTTGTTATCACGAATTGGTGAGCTACATGGAAAAAGACCCACAACATATTCGGCAAGCGCTGGACCTGCTGGCGGTGACGCGCAACCTGGAGCGCATCGCGGATCATTCGACCAACGTTGCCGAGGATGTCCTGTTTCTCGTGAAGGGCGTGGATGTGCGGCACCACGCTGAGGCGCGTCGATAATTCGTAGGAAGCCAAGCACGAACACGAATAAACACGGATTGGCAAGAACAGATCAGTGCACATGGGAGGGTGTCGGGCGTGGAGCGCGGCGACGGCGCAAGCGCAGGTGTCGATTCACTTCTTCCATCGATCCAAAAAGGCCGATGAAGGAGTTGCGCAGGCGCGCGGGGCGGCGGCGCGTTGGTCTGAAATCGCGCGCGCGAAATTGGTCCGTGACCGCAATCGCCGCTGTGCCCATGGGCCGGTATTCATGCGTGCCCTGCGCCCAGGCGATTCCTTCCGCTTCGTCGATCCACAAGGCGAATGCCACGACGGTGGACTAGGTCGCGATGGCGTTCTGGGGGTCGCGAGATTCTACGTACGCCGAGCGCAACATCATCGCCGCGGTGTAAATCACGACGCCCACAACCAGCCATTTCACCGCGGTCAGCGGCAGCGACTTCACAATGTAAGCAGCCAGCAGCACCGCGGGAATTCCTCCCAAGGCCAAGCCGATCGCAGCGGTGAGGTTGTAGCTTCCCTCGCGGATGAAGCGCGCGCTGCCGACCGGCATTAGGAACGCGCACGATCCCATCATGATCGGAAACGCGGTTTTGGGATTCATACCCATCAAGTAAATCAGCACCATACACGGCGCATACAAACCGATTCCCAGCGTCATCAGGGCGCCCAGTACTGCGTTCGCGACAACCGCAATCGCCAGTTTTGCTCCGGTGAGTCCGAGTGCGCCGACTTCGGGCAGGGGATTTAGCACGGACGCCAGCATGAATCCGGCCATCACCAGCAGCGCGATTCCCATTCCGATTTGGATTTTGCGGCGCGAGAATCGAGAGACGACGCCGGCGCCCAGCCACGAACCGACGACGGAGGCCGCGATCATCGCGATCAGCGTAGTGATATCGACCTCGACCACTTGAATGTAGATGTACGCCTGCACGACGGTCGGCAGAGTGTGGCCGACATTGAGCGTGCCGGGGATGTGTTCATCGCGCACCAGGTGCAGCAGCTTGAAGATCGCGGTGGTGGTGGCGAAAGAGCCAATGCCCAGCGTGTCCAGGAAGTTGGTGACGAAACCGACCGCCGCGTCCAGCAGCTTCTTGCCATGCCCGATCGCAGTTCCCCACACCGCAAGAAATCCTGCGGTGAACACGCCGAGCGCAACGTACAGGGCCGTTTTCATCGAAACGAATATAGCAGTCCGGTCCCGATCAAACCAAATCGTAGTATTCGCGATAGTCGATCGGCACGTCGATTACGATGGACGTGCGCTGGGTGAGCGCGGTTTCGACGGCGGTGCGCAGGGCGGCGATGGTTGAAGCGCGTTGTCCGGTGATTCCGAAAGCCTGCGCGGCGGCGGCGAAATCAGGCGGTTGAAAATCGACGCCGTATGCGGGAAAGCCGCGGCGCTCGGCGCTCACGCGAATCAGGCTAAGGCTTCCGTCCGACAACACGATCACGATTACGGGCAGACCGAGTTGGCGCAGCAGGACGAGGTCGTGGAGCATCATGAGCATGCCGCCGTCGCCGACGATCGCCATCACGGGCCGGTCGCGATGCACCAGTTGCGCGGCGATCGCAGCGGGGAGGCCGAAGCCCATTACGGATAATCCATTCGACATGAAAAATGTTCCAGGCTCGTAAGCGCGCCAGAACTGGCCGAGCATAAGTTTGTGGGAGCCGACGTCGCAGGTGAGGATTCCGTCGCGCGGGAAGATCGAGCGCAGTTCTTCAATCACTCTTAGCGGCGAGAGTGCAGTAGAGCTTTCGCGGGGCTGACGTTGGATCGCACGGCGGCGCGCGGCGAGCAGGTCCGCGGGCCAGGGCTTGGGTGTCAGGGAAGGCGTGAGGGCAGCGACGAGTTGATCGATTGCGCCGATGGCTTCGAGTGGATGATATGCGCCTTCCGCCATCGTTGCTGAATCGATGCTGATCATATTGGTCGTCGCGAACCAATCCTTGTCGCATTCGACGGGGTCGAAGCCGATGGCGAGTACAACATCGGCGGTGCGAATTGTTTCGACGATATCGCGGTCGATGGCCATGCCGGATGCGACGCCGACGAAGAGGGGATGATCCTCGCTGACGATGCCCTTGGCTTTCGGAGTGACCAGGAAGGGCGCGCCGAGGTTGTCGACGAGGGCGCGAATCGCGGGGGCGCAGGCGGGCGTCGCGCCAAGGCCGATCAGTATGAGGGGACGTTGGGAAGCTGTGATGCGGGAGAGGGTGGCGTCGATGGGCGGGGTGCGCAGGGGTTCCGCTGGGATCGCGGCGCGGGTGCTGCTGCATTCGCGAATCGCCACGTCGTTCGCGAGTGAAAGATGCACGGGGCCGGGACGTGGCGCAGCGGCGAGATTCATGGCATCGCGCGCGATCTGCGCTGTGTCGCCGTCGCCGATCGCGACCGAACGCTTGGTGATCGGCGCGAACATTTCGTTGAGAGCGAGGCGTTGGTGCGTCATGGTCGGATACGCCGCAGCGGGGATCTGCGCCGTTACCGCAAGCACGGGCGCGCGATCGAGAAACGCGTTCGCGATTCCGGTGACGAGGTTGGTCGCGCCCGGCCCCAGGGTCGCCGCGCAGACGCCCGGCACACCGGTGATTTGCCCGACGACCTGCGCCATCCACGCAGCGCTCGCCTCGTGTCCGGTCAATAGGAATTGCAATCCGGCGCGGCGACAGGCGTCGATGAATGCGACGACTTCGCCGCCCGGTAATCCGAAAACATATTCGACGCCGCGCTCGGCCAGCACCCCGGCGAGCGCATCTGCGTGTGTGGGCATACGGTCAATCGTACCCGGCGATGCAGGTCGATGTGATACCTTCCCTGAATCGTGGCGGGACGAATGATGAACCCATCGGCTGAATCTGGTTTGCTGCGCTCCATCGGGCGCTGGGACCTGGTGGCGGTGGTGCTCAACGGCGTGATCGGCGCGGGAATTTTCGGGCTGCCGTCGAAAGTTTTCGCGTTGGTGGGACCGTACAGCCTGATTTCGTTTTTCGCGTGCGCGCTCGCGGTGTTCGTAATCGTATTGTGTTTCGCGGAAGTCGCCGGTCGATTCACCGGCACTGGCGGCCCATATTTATTCGCGCGCGAAACGTATGGGCCATTGGCCGGATTCACCGTGGGCTGGCTGGTGTGGGTGGCGCGCGTCACCGCATTCGCCGCGAACTGCAGCCTGCTGCCGGAGTATCTCGGATTCTTTTTCCCGAGCATCGCGACCGGCGTACCGCGGGCAATCGTACTCACCGTCGTCATCGGGACGCTGACGGCGGTGAATGTTCGCGGCGTGCGTGCGGTGGCCAACACGGGGAACGCGCTGACGATTGGCAAGCTGATTCCGCTGGTGGTGTTCATCGGCGCGGGGCTGTTTTTTCTTCAAGGCGATCGTTTTACTCTGGGCGCGGCGCCGAGCTATCAGGCGTTTTCGCAATCTGTGCTGCTATTGGTGTTCGCATTTACCGGATTCGAAATGGCGGTGATCCCCGCGGGCGAAGTGCG
The DNA here is from genome assembly GCA_036006545.1 of Bryobacteraceae bacterium. GTDB lineage: Bacteria > Acidobacteriota > Terriglobia > Bryobacterales > Bryobacteraceae > Palsa-187. Next base: position 17,718 of record DASYPO010000279.1, read on the forward strand.
CAACCCGGGTCGCGATTTGCCGCCCGCGTTGATGATCGGTATGACGGTGGTCGTCACGATTTACGTGCTGATCCAAGTGGTTTCGATCGGCACGCTGCCGGAACTGGCGAAATCGACCCGACCGCTTGCCGACGCAGCCGCGCGATTCCTGGGCAATGGGGGCGCGGTGATGATCACGGCGGGAATCGTGATTTCGCTGGCGGGAAATCTCAACGTGCTGATTCTTTCGGCGTCGCGGATGTTGTACGCGATGGCCGAGCACGGGGCATTGCCGGCGCCACTCGCGAAGGTCCACGCGGGATTTCGCACGCCCGCGATTTCGGTGATCGTAACCACGGCGATCATGCTGGCGTTGACGATTTCCGGGACATTTTCGTACCTGATTACGATCAGCGTCTTGTCGCGGCTGGTGACTTATATCGCCACGTGTGTCGCATTGCCGGTGTTGCGACGGCGCGCAGATGCGCCTGCGAGCACATTCAAGCTTCCGGCCGGGGACGTTTTCGCCGCAGCGGCAGTGCTGCTTGCGTTATGGCTGATCTCGAACAGTAAGCTGGTGGAGGCGCGCGATACGTCTATCGCGATCGCCGTGGGGCTTGCTCTGTACTTCGCGAATCGCCTCAGCGCGCGATCGACTTGATTTGCAGGTATTCTTCGAGCCCGAACATGCCGAGCTCGCGACCGATGCCGGATTGTTTGTAGCCGCCGAAGGGCGCGAGCGGATTGTAGCGCCCGCCGTTCACATCGACCTGACCGGTGCGCATGCGGCGAGCAATTTTCATCGCGCGCTCGGGATCGCCCGACCAGACACCGCCCGCCAAACCGTAGATGGTGTCGTTGGCGATCTCGACCGCCTCGTCTTCGCTGTCGTAAGGAAGCACGGAGAGCACCGGACCGAAGATCTCTTCCTGCGCGATGGTCATGCTCGATTTGACGTCGGCGAAAATCGTCGGCTCGACATAATAGCCCTTCGCGAATGCGGCGGGCCGTCCACCGCCGATTACGACGCGCGCGCCTTCCTGCTTACCTTTGGCGATGAAGCCTTCGACGCGATCGCGCTGCGTCGCCGAAATGAGCGGGCCGAGCCGCGACGACGGATCGAGTGGATCGCCGAGCTTCAAGCCGCCTACGGCTTGCGCGGCGAGGTCGAGCGCTTCCTGATAGCGGCTGCGCGGAACCACCATGCGCGTCCAGGCGGAACAGGTCTGACCGGAGTTGAGCATCGCATTGCGCGCGCCGGCGGTGATGGCTTTATCGAACGGCGCGTCATCGAGCACGACGAATGCGGACTTGCCGCCGAGTTCGAGTGTCACCTTCTTGATCGACTCCGACGCAAGCGCGCTCACCCGACGACCTGCGCGCAGCGATCCGGTGAAGCTGACCATATCGATCATGGGATGCGTCGCAAGGGCTTCGCCAACCACGGGACCGAAGCCGGTGACGATATTCACGACGCCTTTCGGAAGCCCGATGGCTTCGCAGGCTTCGGCCAGAAGAAACGCGTTGAGCGGCGCGATTTCGCTGGGTTTCAGCACCACCGTACAACCCGCGGCCAGCGCCGGCGCGATTTTCGCCATGATCTGGTGTAACGGATAATTCCATGGCGTGATTGCGCCGACGACTCCATACGGCTCGCGAACGACGAGTGAGTTGCCGATCTCCTGCTCCAACTTCAGCGTCGTGATCAACTGCGCGTAGCTGTTCGTCACGGCGACGGGCAGGCCGGCCTGAATGGGAGTCGCCATGGAGAGCGGAGATCCCACTTCCTGCAC
>DASYPO010000280.1:0-5367 GCA_036006545.1 Bryobacteraceae bacterium
CGCCGGGTCGCAAGCAGCTCGCGACCGAACAATCCAAATGGATCGCCTTCGCTCGCGCGATGGGACTGGTCCTCAAACCGGCGGAGGAGTCATGATCGCCTTCCTTCGAAAACTGGGTTGGCTGTTCCGGCGCCGCGACAAAGAAGCGGACCTTCGCGCGGAACTCGAATTTCACTTAGCAGAAGAAGCCGAGGAACGCCAGACGACCGGTCTGGCGGATGACGCGGCTCGACACGCAGCGCGGCGCGACCTCGGCAATCTGACGCTGGTGCAGGAAAATACGCGCTCCACTTGGACCTGGACGTTTTGGGAGCAGCTCGGCCAGGATCTGCGCTACGCGCTGCGCACCATGCTTCGGAATCGCACCTTTACGGCTCTGGCGGCGTTGTCGCTCGCGCTGGGAATCGGGGCCAACACCGCGATTTACAGCTTCATGGATTCGATCCTGTTGCGCGCGCTGCCGGTTTCCGATCCAGCCTCCCTGGTCATGCTGAATTGGAATTCGCCGGGCCGCAATTCTGTCATGAAAGCCATGAGCGGGAGCACCTGGGGCGATTCCAAAAGCGTCACCTCCGGCATTTTTCCCTACCCCGCGTTCGAGCTGTTTCAGAAAAACGACGCATTATTCTCCACCGTGTTCGCGCATCGCCGCGCGCGCAACCTGAGCGTGACCATTCAGGGGCAGGGTCACATAGCCAACGGCGCGTACGTATCCGGCGACTATTTCCGCGGGCTCGAAGTGGTCCCGTCGGCTGGCCGGCTGATATTTCGAGACGACGATTCTATCGGAGCGCAGCCCGTCGTGGTGGTTAGCCAGGCGTTCAGTGAACGACATTTCGGCAGGGCCGTGAATGCCACCACTCAGTCGATTCTGATCAACAGCGTCCCATTCACGATCATCGGAGTGACTCCGCCGGGGTTCTTCGGCGTCGATCCGTCGGCGGCGCCCGAGCTCTATATCCCGATGCACGCGAATCTGGCTTTGGAGACCGGCCAGTTTGGAGCGAAAGCCGAACACTATCTCGCCAAGAACTATTACTGGATCGAGGTCATGGGACGCCTCCGGCCCGGCGTCAGCCTCACCCAGGCGCAGGCCGCGCTCGCCCCGCAGTTTCACCAATGGGTCGAGAGCACCGCCGCAACCGATGCGGATCGGGTGCGCCTTCCCACACTCGTCGTCCGCGAAGGTGCGGGCGGATTAGATACGCTACGACGCCGCTACTCGAAGCCGCTGTACGTGCTAATGACCATGGTGGGATTGATCCTGGCGATCGCCTGCGCCAACGTCGCGAATCTTCTGCTGGCGCGTGCGGCGGCGCGACGACGGGAAATCGCGCTGCGACTCAGTGTCGGCGCTGGGCGGCTTCGCCTCATCCGGCAATTGCTGACGGAGAGCGTACTGTTGGCATCGCTCGGGGGCGCGCTGGGAATTGGATTCGCGCTGTGGGGCATGCGATTCCTCACGTTCCTGCTGGCGAATGGCGATGCGAATTTCACCTTGCACGCAGAAATGAACTGGCGCGTGCTGGGTGTGGCGGCCGCAATCTCGCTGCTGACAGGCGTTCTGTTCGGACTCGCTCCCGCGCTCCAGTCGACGCGCGTCGACGTAATCCCGGCGTTGAAGGAAGCACAGACGGGGCAGGCAGCGGGGCGCCGTTCTCTCTTCCGCGTGAATCTCAGTCAGGCGCTGGTGACGGTTCAGATCGCCCTCTCCCTGCTCATGCTGATCGCCGCGGGACTCTTCGTACGAACGCTCGCGAACCTGCAATCGGTCGAGTTGGGCTTCAATCGTGAGAATGTGTTGCTGCTCTCGATTAACGCTCGCGAGGCTGGCCACAAGGGTGCCGACCTTCTCGCGTTTTACGGCGACCTGCTCAAACGGCTCCGCGAGATCCCGGGCGTGCGCGACGCCGGTTTCTCGGATTCTTCTCTGATCGGCGCCGGGTTCGGACTGGATATCAAGGTGCCCGGGATAACGAATCATCCCGACACGCGCATCATGAGCGTAGGCCCCGGGTTCTTCCAAACCATGCAGATTGCCTTTCTAACCGGGCGCGCGCCGGATGAACGCGACCGACCCGGGACACCCGCCGTGGCCGTGATCAACGAAATGTTCGCCAAGCATTACTTCCCCGATCAGAATCCATTGGGGCGGCATCTCGTCCTCGGAACGGCACCGAATACTCGCGACATGGAGGTGGTCGGTGTGACGCGCAATGCGCGTTATGGCCGCTTGACCGATGATTTCCGCCCAATCCTGTTCTTCACGTACGATCAGGGGTATCCGGAGCCGAGGCAGATGGTCTATGCATTGCGCGTCAATGGCGATCCGTTGGTGCATGCCTCCGCCGTGCGGGAAATCTTGCGGCAAGCGGACCCGCGCGTAGCGATATCCAACATCAGGACGCAAGCCGCGCTCATCGACCAGAGCATCAATCAGGAAATCGTATTCGCGCGGTTGTGCACCGGCTTTGCGATTCTCGCTCTGGTAATCGCCTGCGTGGGCCTGTACGGCACGGTCTCGTACAACGTTTCCCGCCGCACCGGTGAGATCGGGATTCGTATGGCGCTCGGTGCGCGGCGCGGAATCGTCGTGCGGATGATCCTGCGCCAGGTGGTGATTCTCGCCGCCGTAGGGCTCGCAATAGGACTTCCGGCAGCCTTGGCGCTTTCGAAACTGGTGGCGACGTTCCTGTTCGCGACCAAACCCAACGATCCCGTGACCATCACCGTGGGCGTCGCGATTCTGCTCAGCGCCGCGCTACTGGCGGGTTATGCTCCCGCTCGTCGTGCGTCGCACATCGATCCGCTGGTGGCCTTGCGGCACGATTGAAATCTCACGACGCGCCCGCCGCCTTCAGATCGGCGGTGATTACGTCATTCCCGGCCTTCATGCTGATCGACAAAGCCGTGTTGCCGTTCTTGGCTTTGAGATTCGGATCAGCGCCCTTGCTCAGCAAAAGCTGCAAGGTTTCGCGCTGGCGGGTCTGCACCGCCTGCATCAGTGCGGTCATTCCGTTGTTGGCCGTCGCATTCACGTCGACGCCTTTTGCCAGAAGATAATCGAGCACCGGACGCGCGGGGGCAGCTCCGACCACGGCATGGCTCAGCAAGGGAATCCCGTGCGCGCCGCGAACCTGAAGCGACGCGGGAAAATTATCTATAACCGATTTCAGCACCGCCAATTGGCCCAACATCGTCACCGCGAACAGATCGACGCGCGCGCCGCGCTCGAGCAAAAACAGAGCCATCTCACGACTGCCGGTGTGGGCGGCGGCTTGCAGCGCACTCTCGTAATCGCCGTTGCCCCAATCCCAGGAGGATTGAATGAGGTGCGGTTCCTGCTTCAGCAGCGCTTCCATTACGTCGATCTTGCGCTCGTGTGCCTTGCCGACCCAATCTTTCACGAGATCGGGGGCGATCGGCATCACGCCGGCAGTATCGGATTTTTGGGCGAATGCCAATCCGGCGGCAGCCGCAGGCAGTATCGCGGAAAACGCGCGTCGGGTCGTGTTCATGATTGCTCCTCTACTCCTGTGCGGTGACCTTCAGATTAGCGAAATGCGCGTCGGTTCCCTGGCCGACCCACAAGCCGATCGGACCACGGGAGTCGCCCTTTTTCAGATCCTTGACGATCAGGCAGGGTTGCGCGGCGGAGCCGACGTAGAGCTCGGCGCGCAGGCCCTTCACGACGATCTTCAGGTGGGTCCATACGTCAGGCTCCAGATCGACGTAGGATTCGTAGACGCCGGGCATCTCCTGTCGCAACTTCTGCCATGGCCACTCAGGTTCAGAGATATATTGTGTGGCGTGGTTCCGGCGAAGCTGATCGTCAGCGCGGCCGTTGGTGGGGCGAATGTAAATCGCCTCGTAGTGCGCGTGGTCTTTGATGCGGAACGCGAGGCCGGCGAATCCGCGTGCGCTTTCCGCCGCGCCCGCTCCAGGTTTCGCCGCGATGTCCACTTCAATCGTGCCGTTGTGGAAGTCGGTGCCCTTTACGATGGCGGCGCTTTCGCCCTGATCGGTGAGGTGGATTGCGCCGGACTTGCCCTTGTAGGTGGCGACTTCGATTTTGGCCGTTCCGCTGTCGATCCCGGCGGCGCTTAAGGGAATGTCGGCGGCCGCCGCCAGCGCAGCCGAAAGACACAGCAGGGTCGCAAATCGCATGGGGGTTAGACGTAGGGATCGCAAATTTGAACCGCGTCTTTCATTAAAGGTTGAGGCTGTTAAGCTGACAAAACGATGAGTGAGCTTCGCTGGCATCCGCTGTTAGAACAGTGGGTGGTGATTTCCGCGCACCGGCAGGATCGCCCGCAAATGCCGGCCGACTGGTGCCCGTTCTGTCCCGGGAGCGGCCGCGTGCCGGATCAGTACGAAGTACATCTTTATCCCAACGATTTTCCAGCGTTCTCCTTTGACGACGCCGCCTCGCCGGGCGCCTGCGACGTGGTGTTGTACAGTTCGGAGCACACGCGTCTGCCGGCGGAACTACCCATCGAGCAATGGGAAAAAGTGGTCGCATTATGGACCCGCCGGACGCGCGAGCTCGCTGCCGATCCGCGTGTGAAACACGTGGCGATTTTCGAGAATACGGGCGAAGCAGTGGGCGTGACCATGCCACATCCACACGGCCAGATTTACGCGTTTCCTTTCGTGCCGCCGCGGGTCGAGCGCGAGATGCAAGCGACTGCCAAGCATTCGATATGCGCGTATTGCGGGATTCTTGCGGACGAGCTGCGCGATAGCGCGCGCGTGATCGCCGAGAACTCCGGCTTCGTCTGCTTCGCTCCGAAGTTCGCAAGATTCCCATACGAAACGCTGATCTACTCGCGCCGCCACATCGCTGGTCTGACGGAGTTTTCGACGAGCGAGGGTCGCGCGCTCGCGGAAATGATCTCAACGATTCGCAAGAAGTACGACGCGTTGTGGGGCGCGCCGATGCCGCTGATGATGATGCTGCATCAGACGGGACATTTCTACGTCGAGTTCCTGCCGCTACAGCGTAGCGCGACGAAGTTGAAATACCTGGCGGCGGTCGAGTCGGCGCTGGGGACATTTCTGAACGACGTCGCGCCGGAGGATGCCGCTGCGGCGCTACGCGCATTGTGAGGATTGCGACCGATTTGCCGGAAGCCTTCCGTCGAAACGTCGCCGCAGCATTCCCCGCTGGAGCAGCATGGCTGGACTCGTTGCCCGGTTTGCTGGCCGAGTGTGAGGAACGCTGGCAGCTTCGGATCGGGCCGCCGTTCGATCTTTCGTATAGCTACACCGCCTCCGCGACCGCCGCAGATCGCGACGATCTCGTCGTCAAGCTGGCTGTGCCAGGCCCCGAGCTGAGCTCGGAAATCAAGGCTTTGCAGTTGTATG
>DASYPO010000281.1:0-2062 GCA_036006545.1 Bryobacteraceae bacterium
CCGACCACCTGGTAACGCCCAATCTGCTGCACGTATTGTTAGTCTATCGCAGGGCCGCTCTGGCGAACTCCACTAGGGCGCGATAAAATCCAGGTGGAGATTTCAGATGAAAATCAGCGACGCATTTGTAGCCGAATTTGATATGGAAATGGCTAACACACGCAAGGTGCTGGAGCGCGTGCCGGATGCGAAGTTTAGTTGGAAACCGCATGAGAAATCGTGGAACATGGGCGGGCTGGCCGGTCATGTCGCGAACCTGCCGGGCTGGGGCACGATGACGATCAATACTGAAGAGCTGAATCTGGTGCCGCCGTTCACCCAGCCGCCGATGAACAACTCCGCGGAATTACTCGCGGTGTTTGACAAGAACGTTTCGGAAGCGCGGGCGGCGATCGCCGGGGCGAGTAACGATCACCTGATGGGTCCGTGGTCACTCAAGGTGCAAGGCAAGACCATGATGACCATGCCGCGCGTAGCGGTACTGCGTAACATGGTGTTCAACCACATCGTTCATCATCGCGGCCAACTCACGGTGTATCTGCGGCTCAACGATATTCCGGTGCCAGGCATGTATGGTCCGTCGGCGGACGAAGCGAAGATGTTCTGACTGGAGGGCGGACCCCCAGGTCCGCAGCCGACGCCCTCGTCGGCCTCGGAATTTGGCTATTCTTCTCGCAACGCGACCATCGGGTCGAGGCGCGCGGCGCGGCGGGCAGGGAAGTAGCTCGCAGCGAATGCCACTGCCGCCAACGCCACGACCGCCACGAGCAGGGTCACCGGATCGGACGGCCTCAGTCCGTAAAGCAGCGACTGCACCGCTTTCGCGCCGGCGATCGCGAGTCCAACGCCGATCGCGATTCCGATCGCGGTGAGTTTCGCGGCGTCGCCGATGATCATTCCGAACACACTACCGCGAGATGCTCCAAGCGCCATACGGACGCCGATTTCATTGGTGCGCCGCGCTGCCGCGTAGGAAATTACGCCGTATAGTCCGGCCGCAGCGAGCAACGCCGCCAGCGCTCCGAAGAATCCGGAAAGCGTGGCGACCAGCCGTTCGCGCAGTAGCGAATCGCGAATCTGCGCCTGGAAAACCTGGAATCTGAATCGAATTTCAGGGTGAATCTCCTGGAGCACCGTTCTAACCGAAGCCGCTACACGGTCCAGATCCAGGGCCGAACGAATCAGGATACGCCCGGTTATCGATACTGAGGTGTTACCCGCCGATTCCTGGGGCAGGCACAGGTACATGATCGGCTGATCGTCCTCGCGGAGCGTTTGGTACTTGGAGTCGCGCACCATCCCGACGATTTCGTAAGCGGTTTGCGGGGAACTGGGCGTCGCTTCCACCCAAAACCGGCGGCCCACTGGGTTTTCAGCGTTAGTGAGCGTGCGCGCGAAAGACTGGTTGACGATAGCCACGCGTGCTCCCGCAGCGTTGTCGTGCGCATTGAATTCGCGGCCGGCCAACAACGGCGTGCGTAGAGTCTTGAAGTAATCGGGACCAACGCGCATGCGAAGCATGCCGGTCCCTTTGTCGGGCGTCGAACCATCCATCCAAACTCGATTTCCGCTTGAACTTCCACTGAGCGGAATGACGTCGGTTGCTCCGACCGCGATCACGCCCGGTAAAGCGCGCAACCGATCGAGAATCTCCAAGTTCATCGACGACGCGCGCTCACGCGATAAATTCAGAGGTTGCAGCGAAAGATTTGTGATCAGCACGCCTTCTTGTTGAAAACCTGCGTCGAGAGTCACGAGATTTCGGAGGCTGCGCACGAACAGCATCGCGCCGGCGACCAACGTAAGCGAGAGTGCAACCTGAACCGCAACCAGAATCTTTTGAATCCGGAATCGTTCGCGGCCCGCCGTGTTCCCACGGCCTCCGGATTTCAGAACTTCCCCGGGCGGCGTCCGGGTCGAACGGAATGCGGGAGCCAGGCCAAACAGGATGCAGGTAAGGACCGCTAGAGTGGCGGTGAAGCCCAGCACCCGCCAATCCAGTTGCAGGTCGACGAAGACATTGTTGCCACGCGTAGAAAGCAGGGCGACCAGCACCTGCGTC
>DASYPO010000282.1:0-7995 GCA_036006545.1 Bryobacteraceae bacterium
ATGGTGATCCCGATGCGAAGGGGTGCTTTCAACGCCTGACGCATACTACCGATCCCGGCATCGCGGCCGAAGGCTTTTGGGGCCTGAAGGATTATCAGTCCGCCAACAATTATTTCCGCGCTGCCAACAAGGCCAAGCCTAAGGATCCCTATGTGCGCACGCGTTGGGGCCGCATGTACCTGGAACATTGGCAGAAGGACGAAGCCGGCAAGATGTTCGCCGAAGCGCTGGAGATGAACCAAAACTACGCGCCGGCATTGCTCGGGGTCGCCCTGATGGCCGCGGACGGATTCGAAGGCAAGGCCTCCGAGCTCGCGGAAAAAGCGCTGAAGGCCGATCCGAAATTGGTCGAAGCGCAGGAGCTGTTGGCGTGGCTGGCGCTCGAGGACAACAATCCGGAGAAAGCAGCAGCAGCCGCGAAGAAGGCGCTTGAGATTTCCAGCGAGGCCCTGGACGCCATGTCGATACTCGCGTCGATCGAATGGCTGGACGACAAGACACCAACGCAGTGGATCGACCGCATCTCGAAAATCAATCCGCGTTTCGGCGAGCTGTATGAAACCGCAGGGCACTTCTTCGTCATAAACCGGCGTTATGAGGAAGGCATCCGCTCTTATCGCAAAGCGATCGAGATAGATCCGGAGCTGAACAGCGCGCGTAGCCAGTTGGGCATCAACCTCATGCGCTTCGGCAAGGAAGAGGAAGCGCGCAAGCTTCTGGAACAAACCTGGGCTAACGGCTTTCAGGATACGCCGACGAAAAACTCGTTGATGCTCTTGGACACCTTCAAGAACTTCCAAACCTTCAAGACACCCAACACGATTCTGTTCCTGAACAAGAAAGAACAGGAGCTGGTGCGGCCCTACATGCAGCAGGAGCTCGATCGCGCCATGGCGACCTTCGAGAAAAAGTACAAGATCAAACTCGGTGTTCCGGTGCAACTCGAGGTGTATCCGAATCACGAGGATTTCGCGGTGCGCACTATGGGCATGCCGGGACTCGGCGCGCTGGGCGTGACTTTCGGCAACGTGGTCGCGATGGATTCGCCGAGCGGGCGCAAGCCGGGACAGTTCCACTGGGCCAGCACGCTGTGGCACGAATTGAGTCACGTGTACGCGCTGGCGGTGACCAATCATCGCGTGCCGCGCTGGTTCACGGAAGGACTGGCGGTGTACGAAGAAACCGCCGCGGCGCCGGATTGGGGCGATCGCCTCGATCCCGAAGCGATTAACGCCATCAAGACGAAGAAGCTGCTTCCCGTAGCCGAGCTCGATCGCGGTTTCATTCACCCCACCTATCCGTCGCAAGTGATCGTGTCGTATTTCCAGGGCGGCAAGATTTGCGACTTCATCGCCGAGAAATGGGGCTACGACAAGCTGCAGGCGATGTTGCGCCAGTTCGCCAAGCGCAAAACCACCACCGAGGTTATTACCGAGGAACTGGGCATGTCGCCGCAGGATTTCGACAAACAATTCCTGCCGTGGCTCGAAGCGCAGACCAAGCGCACCATCGAAGGTTTCGATGAATGGCGCAAGAAAATCAAAGCCGTTTCAGAATTCGCGAAACTGAAAGCCTGGGATGACGTGATCAAGACCGGCGAAGCGATTCGCGACCTGTATCCGGATTACGTCGAGGCCGGCAGCGTGTACGAATTTCTGTCCGAAGCGTGGATCGCGAAGGGCAACAAGCCGAAAGCGATGGCGGAGCTGGAGAAGTACAGCAAAGTGGGCGGGCGAGCGCCCGTGTCGCTTAAATTGCTGGCGGCGATGCAAACCGAGGCCGGCAAGAAAAAAGAAGCGGCGGCGACGCTCGAACGGCTCACGCTGATTTATTTGAAGGACGATGAACTACACAAGCGGCTGGGCGATTTGTCGCTTGAACTGGGTAACTCGAAAGTCGCGATCCGCGAATTTCAAGCGTTGATCGCTTCGGGGACCACCGATGCGGCAGGCGCGAACTACGAACTGGCGCGCGCGTTCAAGGCCGCGGGTCGTACCGATGACGCGCGCGAGGCGGTGCTGAACTCGCTCGAGGCCGCGCCGGGATACAAGCCCGCTCAAAAATTACTGCTCGAATTGAAAGTGAAACAATAGATCCTAATGTCCACAACTACAATAACCGCGGTCGACTCCACGGAGTTGAAGGAGCGAATCGCGCGATTCCAGAAAGCGCAGGAAGACATCGTCGGCCAGGTCCGCAAGATCATCGTGGGCCAGGAAGAAGTGATCGACCAGGTTTTGATCGCCCTCTTCGTCGGCGGGCATTGTTTGATCACTGGTCTGCCGGGCACAGCCAAGACGCTATTGGTCCGCACGCTGTCCCAGGCCCTGGGACTGGTCTTCCGCCGCATCCAATTTACGCCGGACCTGATGCCATCGGATATCACCGGCACCGACATCATCGAAGAAGATCCCGGAACCGGGCGCCGCACGTGGACCTTCGTGCCCGGACCGATCTTCGCCAACGTGTTGCTGGCCGATGAAATTAACCGTACGCCTCCGAAGACGCAATCGGCATTGTTGGAAGCGATGCAGGAACTGTCGTGTACGGTGCGCGGAAATCACTACAAGATTCCGCCGCCGTTCTTCGTACTGGCGACGCAGAACCCGATCGAGCTCGAAGGGACGTATCCGCTGCCCGAAGCGCAGTTGGATCGCTTCATCTTTAATACGCTGCTGGATTATCTGTCGGCGGAGGACGAGCTGAAGGTTCTGGATCTGACCACGACGGTGAAGAACGCACAGGTGGAGCCGGTGACGACCGCGGAAGAAATTCTGGATTTCCAGCGGCTGGTGCGCATGGTTCCGATCGCGGATTCGGTGGCGCGCTACGCGGTGTCGCTGGTGCGGGCCACGCGCTCAACCGACGCGACGGCGCCCGACTTCGTAAAGAAATACGTCAACTTTGGCGCCAGCGTTCGCGCGGCACAGTTCCTGGTGCTGGCTTCCAAGGCTCGGTCGCTGATGAAACGCCGCTACCACGTGACCTATGAGGACGTAACCACGCTGATGCGTCCGATTCTGCGGCATCGCATTCTGCTGAACTTCCAGGCGGAGTCCGATAAGCTGACGCAGGACGATATCCTGCTGAAGCTGCTGGATCACATGCCGCCGCCGAAGAACTGAGAAGTAGCCGCAGATGGACGCAGATGATCGCAGGTAAAACAAAAATAAGTCCGCGGATGAGGCCATGAAGCCCATCTGCGTTGATCTGCGTTTATCTGCGGCTTAACTATAACAATGCTCCAACGTTTTCTCGATCCCGCCGTCCTCGCCGGACTTTCCGGCCTCGATCTGGTCGCGAAGACTGTGGTCGACGGATTCATCGCGGGGCTGCACCGCTCACCCGATTTCGGGTTCAGCCAGGAGTTTGCCGAGTATCGCGCGTACACGCCGGGCGACGATCTGCGGCACGTAGACTGGAACGTTTTCGCGCGCACCGAGCGCATGTATCTCAAGCGCTATCGGGGCGAAACCAACACGCAGCTTTCGATACTGCTGGACGCCAGCCGGTCGATGAAGTTCGGATCGCACACGGTCGGCAAGCTGGATTACGCGCAGTTCCTGGCGGCGTCGCTGGCGTACATGGCGCACATGCAGCGCGACGCAGTGGGATTGATCGTGTTCGACGACGAAGTGCGGCGCTTTGTGCAGCCGTCGTCACGGCAGGGCCAGTTGCATCGGCTGCTGCATGCCATCGAAGAAGCCAAGCCCGGAACGCGCACGAATTTCGCGAAACCGTTCCACACGCTGACCGATTTTCTGCGCCGACGCAGCGTGGTGGCCGTGATCTCCGATTTCTGGGAGAACCCCGAGACGATTATCAGCACTATGGCGCCGCTGCGCTTCCGTGGGAACGAAGTGATTCTGTTCCACGTGCTCGATCCCGACGAGCTGCGCCCGAAGTTGAAGCAGCCGGTGTTGTACGAGGATCTGGAGAGCGGCGAAACCATCGAAGTCTCGCCCGATTTTCTGGCGCATGAGTATCGCGCCAAGATCGATGGACACGTGGCGGATTTGAAATCGCGCGCGCAGGGGGCGGGGCTGGATTATTTTCTGGTGGACACCAGCCGGCCCTTAGATGAAGCTTTGCGAGAGTATCTGGCGATTCGTAGAGGGAAATTGTAAATGGGCTTGTTCGCGCCATGGTTTCTTGCGGGTGTCGTCGCCATCGGCCTGCCCATCTGGATCCACCTGCTGAAGCGGCATCGCACCGACCCCAAACCATTTCCGTCGGTGATGTTTTTCGAGAAGCGCGAAGTCAGCTCGGTAAAGCACCGCAAGCTGGAACACATTCTGCTATTCCTGCTGCGTTGCGCGATGTTGTTTTTGCTGGCGCTGTTGTTTGCCGAGCCGTTTATCAATCGCACGCCGGAAGCGTTGAATACCAAGCGCCTGGTCGTGATCGCGGTGGACCAGTCGTTCAGTATGCGCGCGGCGGACCGGCTGACGAAAGCGAAGGACGAAGCGCTGAGCCTGATTGGGAAGCTGACGCCGGGGCAGACCGCGCAAGTGGTCGCACTGGGCGGACGGGTGCAGGCGATGACGCAGTTGGTGACGGATCCGGCAGCGCTGCGCGCAGCAGTCGCTGCGATCGAGCCCACCGATAGCCGGGCCTCGTTCGGCGAGCTGTCGCGGTATGTAAGGACGTTATCGGAATCGACCAAGACGCCGCTCGAAGTTCACCTGGTGAGCGATCTGCAAAAGACGGCGCTGCCTCCGGGTTTCGCCGATCTGCGGCTCGATCCGCCGACCACGCTCGAGTTTCATGCGGTCGCGGGGCCGACGGCGAACTGGACGGTTGAAAACGTGACCGCGCCGCGACGTGTTTACGACACCAAGCGCGTGAAGATCCAGGCGACGGTCGCGGGTTTCGGCGCTCCGGCCGCGAAGCGCAACGTGACGTTGTCGCTCAACGGGAAGCCGCTCCAATCGAAATCGGTCGACGTGCCGGCGGGCGGTCGCGCGAACGTCGAGTTCCTGGGTCTCGACGCTCCCTACGGATTCAGCAAGGGCGAAATCTCGATCGATGCGGCGGATACGCTGGCCGCGGACAATAAGTTTCTGTTCGCGGTCGAGCGGACCGATCCACGCAAGGTTTTGTTTGTCGATGACAATCGTCGGCCGCGCGCGCAGTTATATTACAAAGCCGCGATGGACGCATCGGCGGACGCGGCTTTTCAAGTGGAAGTTGTGTCCCCGGGACAGGCCGGGGGCATGGCGCTTTCGAATTACGCGTTCGTGGTGCTGAACGACGTCGGGTCGGTCGCGACAGCGCTCGAAGATTCACTGAAGAAATACGTTTCCGCAGGCGGAGCGGTGCTGCTGGTTTTGGGTCCGGCGTCGGTCGCGATGCCGCGGGTGCCGCTGCTGGATGAATCGATCCAGTCAGCGCCGTCGTACGCGGGGCGCGAGGGTGAGCGATTCCTTACCGTGTCGGAGCTGGACGCGGGTCACCCGGTGTTGCGCAGTGTGGAAAAGTTCGCGGCGGTGAAGTTTTACCAGGCGGTGAACGTCACGCCCGCGAAATCGACGGTGCTGGCCCGGTTGAACGATCGGACGCCGTTGGTGCTGGAGCGAAAGATCGGCGAAGGTAAGGCGCTGGCGTTTACCTCGACTTTCGATAACGTGTCGAACGACCTGCCGCTGCATGCGTCGTGGGTGCCGTTCATCCAGCAATCGGCCGCGTACCTCGGCGGCGGCGGCGCGGAAGTGCCGGTGAACCTGGCGGTCGATTCGTATGTCGAGCTGCGCAGCTCGGATGGAAAAGGTTCGGCCGAGGTAACCGATCCCGACGGCAAGCGGGTGCTTTCGATGCAGGAAGCGGCGACCGCCAAGAATTTCGTGCTGGCGCGCGAGGGATTTTTCGAGCTGAAGACGGCGGCGGGGCGGCGCAGCCTGATCGCGGCGCATGCCGATAGACGAGAGAGCGACTTGACGCCGATCCCCCAGGAAACCCTGGATTTGTGGAAGGGAACCGGGAGCGGTGACATATCCAGTGGGGGCGCGTCCAACACGCCAGCCGGCGCGGCACGCAAGCCGTGGGGGCTGTGGCCCATATTGTTGTTGCTATTGTTAGGTGTAGCGATCGCGGAATCGGTGGTGGCGAACCGCTATTTGCGGCCTCCCACCCAGGAGCAGGAAGGGGCAAAAAGGGAAGCGGCATGAACACGCGCGAACAACTGAATCAATACCTGCGCGGCGTGGAAACGCGCCTTCGATGGCTGGTGGTTTCAAAAGGCGCCGCGATTGCGGCAGGAGTTGCCCTCGGCGCCACCATTGCCCTGGTGCTGTTCACAAATGCGCTCGCGTTTTCGAGCGAGAGCCTGGCGTGGGCGCGCTTTCTGTTGTTCGTGTCACTGGCGGTCGCGATCGGATTCGGACTGGTGCTGCCTTTTGTTCGCCTGAATCAGCGCAAGGCGGCGAAGCGCGCCGAAGTGATTTTCCCCGACTTCCAACAGCGCCTTCTGACGTTTGTCGAGAAGCGTGAGCAGCGCGATCCAATGCTGGATCTTCTGGCCGAGGACACCGCCTCAGTTGCAAAACGAACCCAATCCGAGGCGGTCGCGCGAACGGCGTCGATTTTTACTTTTGCGACGGGCGCAGGCGCGGCCGCCGCGGTATTGATTTGGCTGATCGTGGCCGGGCCGGGATATTTGGGCTACGGATCGTCCCTCCTGTGGGCGGGTCCACCGAAGACCGGATCGGGCGCGTTCTACGACATCGTGGTGCAGCCCGGGAATCAATTGGTGCGGCGACGGTCGGATCAGATGATCACGGCGCAGCTTACCGGATTCCAATCCCCCAAAGTTCGGCTGTTCGCGCGCTACAAGAGCACGTCGAAGTGGGAAGAGACGGCTATGCTGGGGCGTGCGAGCGGCAGCGTCTACGAATACCTGTTCGCGTCGCTGGCGGAGCCAGTGGAGTATTACGTCGAGGCCGGCGGGGTCAAATCCAAGACCTTCAAGCTGGACGTGATCGATCTGCCAATGATCAAGAAGATCAAGGTGACCTACCACTATCCGGCGTGGCTCGGCATGAAGGACATGACCGAAGATCCGGGCGGCGATTTACGCGCCGTGGCGGGAACGGTTGCCGAAGTCAATATCGAGACGGACCGGCCGCTGCGCTCGGGCGTGGTCGAGCTGGACAACGGAAACAAGATTAACGTCGAGGGCAGCGGGACGTCGCTCACGGTAAAGATCCCGATCGAGAAGGACGGAATTTATCATTTCTCGGCGCTCGAGCAGGGGCAGAGCGTGCGCTTGTCGGAAGATTATTTCATCGAGGCGCGGCTGGATAACCCGCCGACGGTGCATATCGTGAAGCCGCGTTCGGATGCGAAAGTGAGTCCGATCGAGGAAGTGAATCTCAGCGTGCAGGCCGACGACGATTTCGGTTTGCAGGCGCTGGAGCTGCATTACGCCGTAAATGGCGGCGCGGAGAAGACGATCAATCTGCTGGACGCGAAGGGTACCAAAAGCTCGGGCGGGCACACGATGATCGCGCTGGAAGAATTTAAGCTGGTGCCGGGCGATGTGATCGCGGTGTACGCAGTGGCGAAGGATGCGCGTAATACGTCGCGCACCGATATCCAGTTCATCGAGACCCAGCCGTTCGAGAAGAATTACACGCAGGCGCAAGCCGCGGGCGGCGGCGGTGGCGGCGGCGGAGACCAGGAACAGAGCCAGATTTCGCAACGGCAGAAGGAAATTATCGCGGCGACCTGGAACGAGCTTCGCGGCGGAGGCAAGAACAAGACTAATTCGGCTGAGAACGCGAAATTTCTGGCGGATGTGCAGGCCAAGCTCAAAGAGCAGACCATGTCGCTTTCGCAGCGCGCCAAGAGCCGTCAGTTGGCGGGGGCCAATCAGGAGTTTCAGTCGTTCGTGAAAGACATGGACGAAGCCGCGGTGCAGATGGGCCTGGCCGCGGGCAAACTGAAATCGCAGAGCTGGAAGGAAGCTCAGGAACCTGAGCAAAAAGCGCTGCAACA
>DASYPO010000283.1:0-4323 GCA_036006545.1 Bryobacteraceae bacterium
AAGCTGCTACGCGGACATGCTCGCGACTGGTTCAAACCGCGCGAGACCTTCTTTGCGTTGCGCGACGTCTCCCTGCAAGTGCGCGATGGGGAAAGCGTCGCGGTGATCGGTCCCAACGGTGCGGGGAAAAGCACGCTGCTGAACCTCACTACGCGCTTGTGTTACCCGGACGAAGGCAGCGTCACGGTGAAGGGACGCGTTTCGGCCGTGCTCGAGCTCGGCGGCGGTTTCCATCCTGACCTGACCGGCGAGGAAAATCTGCGGTTGGCCGCGTCGCTGCAAGGCCTCTCGCGCACGCGTACCGATGAACTGCGGGACGTGATCGTCGAGTTCGCAGGCATCGGCGATTTCATTCGCGAACCGATTCGCACCTACTCGAGTGGCATGATCCTGCGGCTGGCTTTTTCGGCGGCGGTTCACGCGGATCCGGAAATCCTGCTGATAGACGAGGTCATCGCGGTGGGCGATCAGGCGTTTCAAACTCGCTGCTTCGATCGCATGCAGGAGCTGCGGCGCAGCGGAAAGACGATGTTGTGTGTTTCGCACTCGCCGGATTTGCTGGCTAAGATGTGCGATCGCGCGGTGTGGCTGGATCACGGGCAGGTGATCGCGGATGGGAAGATCGGCGAGGTAGTGGACGCGTATCAGGGGAAGACGATCACGCGCGGTTAGCGACCCTTGGCAAACCGGGGACGCCGGCTGAAGCCGACGCAGCGGCCTGACGCCCGCGCCACGTCGCCTGCGTTACGCCCGGCCTTGGCGGCGCCATAACCATTGGTGTAGCGTGAAGAGCACGAGAAACGCGGGCGGGATCGCGAGGTACTTCCAATACTTCACGGCGCCCGACGCTGCCACGTCGAACCTTGCGCCCGTGCTTACGGATATACCCGTGCGCGAAACCACCATGGTCAGTGTCCAGCGCCCAGGTTGATCGAGTGTCACCGGAACTGCGTAGAGCAATTTGTTCTGAGCCTGCGCCTGCGTCGCGACGGTTGTAATCTCACGTCCGTTGGGCGCGGTCAGCGTGAGTTCGACGGTCGCGTCGAGCACCGGATCCAGGCCTTCCCGGTTTTGAACCATCACGCTCAGATCGACGACGCCGGTTCGCAGTGCCGATGCGAACGTTGTGATCACGAGCCCGCCCGCCTTGTCGCGCGCGATTATGGTGCCGCCGTCGGCGAGAGCGCTCGGGGCGATCGTGATCAATGAAATTACGGTTATGAGCCGTCGCTTCATCGCATGTCCATCGGCTGCAGCAGGATCCAGAATCCGGCAGCCCATAGTCCGATCGCGAGCGTGCACCACGGCGCTGCGGCCGCGAAAGCCTGGCTCAGTTGGGCGCGCGAGAGCGATGCTACGCGCCACAGAATGTAGAGCGTCACGATGAGTCCTGCGTCGATCGCCAACAACTCGAATCCCAAGATGTCGGCGCCACGCGCCAAGTGAAATGAGAAATGCGCGAGCCACATGCCGAAGCCTAGCGGGATCAGCGCGAGCACGAATCGGCCGGTAAGATCGCGCGCCGTGCGGCTGCACAGGAAAATCGCGATGGCCGGTGCGAGGAGCAGTCCCATCGCGTAGTACAGGGTGGTGGACGTCAGCATCGAGCCCATCTGGGCGTGCGCCCCATGCATCATGCCCATCACGGGTCCGGTCATGCCCGCCGCGGTGACGAACGCGCCGAATACCATCAGCATCACCAGCGCGATCACGTCGCGGCGTTGCGAAAGGCGGCGGTCGTCGGTAACCCGGCGAGCGATCGGCGCCGGAAGGATCGCGACATTGTCGTGGGGGCACGACTGCACGCAGTCAAGGCAAAACGTGCAATCGAAATTGCCGCGCTTCTCCGGCTGGAACAGTAGCAATTCACAGCCGCGATGCTGTGCGTTGCCAAGCAGGCAATCGTGTGTGGTGCAGGACTTACAGACTGTGGCTTCGCGTGCCCGTACTTCGAGCGGCGACACAAACGACTGCACGAAGTGAAACTGGCCGATGGGACAAACGTATTTGCAGAAACTCGCGCCTTGAAAAATCCCGTCGATCAGAAACGATGTGGCGAAATAACCGACGATGATCCAGGCCGTCCACCAGGGGCGGTCCCACAGTCGAAAGGCTTCGTAGCTCCCGAAGAAGATCGCGACGAGCCCAGCGGCGAGCCACTTCGATCGCAACCATTTTGGCCATTGACGTTTCGCGGGCATGAACATTCGTCGGCCGGCGTCGCGAGCTAAGGTGAACGGGCACGCCATGCAGAATAGATTTCCAGCGACGAGCAGCGCGATCACGGTGAATCCGCGCCAGTGGGTCCAGGGGAGCACGCCCGCGAGGTTCAACTGGCTGACCTGAGGGCCGATGAATCCATGGATGACGACGGCCGCGGCGAGGAGGAACATTACGATCTGCAATGCGCGTCGGGCGAGGTTTAGGTGCGGCCATTTTCGGCGGGGCGCTTTTCGACGCGTCGGCGCGGCCGCGATTGCGTGCGCGATTTTTCGTCGCGGTGGAGATGCCGCGCGAACCGCGAGCACCACGGCGGGCAGTAGCATGACGATCGAGCCGGGGACCCACATGATCGCGCCAGCGCTGGCCTGATCCTCGAGCGCGGAAATTCCCCAGAGGCGTGGGACGGTTTCGTAGGTCGGATACCAGGCGCTGCTGGCGAAGGTCATGGCGCCGGACAACGCGGTGTTCACCAGGTCGGCCGCGATCAGATACGGGATCATCGCCCAGCGCGGCCCGCGCGTGTGTCCCGGCCACACCTGGATCACCGGCCACCAGAACAGAATTCCCGCGGTGAAGAAGCAGGCGTGCTGCACTTCGTGCCAGGCTGGCGAGCGCAACCCGAGTTCGTACAACGCGGGAATGTGCCAGACGACGATGCCCAGCGCCATCGCGATCCAAGTCACGATGGGATGCGTGATCGCGCGACCAGCGGCGCGCAGAGCGGACCATTGCAGAAACGGGCCCAGCGCGTTTTTCAGCACGGATCGCGGAACACCGCGGAGAATCGCGAGCACGGGTTGTCCGTACAACAGCAGCAGCGGCGCGATCAGAATCAGCAGGAGATGCTGCGTCATGTGCGCTTCGAGCAGCAGGCCGCCAAATGCGTCGAGCGGCGATGCGAGCGCGATCCAGACCGTGACGAGGCCGGCGAGAAATGAAGAGCGTCGCGCTGCGGAGTATCGACCCGGCCACTGTCGCGCGCCGCGCAGGTAGATCCATGCGGCCGCGATCAGCACGCACAGCAGTCCCGGTTCGAGTTTCCAGGAAGAGAGGACGGCGGTGACGACCGGGTCCATACTTCCTTTCAGGCTAAATGCGGCGACGCACTAATTGGAAGTCCGTGTGAAGTCGGTGGCCTTGGGTTCCCAATCGGGCTTGAGCGTTTCCATGAACGCGACCACCGCGGAAACTTCCGCGGGACTGAGATTCTTGCCGTAGGCGGGCATGTTGCCGCCGCCCTGAATCACCTGGCGAACCAGCTGATCGTGAGTGAGGCGGGACGCGACGCTATCGAGGGCGGGTCCGCGCCCGCCGCCGATTCCGTCGAGACTGTGACAATTGCGACACTGCCGGCTTTGCACTACGAGCGCGCCCTGAAGCTCGAGTGGCGATCGGCCTTTCAGGAATTGCGGAGGGGTCGGCGAGCCCGACCACGCGGACATTTGCGGCGACCAAGGCGATTGGGTTCCTAAATACGCGAGCGTTCCGAGGGTCAGGAACGCAACGAAGACGACGATCACAGCGATCGGGCGACGCAGGTAACTTTTCTCGCCCGTGCCCGAGACGAACGGAACCGCGAACAGCGCGCCGATCAGGAACACCGGCGCGATCAGGAGAACGAAAGTCTCCATGTACGCGGGGAGCAGCGCGGTCGCGGCGAATACCGAGAGGAAGAAGAAATCGGGACGTGGGACGGTGTTGATCAGCGACGGATTCGGCGGACCGCCGGGACCCGCGGGACCGAACGCAAAGGAGCATGCGACGATCGCGAGCACCATCAGGCCACTGAATATCAGGTCCTTGCCGACGACGTGCGGGACAAAAGCGACGCCGGTCTTGTGAGTTTCGGCTTCGTACTCGGCGACATAGGTTTCTTTTTTCACCAGCACGCCCGGCTTGGGATATTCGTTGATGCCTTTGGTCAGCACCAGGCGCAGATGCATGCTCACCAGCGCGAGAACCAGCCCGGGGATGAAAAACACGTGGAACGCGAAGAATCGCGATAATGTTTCGCCGGCGATGATGGGCCCGGCCAGCAGTATCTTGACCGCCTGTCCGCCGATGAACGGCGACCTCCCAGTGATCGACGCGCCGATTCCC
>DASYPO010000284.1:0-12012 GCA_036006545.1 Bryobacteraceae bacterium
CAATCCCGCGCCGATCAGCAGCGGCACGGTCAGCGCCACCTGTCCGCCTACCAGCGATCCCAGCGAGACGAATCTTTTCCGCCCGGCGACGCCTCTCGACCCGGATTGCGCCGATCGCAAATCCACCCGCGACGCCTGCCAAGCCGGCATAATTCCAAACGCGACCCCCGCGATCAGAGTCAGCAGGATCGTCGCCGCAAGCACGCGCCAGTCCGGTTCGACGGTGGCCAGGAATGAGAACGAACTCGCGCCGACATTGCGCAGCGCCGCCAGTGCCCCGTACCCGACCGCTGCGCCCGCCGCCCCGCCGAATAATCCCAGCACCACGCTTTCGACCAGCAACTGACGCACGATGCGCGAGAGCGGCGCGCCCAGCGCGAGCCTTGTCGAAATTTCGCCGACGCGTCCCGACGCGCGCGCCAGCAACATCCCGCCGATATTCACGCAGCCCAGCACGAACACCGCAGCGACAGCCGCCCACATCAGCATCAGCGGCTTGCGCAGGTCGTTGGTCATGCCTTCCTGCAGCGAAACTACTTGCAGCACCGCATCCTTGCCGTATTGGAAATTGTTAGGGCTTTTCTTCAGCTCTTCGCCGAGCACAGCGAGCTGCGAATTCGCCTGTTGCCACGTCACGCCCGGTTTCAACCGCGCGATCACGCCGAAATTCGCCCCGCCACCTTCACCCGTCCGCGAGGGCTTGAGGGGCGTCCACAAATCGGCGTCCACCGACGTGCGAAAGCCGCGCGGCATCACGCCCGCGACCGTGTACGGCTCGCCGCGCAACAAGACTGCTTTACCGACCACCCCGGGATCGCCATTAAAGAAACGATTCCACAACGCATGACTCAGGATCACCGCCGGAGCCCCGCCCGCTCGATCCTCGTCCGCCGTAAACTCGCGACCTACCGCCGGCGCCACGCCCAACACGTGAAAAAATCCGGCGCAGACGCGTTGCTGTTTCACGTAGCTCGCGCTTTGGCCGACGGTGAAATTTACGCCCGTGGTCCAGCCCGAATACACGGCAGCCTCGAGCGCCGGCGCTTGATCGCGAACCGTTTCCCAGGTCGTTCCGGTATGCGATTCGCTGAGTGCCCCGCTGCCCTCCGACGGCACCGCGATTACCAGTTGCGCCAGCCGCTCCGGCTGAGGATAACCCAGCGGCCGCAGCATCGCGGCATTTACGACCGAAAGCACCGCCGTATTTGCCCCAATACACAACGAAAGAATCAGAACGACGGTGAGTGAGAAAGCCCAATTCTGGCGGATTAGGCGGAGTGCGTAGCGCAGGTCATGGCTGAGGTGCATGCTTCCTTAATGACGAAACAGCCGTCTGGAAGTTCCTACCGGGTTAGGCCTTTGATGGTTACGGACCAGCCCTCCAGAGACCGCACGATACAATAACTCTGCGGAGCCCCCACCTCACAAGTGTCTTTCCTACTGGATTTCGACGGCTTCGACGCCAAATCGCTGGGCCTCCTGCAGCGCATCTTCCTGGTCAGCGACGGAACGCTCACCGACACCCTCGAAGCCGCCTTTCTCGAGCCCGTCGGCATCATCAAACTCTCTGAAGAGAGCGGACCCATCCCGGACCGGATCGAGCACCTGGATCTCGACGCGGGCGCCAAAGTCATCCATCGCCGCGTCTTGTTGGTCGGCGAAAACACCCGACGCAACTACGTCTACGCCGAATCGTACCTGGCGATCGATCGCTTGCCGCCTGCGTTTCACCGCGAGCTCATCGAATCCGATAAACCCATGGGACGCCTCTGGTGGGAACACCGACTCGAAACGTGGAAGGAACTGATATCCGTCTCGCGCCAGCCCATGGGCGAGCTGGCGTGCCACTTCTCCGATCTCCCGCCGGGCGATTTGCTGCTGCGCACCTACCGCATGCTCTCGGGCGGCAGCCCGCTGATGCTGCTCAGCGAGTACTTTCCCGCGTAAAATAACTCCAGCCGATGCCGGCCCGACTGATCATTCTCGACCCCGGACATTTCCACGCCTCGCTTCTCCAGAAGGATATGTATCCGTGGCTCGACGCGCGCGTGGCGGTCTACGCGCCGTTCGGGGCCGAGGTGCTCGATTACATCCATCGCGTTTCGCTTTTCAATTCGCGTGCGGAGAATCCCACGCGCTGGGAGCTTGACATTCATCTCAGCGCCGATCCGCTGGCGGCCATGCTGCGCGATCGACCAGGCGAGATCGTGGTGATCACTGGACGGAACCGCGGCAAGATCGACAAGATTCTCGCGGCCCTATCTGCGGGAATGCACGTGCTCGCCGACAAGCCGTGGATTATTTCCTCCGCCGATCTTCCCAAGCTCGATCAGGCACTCGCGCTTGCTGAAAAGAAGAATGTCGCCGCGTACGACATCATGACCGAGCGCTACGAGATTACCTCCGAGATCCAGCGGGCGCTCGTGAACTCGCCCGAGGTCTTCGGAAAAATCGAAACCGGCACCGCGCAGAATCCGGCGGTTCGCGCGCGCAGTATTCATCACGTTATGAAAGTCGTGGCAGGCGTTCCGCTGCGCCGCCCTGCATGGTTTTTCGATATCGCGGAATACGGCGAAGGACTGGCCGACGTCGGCACGCACGTGGTCGACCTGGTGCAGTGGACGTTGTTTCCAGAGAAACCGGTCGATTACCGGACGGATATTCAGATCACGACGGGCCGCCGCTGGCCGCTCACGCTGTCGAAAGCGCAGTTCGCGCAGGTCACCGGCGCTGAGCTTCCCACCGCGCAGCTCGATTACTACTGCAACAACGCGGTCAGTTACACGCTCCGCGGCGTACATGTCGATCTCGAAATCCTGTGGAACTGGGAAGCCCCCGCAGGCGCTGGCGACGTGTACGAAGCATCGTTCCGAGGATCGAAGTCGCGCATCGAGATTCGTCAGGGTGCGGCCGAAAAGCACCTGCCCGAGCTGTACATCGTGCCCGAGGCCGCGGTTCGCAGCGACGTTTTCGCCGCCGTCGACCGCGCTGTCGCCGATTTACAAAAGCGTTGGCCCGGCCTCTCCGTCGCGCGATCCGAGCGCGAAGTCCGCATCGTGATTCCGGAAAAACTCCGCGTCGGCCACGAAGCCCATTTCGCGCAGGTCGCCAACCACTTTCGCGATTACGTACAGTCGCCCGCGTCGCTGCCCGCCTGGGAGCGATCCTATATGCTGTCGAAATACTACGTCTCGACCAAAGGCGTCGAGCAAGGTCACAAATGAAACTTTCTACCGTCTTTTTGATTGGCGCGATGCTCCTAAGTGCGCAGCCGCGGAATCTGGAGATTTACTGGATCGACTGCGAAGGCGGCGCCGCGACGCTGATCATCGCGCCCGACGGCCAATCGCTGCTCGCCGATTCAGGCAACCCCGGCTCGGGCGATCGCGACGCTAAGCGAATCTTCGAGGTCGCGAAAAACGCAGGCTTGAAGAAAATCGACTACTTGTGGACCACGCATTACCACAGCGATCATGTCGGCGGTGCGCCCGCGCTCGCGAAGCTGATCCCGATCGAGCATTATCTCGATCACGGCGATTCCGTCGAGATGAGCGAATCTCGCGGAGCACAATTGTTCAACGCGTACAAGGCCGTGGCCGATGGTAAACGCCGCACGCTGTCAGTCGGTGAAAAAATCCCGCTCAAAGATGTCGAACTCACGGTGGTATCGTCCGACGGAAAAGTAATTAACCGCTCGGGTGCCATCAATCCCTTCTGTCAGGATGCCGCTCGGAAACCCGACGACACCACAGAGAACGGGCGCAGCGCGGGCTTCCTGCTCACCTTCGGCCGATTCAAATTTCTCGACCTCGGCGATCTCACCTGGGACAAAGAAATGGAGCTGGCGTGTCCGGCGAATCGCATCGGCACCGTGTCACTCTTCCAAGCGACGCACCATGGTTTCTACAACGATGCTTCCGGCGCGCCCGCGCACGTGTGGGCCATCAAGCCGCAAGTCGTGCTCGTGAACAATGGTCCGCGCAAGGGTCTGCATTCAGGCGCGTGGGACACGATTCAGAAAATTGCTGGGCTCGAAGACACCTGGCAAGTGCACCTGGCGCTCGCCACCGACAAAGCGCACAACACCACCGATGAAAGAATCGCGAACCTGGAGGCTACTGACCTATGTAAGGGCCACTTCCTCAAAGCGACCGTAGCGCCCGACGGCAAGTTCACCATCACCAACGGCCGCACGGGTTACAGCCGCACCTACACGGCCCGGTAGTTGGGCGGACCTCCTGGTCCGCGCGGGACCTCCCCGTCCCGCCATCAAACTACTTCACATCATTCGCATTTATGAACCGCGCCAATCCCTCCGGATACTCCTTCGGAATGTACGGCGCCGCGATTGCCGTCAAATGCGATTTCCCCGGCAGCACAATATTCTGAAAATTATTCAACTCGCGATACATCCGCGCAGTCTTGGCATGCGGACGATCCAGCTCCCCGTTGATCGCAAGCACGGGAATAGTAACTTTGGTCAGATCCAGCGGCGCACGCGCTGGAGCCCCGGCAGCAGGACGCGCAGGAGTCGGACGCGGGGCCGGGGGCTGCGACGCCAACTTCTCCGCTTCTTCCTTGGTCTTGCCGTTATCCATCGCGTTGCGAATGCGCAAATTCTTGCTCGCTTCGGCTTCCTGCGGATCCGTGCCTTCTTTGTCCATCGCAGCGGCGCGCTTGCGCAGTTCCTCGTCGGTTTCGGGAACGCCCGATCCGCCGAATGACGCCGTAATGAAGCGCTGCGGATTCGTCGCGAGAAGTGTCCCCGTAATTCCGCCGCCCATCGAGTAGCCGTGAATGTGCGCCTTCGCAATTTTCAAATGATCCATCAGCTCGATCACATCCTCGGCCTTGCCCGGTCCGCCGGGCGTCGGTTTGTCGCTACGCCCGTGGTTGCGGCAATCGATCGCGACCACGCGATGATTCTCAGACAGCTTCTCCGCCACGCCGTTGCGATACCAATTTCCCTCGGCGCTGCCCGTGTAACCGTGGATCAACACCACGTACGATCCCGACGTGCCCGACTGCATGAAGTGAATCTTCACGCCGTCCTTGGTCGTGAAGAAATCGTGGCTGGGAGGTCCGGCGCTAGCGGCAAACACGGCCGCGACCGAAAGCGTGGCGATCAGAATCAGGCTGGCGAAACGGCGCATGAAATGTGCTCCTTCGTGGCGATCGGCTTTACCGACCGTTCGGTAGAGAAATATCACAGCAACCACGTCGTGTCAATGGGTTGACACGGGCTGCTACTTGTCGTAACCTGCGCCTGAGCCTGTTTATTTAGCGCTTAATCTTGCAACGACCCACAAAAATTCGTGTGCTTCCGGTCCGCCGCAAGGAGGACCGCGCCGACCATATCTATCGCGTCGCCGCCGAAGTGATGTGCCAGAAGGGGTACGAGGCGACCTCGATGAACGATATCGCCGACGCGGTGGGACTCACCAAGGCTGGAATTTATCATTACATCCGCGGAAAAGAGGATCTGCTTTTCCAGATCATGGGCTTCGGAATGGACATGGTCGACGAGGACGTGATCGCCCCCGCCAAGGAAATCGAGGACCCCGAAGAACGGCTGCGGGCCATCGCACGCCGCCACGCGACGCGCATCCTCGAAGCCGGCGGCGCCGTGACAATTCTCTTGACCGACGATATGCACGCGCTCTCGCCCGCGCACAGTCGTGCGATTTTCGATCGCCAGCGCGTATACCTGCAGTTCATCAAAGAAACTCTGGTGGGCCTCGCCGCCCAAGGCAAGCTCCGCGACATCAACCCGTCGGTGGCCGCCGCGACCATCCTGGGCATGATCTGCTGGCTGGGTCGCTGGTACAACACCAACGGTCGCATGACCGCCGAACAAGTGGTGCGTGACTTCGTAGAAATGGTCATGCACGCCGTCGTACTCTCCTGAAACTCCGTGGAGGGCGAGTCCCCTGATCCGCGCGCGACCCCCTGGTCGCGCTTCGCCGAACGCCGACGGCTCGTGGCGCGGCCTTCAGGCCGCAGCGTCGGCTTTCAGCCGGCGATCAAGTATCCTGGTTCTCCAGGTGACCGATAAAATCGTAGTTCTCAGCACGTGTGAAACCGAGGAACAGGCGAGCCAAGTTGCGCGCCATCTGGTGGAGCATCGCCTCGCCGCCTGCGTCAACATTCTGCCCGGCGCGCGCAGCATCTATCGATGGAAGGGCGCGGTCGAAGAAGCCGGAGAATTGCTGCTGGTGATCAAGTCGCGCCGCGATCTCTTCGCCGCCATCCGCACTGCGATTCAGAAAATCCATTCCTACGAAGTCCCCGAGGTGATCGCGCTCCCCATCGTCGACGGATCCGAGAGCTACCTGGCATGGCTCGATCGTGAGCTGACCGCATGAAGCCCACACACACCCGCCACTGGGTGATCTTCTCCGCCGTCACGCTCGCCATCCTTTCGTATATCGATCGCGTCGCGATCTCGAAAGCCTCCGGCCGCATCACCGAGAGCCTGCACCTGACCGAACCGCAAATGGGAATGATCTTCAGCGCGTTCGCCTTGTCATACGCGCTGTTCGAAGTGCCCAGCGGATGGCTGGGCGACTTGATGGGTCCGCGCCGGGTGTTGGTTCGCGTGGTGCTGTGGTGGTCGGCGTTCACCGCACTCACCGGCGCAGCGTGGAGCTTCACGTCGATGTGGGTGATTCGCTTTCTGTTCGGCGCGGGCGAGGCGGGCTGCTTCCCGAATTTGACCAAGGCCTTCAGCGCCTGGCTGCCGCTGCATGAGCGATCCATGGCGCAGGGCCTGATGTGGAGCTTCGCGCGCTGGGGCGGCGCCTTCACACCGTTGTTGGTGCTGTTCACGTATCGATACATCAACTGGCGCTGGGCTTTCGTCGTGTTCGGATCGCTGGGCGTGGTGTGGGCGTTTTTCTTCGGCCGCTGGTTTCGCGATCGCCCGGCGGATCATCCGTCGGTGAACGCCGCCGAGCGCGAACTGCTGCGCGACGTCAGCGGTCAAGCCGGCGGGCATGGTGATGTGCCCTGGAAGAAACTCTTGTCGAGCCGCTCGGTGTGGCTGCTGTGGGCGCAGTATTTCTGCATGTCGTTCCCCTGGTATTTCTACATCACCTGGTTGACGCGTTACCTCGAAAAAGGCCGCCACCTGTCCGAAGGCGAAGCCGCTCGACTGGCCGTGCTCCCGCTGCTGTTCGGCGGATTCGGATCGCTGGTATGCGGATGGCTCGCCCCGCGAGCTGCGCGCGCGATGGGCAGCGTGTCGCTCAGCCGCCGCATCATCGCTGTGACCGGAATGCTGGGCGCATGCGTCTGCCTGCTGGTTTCGATGCGCACCGAGAATGCGTTCTGGGCCCTGATCTGGATGGGCTTCGCCAGCTTCGCGAACGATCTGAACATGCCGCCCGCCTGGAATACCTGCATGGATATCGGCGGAAAATACGCGGGCACGGTTGCGGGGTCGATGAACATGATGGGCAACATGGCGGGATTCGCCGCGCCCTGGATCGGCGGGATTCTACTGCAGCGCAATCATGGCGACTGGAGCCAGTTCCTGTATCTGATGGCGGCGATGTACGTGCTGGGTGCGCTGTGCTGGCCCTTCATCGATCCGGTGACGCCGATTGACAAGGATGACTAGCCACGTCACCATGCATGTATGAGCGCTGATCGACTCAAGAGGATCACCGTGGAAGAAGGCAAGTGCGGGGGGCGTCCCTGCATTCGCGGCCAGCGCATTCGTGTGACTGACATCCTTGAGTTGCTGGCTAACGGCGCAAGTTTTGACGAAATTCTAGCCGACCATTCCTCGCTCGAAAGAGAAGATATTTACGCCGCCATTGAATATGCGGCACGTCAAGCCGACCACTCCGTTCTTCAGGCCTCGTGAAGTTTCTGGTCGACCACCAGCTACCTGCAGCACTTGCTCGCTTTCTTGCGGCGCGCGGCGTCGACAAGGACGAAAGCTGAACGACGTTCCGACGTGGCGCGGGCCTTCAGCCCGCAGCCTTGGCTTTAGCCAAGGTTCAAGAAAGAGGCTGGAGCAGAGCTACCGATCCAGCACACACAGCGGTCCGCCATCCGATTTCCCTCTTGGCCGGAAGCTCTGGGCAATGCGTTGGATCGGCCAGGCGTCTGCCACGTTGTTCGACGTCAGGAAGAAATTCGCACAACCATTGTTGGGGAAAGTCACAGCGAACCTGAAGGTTGTGCCTCCGCTGCTGTCAGGCGTCCTTCGCTGCGCGATCCACGCGCGCGATCCGTCGATGAGCTCCTCGAACGCGAGGGCATCCCTGCGATTCGCATACGCGCCTGCGAGCCCGCCGATGTCATGTTCGATGGTCAGCGTTCCATCTGGCGATGTGAAATGACCGACGTCAGTGTCGGTTCCAACGTCCTGCTGATAACGGAAGCCAACAGGCAGGGCGACTTCCCCACCCCACCACCCAAACACTCCCGATCTCTCGTTCCAACTAACGGCTGAACTAGGGCGCGCACAAGAGAGCGCCAAGGCAGCAGCCAGAACCGGAATGCAAATCGATCTCCGCATGCCAATACTCCACCAAGATGTCATGTTTGGAAATGCAGTGGATCCCTCAAATTCTGCAGCTCTCGATAATAGTAAAGCGGAGCCGGACGCTTTCCCTTGAAGCTCAGCCCCTTCAGGAACTCAATTTCTTCTTCCGTCGCATCGCCGCTTAGCGCCCGATCCCGCAGGAACTGCTCGAAGCCGGGCTCGATCGCGACCACCGGTTGCGGCTCCTGCTCCGCGAACTCGAACCGCTTCAGCCGGCCCGGCGCGAGGCGCGGGTTCAAGACCACTTCCATGCCGAAAGTCTTCAGATCGATGTCCCACGATTCGATCATCGGATCCAGAAACGCCACGCAATTCTCTAGCGAAACATGGAACACGTCGGTGTCCAGGAACTCCAGAATCGCGACGCGCATTTGCTCGTAACTGCGGCGGCTCAGCTTGGCCATCAGGCGCAGCCACTTCTCGCTGCGCAATTCTTCTTTGGCGATTCCCTGCGCGACGTCCAGCAGCGTCTGCGTGACTAGCCGTTCCAATTCGCCGAACGGTTCCTTCTCGAAAATCCTGCGCGCTTCCCCCCGCCGCGCCGGATCGCATTTGCGCAGTACTAGATCGCGACAGGCTTTGAAGAGCGGCCGCGGCGGCTCCGCTACCTTCTTGCGCAGTGCCTCTTTGCGCTGTACCTCGGCCAGTTTCGAAAGCTCGCCGCTGGGGAGCCGCAGTACCTTGCCGAGCCTTTCGTAAATGTCGGTTCGACCCGGCGCGGGCGGCGCCTTTTTGCGGGCCAACAGTTGCGAAATGTACGACTCGGTGACTTGCGCCGCGGCCGCAAGATCCTTCTGTTCGAGGCCCAGTTCCTTCAAACGGTGTCGAATTAAGAGGGGAAGGTCCACGCAGGCGTCCTGTTTGCTTCACTTAACCAAAGTCAGTCAACAAACAGCACTATTCTGCCACAAGCTCAATTGACAAGCAACACAAATTAACTCATACTAGTTAATGACCGATCCTCCCTCGCTTAGTCCCTCGACAACCTAGGAGGTTGCATGTTCGATTCGAGCCTGATGTCCGTTTCGTTCGCGATCGCGAGCAGCCTCTTATGCCTCGGCGCGATTTGGCTGAGTTGGAAAAAATCCTCGCGGCTTTCCGTCGCGGCCGTCGTGATTCAGAAATTTGGCGCCGTCGCCGTTCTCTCCATTCTTATGGGGTCGTCACTCGTTCAGGCTGCCGATCTCTCCACCTATCGCGGGTTGAAATTCGGAATCAACGTGTCCGATGCAGCGAAACTCGCGGGAGCGCGGCCGGGCGATTTGAAACTGGCTCATCAGCGTCCGTCCACCATTCAGGAAATGCTCTGGCAGCCGCGGTCGCCCGTTTTTAACGAGCCTGGCAAGGCCGACTCCGTGAAGGAAGGGCTGCTCTACTTCGTCAACGACCAACTCTTTCGCATTGTCATCACCTACGACCGCTACAAAGTCGAAGGCATGACCGCCGACGACATGATTGAAGGCATCTCGACCACCTACGGACCAGCGACCAAACCTGCCGCAGAGATCGCATTCATCTCCAACTACTCGAAAGTGGCCCGCGTGGTCGCACGCTGGGAAGACGCCGAATATTCCTACGACCTGGTCCGCTCCGGCGATCAATCCACCTTCGCCCTGGTGCTCTATTCGAAACGCTTGGATGCCCTGGCGCAGACGGCGATCACTGAGTCCCTGCGTCTTGAAACGCTCGACGCACCGCAGCGGGAACTGGCCCGGCAGGCCAAGAAAGTCGACGATGCGCGCCTGCTTCTCGAGAAGTCCCGCTCCGAAAACAAGCTGAACTTCCGGCCGTAAGCGGCCGCACATGCCACACTCGCAGGAAGGACATCGAACCATCGCGCCCGGCGACATACTAGTCGCCGAAAGCACACCGCTGCCGGCGTCGCTGCACCTTGAAAGCAATTCGGCCGTGTGCGGTTGGGCGCTGTTCGCGGACCGTCTGGACGCTTACCAGGTCGAGTACAAGCTTGCCGCTGCGGGTTGGACATCGTTCTTCAAAGCTGTGACGGTCACCGCCACTGCTTTCGGTTTCGAGAGGCGCAAGATGATTCGGGGCGCGCTCAAGCGCCTCACTGCGGACGCCGATCGTCAATGCTGCAATTGCCTGGAAATCGACGATATCGCGACCAGCTCGTTTCTAGGCGTGGCGTATGTGAGCATCTCGGCGCATCCCCGGCATATTCAGAAAGTGCCGATCGAGGGAATTCCATGACCGGAACACCCAGTCAAATCGAGTGGGCGGAGCGCATCAAACCGCAAGTCGCCGCCGAGTTCGATCGCGTCGCCGCCGCGTTTCAAGCGGTCGCTGGCAATCAGTCCGAAACTGGCCGTGCGCGCACCCAGGCCATCCTCGCCATTCTCGAAGAGAAGCGAGCCGAAGTTATGGCGCGAGAGCAAGCCGGATACTTCATCCACGACTGGCAGGAATTGACCGATCAGGTCCGCAAGTTGATCGCTCAGGATTCCCGCTATCCGGCGCTCCAAGCCGTTCGGGAAATGCGGGGAGTCGAATGACACAGATCACCGTGAAGCTGACTGCGCAAGAACTGGAACTGCTGTGCAGCCTGGCGTCCGACCAGCTATTCCGCAGGGAGTTCGTCGATTCCCGCTTGCCCGGCTTCAAGTCCAATCCCGCGGACGTGACTCTCGGCAAGAAATTGGTCGAGCGCCTTCAAGTTCTGAGCGATCGGGCGCGCGGGATCACCGCTCCGCGCAGAAACGCAGCACCAGTTTAGGAACCGAAATCGAATGCCTTTTCAAACCATTACTCCGCGTCCGTTCACGACGACAGCGATTCAGATCTACGCGCCAGCCGCCGCCGGAGTTTACGGAATCACGAACGCGCGCGAATGGATTTTTATCGGTGAGTCCGACAATATCCAGGGCGCGCTGCTCGACCATCTGCGCAATTCCGGTACCTCGCTGATGCAACACCAGCCCGCGGGATTTGTTTACGAAACCTGCGTGGGAGAGCAGCGTAAGACGCGGCAGGGCCGTCTAGTTACGGAATACACGCCTATCTGCAATCTCGCGGCAACCGGTCGCGAAAACTCCTATCGTTAAGTGGTCTCCGCTAGCGGCAATTATCGTCCTGCCAGACTAGTCTTGGAAGTGCCTCGGGCGCGATCAATCGAACAGCATCTTCTCCCACCATCCGCGGCAACGGGAAGCAACGCACATACACCGGGCCG
This sequence comes from Bryobacteraceae bacterium, assembly GCA_036006545.1. Lineage (GTDB taxonomy): Bacteria > Acidobacteriota > Terriglobia > Bryobacterales > Bryobacteraceae > Palsa-187. Next base: position 11,748 of record DASYPO010000284.1, read on the forward strand.
GTGCTCGAACGGACGTCGTGCAGCAGTTGCTCCGTCGGCGCCGCTCGCTCGAGAAACTGTGCTCGCTTCTTGATCCATAGGGTCCCGAGATTCTGCACCACCACTAGCGCGGCGATCGCCCACACCAGCTTCCGATCCGTCATTTCGCTCAGGTGCTGGAATGCCAACCCCACCAGCATCGCCAGCCCTGCGCTGGCCAGGTAAACTTGCCGGCTCGGAATGGCGGTCGAATAAGTCAGCCAAGCGTACGGCAAAAGCGCCACGA
>DASYPO010000285.1:0-12269 GCA_036006545.1 Bryobacteraceae bacterium
AGCCGCAATCGTCGCGCTGGCGGCCGTCGCCATCGGCGCAATTCTTGTGCAGGTGTGGAACCTGCCCGCGCCCGGCGATATTTCCCGCGCGCTCACCCAAAATCCCGACGCCTACACGCTTTCGCTGGGACACATGGGCGACCTGACAATCGCGTCGTTCGCCTACCTTCGTGCGCCGCTGATCCTCGCGGGCATCGCCTGCATTATTGGAGTGGTCGGCGCCATCCGCTGCCGATATTGGATAGTCGCGCTGATGATGATCACCTTTCTCCACGCCGCGCGACTTGCGCTGGTCACCTTCGATCCGTATCTCGCCTCGCGGCCTCTTGCCGAGGCCCTCAATCGCGCACCGCACGGCAAGCTCGTTCTCGACAATCAGTACTACGCATTTTCTTCGGTGGTTTTCTATGCCGAGAAATATCACGGCGAGCGCGTGTTTCTTCTCAACGGCCGAGTGAACAATCTCGAATACGGATCGTGGGAACAGGGCGCACCCATCGACATCTTTCTTGACGACCCGCAGTTTCGCGAGCGCTGGCTCTCTCCCGATCTCTATTACGTGTGCGTCGAGAAGCCCCAGGTCGCGCGCTTCGAGAATCTAGTAGGTCGCGAGAATCTTCACACGCTTATCGAAAGCGGCGGGAAGTTCGTTTTTATGAATCATGCGCGTCACGATTGACGCCACCTCCGCGCTCCTCCGCAGCGCTGGAGTCAAGGGCTACACCTGGCACTGGATACGCCAGCTTCGCCGCCTGGAACAAGGCGAGGAGATTCGCGCCTTCCCGTGTTTGAACGATCTTGGTCCCCTGGATCACGATTCGTCCAATCTTTCTTTCCTCCGAACTGCTCCTCGTATCGCGCTGCTGCACTTTGTGAATCTTCCCGGCAACCCCGCGCTGGATTGGATGCTGCGCGGCTCGGATATTTTTCACGCCTCGAACCAGGTCCACCGTGCGCCCAAGAAGGTGAAGCTCACCGCAACCATTCACGACCTCACGGCGCTGGCCATGCCCGAGTTGCACACTGCAGGCAACGTCCGCGCGGATACGAATTTCGTCGAGAACATTCTGCGCCGCGCGCACGGGCTAATCGCCGTTTCTGAAAATACCCGTCAGGACGCGATTCGTCACCTCCGTCTCCCGCCTGAACGCATCGAGACTATCTACAACGGCGTCGCTGAAGAGTTTTTCGACGCTATGCCGACGCCCCGCGCACGCCCTTACGTGCTCTGCGTCGGAACGGTCGAGCCGCGCAAGAATCTCGACACGCTGCTCGACGCCTGGCGCGGTCTCTCCGTGGAACTGCGCCGCGATTTCGATCTGGTAATCGCCGGTCCCGCCGGATGGAGCAGCGAGGCGACGCTCGCGCGCATCCGTAGCGAAGCGATCTACCTCGGCTACGTCCCCGAGCGCGACCTGCCCGGCCTTACCGCCGGCGCGACCGTATTCGTTTACCCGTCGCTCTACGAAGGCTTCGGATTCCCTGTGGCCCAGGCCATGGCGGCGCGGGTTCCGGTCATCACATCGAACACGTCGTGCTTGCCCGAAGTGACCGGCGACGCCGCCGCACTGGTCGACCCAAAGAGCCCCGCCGAGATCACCGCTGCGCTCGCGCGACTGCTCACCTCAGAGTCCGAGCGCAAGCGTCTGGCAATTCGCGCCCGCCAACGCGCCGAGCAATTTCGCTGGGAAGAGTGCGCCACGCGATCACTGATGTTTTTTCGCCGCATCGGCGGCTTGTAACGCAGGCGATCTTGTCGCCTGTTTCTTCTTCTCGGGCAGGTGATCTTGTCGCCTGCCTTAGCCCGCCTGCGACAATGGAAGCTCGAGTGCCCCCGCTCCCCTCCATCGTTATCGTCGGCCGCCCCAACGTCGGGAAATCGACGCTGTTCAACGCCATCCTCGGACAACGCCGCTCCATCGTCGGCGACGAACCCGGCATCACGCGCGACCGTATCGGCGGCGAAGGCAATCATCGCGGCAAGAAATTCGAGCTGATCGATACCGGCGGCATCATCCAGAACGATTCCGAAATGATCCCGACGCAAATCCTCAAGCAGGCGCGTGTCGCGCTTGAAGGTGCATCGCACGTGATCTTCCTTCTCGACGGCCGCGCTGAGATCACCGGCGCCGATCGCGATCTCGCCGCCATGCTGCGCCGCTTAGGCAAGCCCGTCACACTGGCGATCAACAAAATTGATGTGCAAAAGCGCGAATCGCTCACCCACGAATTTCACGCGCTCGGTTTCCCGAACCTGTTCCCCGTCTCTGCCGAGCACCGCATGGGCCTCACCGAATTACTCGATCACATCACCGAAGGCATCGAACCCGAGCCGCCGGCAGCGTCCCCGGCAGAAGCAGCCGAGGAGGAACGCGACGAGGCGAGACTTAAAGACGCGACCATCAAAGTCGCGATCATCGGGCGACCCAACGTAGGAAAATCGACCCTTCTAAACGCACTGCTCGGAGAGGAGCGCGCCATCGTCTCGCCCATCGCCGGCACCACGCGCGACGCGGTCGATGAAACCATCCAGCGCGGCGACACCGCCTTCACTTTCGTCGACACCGCGGGCATTCGCCGTAAAGGCAAGACGAAATTGATGGCTGAAAAACTCAGCGTGGTCATGGCGCGCCGTCATCTGCGCATGTCGAACGTCGCGCTGCTGGTGATTGACGCGAGCGAGGGTATGCTGGCGCTCGACGCGACCATCGCCGGATACGCGCACGAGGAAGGCCGTCCCCTCGTGATCGTAGTGAATAAGTGGGACGCCTCCAAGGAAAAAAGTAAAAAGAAGTTCGCGGAGGACGTGCGGGACCACCTGAAGTTTCTGGATTACGCACCGCTCGCGTTCGTCTCCGCAAAACACGGCCGCGGCATCGACGAATTATTCAAGCTTGCGCAGAGCGGCTACCAGGCATCCATGAAGCGCATTTCGACCGGCGAGCTGAACCGTTTCATCGCGTCGCTTGAATGGGGCTACGACATGAAGATTTACTACATGACCCAGGCGTCGCTGCGCCCGCCGACTTTCATTGTTTTTACTGACAAGGCCGGCAAGCTACACTTTTCCGCCGAGCGATATCTGATCAACCGCCTGCGCGAGCGCTTCGATTTCGGCGGCACGCCCATCGAAATCAAGACGAAGCGGCGCTGAGCACCTTAATCACCGCATCGTACTTCCCGTCCTTGAACTCCGGCGGCCGCTCGCGCAGCGCATAGACTGCCCACTCCAGAGGCGTCCCGGTGTGTGTCTCATCTTTTGAGTCCACCCTGGCTCCGCGCGAAAGCAGCAGCTTGACCAGTTCCAGGTGCCCGCCGTACGCCGCCCAATGCAGCGCATTCTGATTGTGATGACGTAACCGGTCGTCCACCGTCATTCCCCGATCGAGTAGAAACTCGACCACACGAGTATGTCCAAACTCGCATGCCCACGCGAAGCCCGACTTCAACTGTTCCTTCGTCGCGCCTCCTCTTAATCTGCCGCCCTTCGTCAAGAAGCTCTGCACCACGTCGAGCCGTCCCACTCCCGCCGAACCTTCCAGATCGAGCTTCGCGCCACGTTTAGCGAGATACGCAGCCGCATCGCCCCGACCATTCGCCAGCGCCGCCGTCAATGGATTCCATCCACTCGGCAGCCCGTCCGGCGAAGCCCCCGAGTCGAGCAACAATTCCAACAGCGCGATCTGAACGCCGGCCGCCGCTGGATGATAACTGGTCGCGATCAACCCCACCGTCGTCCCTCGGCCCGGATTGTTCTCCGCATCCACTTCCGCGCCCGCGTCGATCAGAATCTTCGCAACGTCCACAATATTCTTCGGCGTCTTCTGGCGAAAGTCCTCCACACCGTTCGCCGATACGTAATGCAGCAGGGTGGATCGATGCGTGCGGGTCGACCGCGCGCGAACCAGCTTCGGATGCTCCCGCAGCATGTGCCGCAGTTTCGCGATATCTCCCGCGATCACCGCGTCCGCTGCCTCCTCGAACAACGCTACCGGCGAGTTCTTTCGCGCGACGGCTTCGATGTGTTTCCGGAGCTTCAGCCAGCTCTCGAATCCGTTGGACTGCGCGACCAGAAACTCCGCGTCGCCCAAAGCGAACCTGGGGCCCCGATTCGACTTGCGCAGGCGCTTCTGAACGTCCGCGCGAAATGCTTCCCACGGAATCGGCTCATCCGCGTGGAAATGAGCCTGAAGTTGCCGCATGGCGGCAGCGTCGCCGGTTTTGTACGCCTCCAGGAAAAACTGCGCCAGCTTCCTGAATCGCTCCAGGTTCGGGCGAGCGCGTAATTCCTTAGCGTTCATTAGCGCGTGATGACGCCCATCTTACCGCTCTGGAAATCCTCGACGGCTTGACGAATCTCATCTTTGGTGTTCATCACGAAGGGACCCCAGCGCGCGACCGGCTCGCCCAGCGGCTTGCCTGCGACGACCAGCGCTTCCACCGCGGAATCCGCTGCGCGAATCTCGACCGAGTCGCCATCGCGCTTGAGAATCGCAACGTCATTGCGCTTGACTGCCGTGCCATCGACCGTGCCCGATCCCTCGATGAAATACACGAATGCATTCTCATCCTGCGGAATCGCGTGCGTAACGCTCGCGCCCGCGGCCAGCTTGAAATGCAGGAACTGGATCGGAATGCGCGTGTCGATCACTGCTTTCGCGCCCAGCGCCTCGCCCGCGATCACCTTCACGGTGACGCTTCCGTCTTCGCTTCGCCCCTGGGGAATTTTGTCCGCCGGGACTTCCTGATAGCGCGGGGCCATCATCTTGTCGCGCTTTGGCAGGTTCACCCACAACTGGAATCCGTGCAGCTTGCCGCCCTGACGCAGAAACTCGCGCTCCGGCATTTCCGAATGCATCAGCCCCGACCCGGCGGTCATCCACTGCACATCGCCCGGTCCTAGCTGGCCCGCGTGCCCGCGCGAATCGCGATGCTCGAACTTGCCCGCGAGCATGTACGTCACCGTCTCAAACCCACGATGCGGATGATCCGGAAAACCCTTGTGACTACCCGGCGGGACTTCCATGGGACCCATTTCGTCGAGCAGCAGGAAGGGGTCGAACTCCGTGAAGCCGCGTGAGGGAAATGCGCGATGGACGAGCATCCCGTCGCCCTCCGGCGTCTCCAGCGCCGGAACGATTTTGTCTACCGATCTCATTTTCATAAAGGATTGGATGCAGAAATGCGAGATCCGATGCAGCACCGCCAACAGGCTGAGTTTACTGGCCCCTGGCCCCTGTCCTCTGTCCGCTACTCGTCGCGCTTAGCGACCTGTTGCGGGTGGCTCAGCGTGTCCACATACGCGACGATGCCCTTATACAGCGCCTCGGCGATCTTCTGCCGCTGCTCGGGTTTCTTCAGCAGCGCCTCTTCCGCGGGGTTACTCAGGAATCCGATCTCCGCCAGCACCGCCGGCATCTGCGCGCCGATCAGCACCACGAACGGAGCCTTTTTTGTTCCCCGGTTCTTAGCACCAGCCCCGGCCGCAGCCGCTGCATTTTTCGACGACAATCCGTACAACGATGTCTGCAGCCGACCCGCGAACTCGCGCGATTCGTCGATCTTATCCTTCAGTGCGATTTTCTGAAGCAGCTCTTTGAGATCGAAAATCGAACGTTCACTCGACGCGTTCTCGCGCGCCGCAACTTCGAGCGCCGCTTTCGACGTAGTGAAGTTGAGGTAGTAAGTCTCCACTCCAGTCACGGATTTGACGGGCGACGAATTCGCGTGGATCGAAAGAAACAGGTCCGCCTTTTGCGTGTTCGCGATGCGCGGCCGATCCTCCAGCGGAATAAATACATCGGTCGTCCGCGTGTAAATCACCTCGCGTACCAGCCGGGCTTCCAGCAATTCGCCCAGCCGTTTCGTCACGTCCAGCACCAGGTCTTTTTCGAAAAGTCCCGACGGTCCGTGGGTCCCCACGTCGTGCCCGCCGTGTCCGGCGTCCAGCACAACGCGGCTCAGTTTCAATCCCAACACGCGCGTCAAGGAGCGGTCGCCATTCGAGTTTCGCTTGGCCGGGACAGCTTCGATTTCGAGTGGCTTCGGATCGGCGATTCTCGCGGAATTTGGCGCCGGTAAACGCGTCGGCGTCGATTCCGCCAGCGACGAGAACGGCGGCAGCGACGGCCCCGGGTCGGGCACGAGGTTTTTCGCGATCAAAACTGGCGCGGGCGGCGGTGGGAGATCCTTGCGGATCGACGTCGATACCGCAGGCGGCTTAGGCTTGGTTTGCAGGGACAGAGTGGCGGGGGGCGACAACACTGGCTTCGCCAGCAAGGGCGCTGGATCCTGACGCACGGGAGGCGGAACGAAACGCCGCGGTGCATGCGTTTCCGCCGGCTTCATTTCTTCCGCCGGCCTCTTTGTGGGCGCGAGACTATCAAAGGATGGGAGCGTGGTGCGGGCGACCAGGTCGGGCGCCACCGGACGAACCGGGGTTTCCTTGATCTTCTGTGCACCTGTCGTGCTGGTACCCACCGGCGCCCCGCCGCCGGCTTTCGATCGAACTTCGATCATCAGCCGATTTGGATTCGCCAGTTGCGACGCAGTGAATTCGCCCAGATGCTCCAGATCCAGCACCACGCGCGTCACGCCGGGCTGCGTCTCCGCCACTCGAATCTGTTTCATCAGCGCATCGTTCACGGGAATTACATGCATCCCCTTAGTGACCATGACGGGCCGCGCGCCCTGGATATCGAAAACCAGTCGCTCGGGATTCGGCAATCGCTCGGAGCGGAACTTGAAATCGCCGGAGACCTCGATCGCGACGCGCGTCAAGTCGCCTAACGACCAGAAGCGAACGGCGGTGACTTTACTGCTTGCGGGACGTGTCGCCGCGCGCGAAACCGTAAGGCTCGCGCTTGCGCCCAACAGCGCGCACACGAGCGCCGCGGTGGCGATCCTATTGCGTCGTCCTGAGATGCAACCGGCCATTCTGGTCAACGAACGAATCCAGCTTCGGATGCTTTTCTTCTTCCTTTACGACCGCGGCCTGAGCCGCCGCCGGCTTCGACGCCGACGTTTCATTCGCCGCCGCAACCCGCGCTTCGCCGTAGCGCTTGCCCACTTGGTAGACGTAATTCTGCGTCTCCGGATACGGCGGGATCTGTTTGTACTTGTCGACTGCCCCGGGACCGGCGTTGTAGGCTGCCAGCGCCAGTCGATCGTCTTTATAGAGCGTTTGCAGATACTTCAGATATTTCACGCCGGCTTCGATGTTCTGCCCGGGATCGAAACTGTTGCTGACGCCGAGGTCGCGCGCCGTGCCCGGCATGAGTTGCATCAGGCCCTGGGCGCCCACGCGCGAAACCGCGTGCGGGTTGTAGTTGCTCTCCACCTTGATCACCGCGTCCACCAGCAGCGGATCCACATTGTGAGTTCGCGCGCTCTGTTCCACCATCTGGCGAAGCTCTGCTTTCGCTGCCGTCGACCTGGTTCGTTCCACACTGGTGGCGGCTCGCGCGCTCACGGAACTGGGGGCGACCACCAGGCTTCGCACCAGTTTCCCAGTGCGCGGATCGGCGCGAACCACAAAGGTTTTTCGACCCGTGGAAGCCGTTGGCACAGCCCCGGCCGACGCGCTGGGCGCGGGCGAAACTTCAGCGGCCCGGCTGGGGGAAGAGGCAGTCATTAGAAGTGCAAGTAAAAAACAAAGATACACTATTTTGTTTCGGGGCGAAAGCATGCTTGGGCTTGTTACCATCTTCTCATGGACCGCGCAGGACAGGGACGCGCTGGGTATTTGCTGGTCGGCGGCCAAAGCTCGCGCATGGGCCGCGACAAAGCCCTGTTGCCCTTCGGCACCGGCACACTCGCTACGCACGTCGCCACCCAGATTCGCGAAGCGGCTGGAAATGTCACGCTGATCGGTCCGCCCGACCGTTACGCACACCTCGGATTCCCAATCGTAGCCGACGCGATCCCCGGCTGCGGACCGCTCGGTGGACTCCTGACGGCTCTGCGATCCACCTCGGCCGATTGGAATCTGATCGTCGCCTGCGACATGCCGCACGTGACCACCGGGCTTCTCGGACAGCTCCTGAACGCCGCCCAAGCGACCGATCCCGATTGCCTGGTCGCCGAAACCGCTGGCCGGCGACATCCGCTGTGTGCCGTCTATCATCGTCGCGTGCTCCCTGCCGTCGAATCCGCCGTTCTCCGTAAACTGTTCAAAATGCATGATTTTATCGCCGGTCTCCGAACCGAAACGTGGCCCGTCCTGGACCCCGCCCTGCTCCGGAACGTCAACACGCCCGCCGATTGGGAGGCTGCGTGAGCGACGCGCCCAATCATTACATTGAGTTCCGCAACGTCTATAAGACGTTCGATCGGCCCATTTTAGTCGACGTCAATTTTCACGTTGACGCCGGAGAAACGCTGGCGATCATCGGCCGCAGCGGCGTCGGCAAGTCAGTGAGCCTGGGCCACATTATGGGTTTCATCAAGCCCGATCAGGGTCTGATCCACGTCGCCTATACCGACGTCACCGGCCTGAACGAAGCCGAGTGGCGCCGCATCCGCAAGAAGGTCACCATGGTCTTTCAGTCAGGTGCGCTGTTCGATTCGCTCACGGTCGCCGAAAACATCCTCTTCTCGCTCGAGCTCCGCGACGACTACGATTCGAAAAACAAAGAGGACGTGGTCAACGGTCTGCTCCAGATGGTGGACCTGCTGGATTACAGGGATGCCGCGCCCTCCGATCTTTCGACCGGATACAAGCGCGCCGTGGCGATCGCCCGCGCACTTGCCGCGCAGCCCGAGTGCATTCTCTACGACGAGCCCACCACCATGGTCGACCCGATTATGTCCGACCACCTCGGCAACCTGATGCTGCGCCTTAAGCGCCAGTTGCAGCTTACATCGGTGGTCGTCACGCACGACCTGGATCTGATGCGCAAGGTCGCCGACCGCGTCATGTTTCTGTTCGAAGGCAAAGCTATTTTCTTCGGTCCCATTGCCGAGCTCGAAAATTCCGATCATCCCCACATCCAGGAGTTCCTGGAGATGGACCGCGTGACATGAGCGATCTGCGATAATCTGCGTTGATCTGCGGCCAACAAGGAGTCCCCATGCGATTTGCGTTACTTCTGATCCCCGCCGCCCTCGCGGCACAGACCCCCAGCATCGAGCAGTCGCTCAATTTCAAGACTGTCTCGTCTCCACGCATTTCGCCCGATGGGCGCTACATCGCCTACGTCGTCTCTGAGGCCAACTGGGAGGACAATTCCTTCCAAACGCAGATTTGGATGGCGATGACCGCTACCGGCGAACGCTACCAGCTCACCCACGCCAAGAAATCCTCCAGCGATCCCCGTTGGTCGCCCGATTCCAAGCGCCTCGCCTTCCTCTCCGATCGCGAAGCCAACCAGCAAATCTACGTCATCTCTCCCGCCGGCGGCGAAGCTACGCAACTCACCCGCTTCGAGGGCGGCGTCTCCGGATTCGAATGGTCACCCGACGGCCGTCACATTGTCTTTGCTTCCACAGGCGGCGATTCGAAAGCCAAGAAAGATCGCAAAGATAAGTACGGCGACTTCGAAATCGTCGAGGGGGATTACACCATGCGCCACCTGTGGCTCATCGCCACCGACGACGAAAAAGCCAAGCCCGAAGCGCTGACCAGCGGAACCGATTTCAGCGTCGATAGCTACACTTGGTCGCCCGATTCCAAGCGCATCGCCTTCGCCGCGACCCGCGATCCCGATCTCTCGAGCAGCGCCACGGCAGACATCTACGTCGTGCGCCTCTCCGACAAGTACGTGAAGAAGCTGGTCGACGCAACCGGACCCGATCGCAATCCCGTGTGGTCGCCCGATGGAACACAGATCGCGTATCAGGCCGGTGCCGAAGCATCGTATTTGAATTCGCGACTCGCAGTCGTTCCGGCAGACGGGGGCAAGCCGCACTTCATCGCTGAGGGTTTCGACGAAAACGCCCAGCTCGCCAGTTGGGCCGCGTCAGGTTTGTATTTCGACGCGCAGCAACGCACTGCGGCGCACCTGTTTCGCGTGACGCCGGCTACCGGCAAGGTGGATCGCGTGAGTGCTCCCGCCGATCTTCAGTTCAACGCGCCCAGTTTCACCTCGGATTACTCGCAAGTCGCGTTCACCTGCTCCGGCCCGAATAAGTTCACCGAAATCTGCATCTCGTCAGTCGCCTCCTTCGCGCCTAAGACGGTCACCAACATGAGCGATCAGTTACGACCGTTCAATCTTGCGACGCGCGAAATTTTTGAATGGAAATCGAAGGACGGCACTCCCATTGAAGGCATTTTGATCAAGCCCCACGATTTCGATCCGACCAAAAAGTATCCGCTGCTGGTGGTGATTCACGGTGGTCCGACCGGCGTCGACCGTCCGTCGCTTGCGCCCGACCGCACCTATCCGCTGGAACAATTCGCCGCCAAGGGCGCGGTGATTCTGCGGCCGAATTATCGCGGCTCCGCGGGATATGGCGAGAAGTTCCGATCTCTCAACGTGCGCAACCTCGGGCTGGGCGATCATGACGACGTGATCAGCGGCGTGGATGCACTGATCGCCAAGGGATTCGTCGACCGCGAGCGTGTCGGCTCCATGGGTTGGAGCCAGGGTGGTTACATCTCGGCGTTCCTGACCACGTATAGCGATCGCTTCAAAGCGGTTTCCGTGGGCGCCGGTATTTCCGATTGGATGACGTATTACGTTAACACCGATATTCATCCATTTACGCGCCATTATCTCAAGGCCACCCCGTGGGACGATCCGGAGATTTATCGCAAGACCTCGCCGATCACCTATATCAATCGCGCCAAGACCCCGACACTGATTCAGCATGGCGAGCTCGACAAGCGCGTGCCGATTCCCAACGCATATGAGCTATACCAGGGGCTAAAGGACAAAGGCGTGCCGGCGAAGATGATTGTGTATAAGGGATTCGGTCACGGTATTAACAAGCCCAAACAACAGCGCGCCGTGATGGAACACAATTACGAATGGTTCAGCCAGTGGATCTGGGGCGAAAAAGCCCCGGCTTCGTCGGGCAGTCCGTCTACAAGCGTAAAGTAATCATCGCAGCGCGGCGTTAGAACGGGCAGCTCCACGCTCCTTCAATAACTGGGCGACGGTGGGTTTGCGGCAATTGATCGCGCGCTGAAGCGGTGTATCGCCCTTGCTATCCCGCGCGCCGATAGTCGCTCCGCAGTCCAGCAATTCACGCGCGATCTCCACATGACCCCGCCGTGCCGCCATATGGAGGGGGGTCGCGCGTGTGACGCCACCGCACGCGTTTACGTCGGCACCCGCTCGCACCAGCGCCCGCACCACGGCCGGTCCTGTCTCGGAAGCGCATTCATTCGCCACAGAATAAAGCGGCGCGTGACCTCCGCTGTCTAATACGTTGGGATTCGCATCGAGATGAAGCAATGGCTCGACCAGTTCCAAGCAACCCGCTGCGCACGCGGTATGGAGCAGAGCACGACCCGCGGAACGTCGCGTTGCCAGAGACCGATCATGTTGGACTGCACTCCTCACGTAGCGAATCAATTCGCTTCGCCCGGATTTGATCATCCGCATCAGCACGCCCACGAACACCGCCGGCCGGGATTGAAAGGTCGGTGCCAGGACGATCGCTTCTTCATCACGACCAGCCGCAATTGCAGAGATGAGGTCGTCTAAAATACGCTGCTGATTCCAACGCGCTGCGAGTTCGTCATGTTCGGGGCCCGCAGCTTCCTTACCTGTCACATAGGATGCGGAGTGCTCAAAGAATTGTTGAAGGGCCTTTCGTGTCGATTCATCGAGCGGGGTCGATTCTAACGTCGCGTTCATGTGCTTCAGCCACGCGCGCCGCTCGGCCGGGCCAATTTCGAAGCGAGCATGCGATTCCCGCAAACTAAGCCACCAGCGGCGTTGCGTCTGCTCTTCATCGCCACCCAGGAATTGGATCAGAAAGGCCGCGAATTCCTCGATCGCGCATTTAACAGTCTTGCCGGGAAACAGCGGACGCAGGATCGGGTCCCGGTGGACACGTGCATAGAATTCCGCTGACAACTTCTTGCAGCCGGCTTCGCCACCCAACGCATCAAGGATTTGTTGCATACGCCGTCAATGGCGATTGTACCCTTCATGAAGATTCACGGAGCCAACCTAGCTTAGGGGAATTCCCCTATCCACTTTTCGAGATCAGCCGCCGATCAAAGTCTCGCGGCCGGGCTTGTTCGTATTGGCTCGCGACAGAAAGTGCTGATTCAGGAGGGACGTTTTGGAGCGATGCTTGTACCCTGGCCGGAC
>DASYPO010000286.1:0-1915 GCA_036006545.1 Bryobacteraceae bacterium
GCCCCAAGCGATTTTTCGGCGCGGCGCGCAATATTGAAGAGGGCGGGTCGCTGACGATTGTCGCTTCGGCGCTGGTCGATACGGGCAGCCGCATGGACGACGTGATTTTCGAAGAGTTCAAGGGTACCGGCAACATGGAAATCCATCTGGACCGCAAGCTGATGGACAAGCGCGTGTTCCCGGCCATCGATATCTCGAAATCGGGCACCCGTAAGGAAGAGCTGTTGGTTCCCAAGGAAGAGTTGAACCGCGTCTGGGTCCTGCGCCGTGTGCTGAATCCGCTGTCACCGGTCGAGAGCATGGAATTGCTAATCGACAAGCTTTCGAAGACCAAGTCGAACGGCGAGTTTTTGGCCGCTATGAGCGGTTGACCTCACTAAGCAGTACAATCGGGGGCAGGTATTATTCGTGGCGTCGACACAGACCAAGCTGATGACGTTCGCGGAGTTTGAAAAACTCCCCGACCCGGACGGCGGCCGCTTCGAGTTACGTAATGGAGAGGTGGTTCTCGTGGCGCCTCCGAAGCATCGCCATCATCTCATCCAGCGCAGGTTGCTACGCCTGTTGCAGAATGCCGCCAGTCCCGCGGACGAAGTCAGTTTTGAATTTGGGTATCGCCCGCTGCCTGAGCACAACTATTGGATCGCAGATATTGTACTGGTTTCGCGCCAACGCTGGGACAGTATCCCGCTCGACGGCTATTTTTTAGGTACTCCCGACTTGGTGGTCGAGGTGCTTTCTCCGTCCAATACTCGCGCCGAAATCCGAAATAAGACGAAGGTTTGTCTGGAGCACGGCGCCCGCGAGTTCTGGGTGGTTGACGGGAGCCATTCACAAGTCGAGGTCTCGACGCCGGACGGCCGCACCATCACCTACAAGTCCGGTCATGAAATCCCTCTCTTTTTCGCCTCCGACGCGCACATCGCGGTCGACGCGATTTTCGCCTGACGCGCTTCAGCGCTTCCGCCACCCAGCCAGATCGAATCGATCCCCCGGCTTGAGCCAGTAATACCAGCTTCCGTCGCGACGCACATTGTCGTAGATCGCGACCCGGCCGGTGCCGATCACTTCAAAACGATTGCCCTGCACCTCGAGCGCCGCATCGTCATCGATACCGATCCCCAGGATTTCAGGGTGCGCGTCGACCACGTTGATCAGCTCGTTATCGCGCTTGGCGGAAGTCAGATGCGGATTCACGGCGACATTCTTCAGAAATCCGAAACCCCGCTCATGGCCCGGGGCCATCAGCAGCGGCTTATCAGGGCGGCCGCGGACGGTGTACGATCCCTGAATAATCGCACCGGCTGAGCTGCCGAAGACCACGCCGCCGCGATCGAGGACGGCTTCGATTTCACGCTGCGTGCGCGTTCCCAGGTACGCCGCTGCGTAACGGCCCGCGTTACCGGGACCGAGGTAAACTCCGGTGGCGTCGCGCAGGGATCGTGCGAAGTTCTCCGAATCGGCGATCGCCCGATCGCGCGTGTGCAGCACAGTCAGCCGATCGCACGCGAACTGCCTTCGCAAGTCAGCTTCGTACGCCTTCCATTCCCCACTGTCGCGGGGCGAATCCGGATCGAGAATAATGTTGCCAGGGCCGAAGCGCATCGACGACGCGCCGGTCGGAAAGGCCACGATGCGGGCGTTTGCGCCGCCAGCCAGTTCGACAAACCGACGAATGATGGGCGCCGTCCCACCCCCGCCATCGACGATTAGGGTTCCCCGAGCGGGTCCAGACGATTTCGGTTGAGCAGTCGCAAGCGCGGTGGTGAGAAGCGCGCCGATAGCCATTGCCGCTACCGCCCGAGGGACGTCCCACGTAAATATTCCTAACAACACTAACTTCACGGCTTCAGATTACGTCATTTCATCCATAGGCGGGGATCGTTGTACCATAACCTTATCAACTAAGATGCAG
>DASYPO010000287.1:0-7577 GCA_036006545.1 Bryobacteraceae bacterium
GGGTAAGGCAGGAGATCGCGCGAGTGGCGTCGCAAACGCTGCGTGGATTTTGAGAAAAGGGAGGAGAGAAACATGGCAGCAATTACATCGAGCAACGTAGCGAACGCGATTGTGAAGCTGGTAGCGGCTGACGCACTACCCGCTCTGATGGGGAACCTGGTGATGGGAAACCTGGTCAATCGCGACTACGAGCCCACATTGGCGCAAGCCGGGGATACGGTGAATGTACCGATTCCTCCCACGCTGACAGCCAACAATATCGTGGAGGGTGGAACGGTTCAAACCCAGGCGCCCAGTTTGGGGAACGCACAGATCATTCTGAACACGCACGCGGAAGCGACCTTTCAGATTCCGGACGTGACCAAAATCCTGGCGGTTCCGGATCTGCTGAAGCTTTACATGCAGCCCGCGGTAGTCGCGCTGGCGGAGCGGATCGAGACGGATCTACTGGGGCTGTATCCGCTATTCACGTCGAACGCAGCGGTGGGAACAGGCGGCTCGGCCATCACCGAGGCGACGGTTGACTCGGCGGAGACCGCTCTGTTCGCAGCGAAAGTGCCCGCCAGCATGTCGAAGTACCTGGTCGTGGATTCCGGGACGTATTCGCAACTGCGGCAGATCCCGCGGTTCAGCGAGTTTCAGACTGCAGGCGAGGCGGGACTGCGGGCGCTGATCGATGGAGCGGTCGGCAAGATGAAGGACTTCTACATCTTCCGCTCGCAGTTCGTCGCGAAGACAGGCAGCAGCCCGGTTACGACGCACAACCTGGCATTTTCGCGGAATGCGATCGGGCTGGTGGTACGGCGCCTGCCGCAGCCGCTTCCCGGGACCGGCGCGATCGCGGAGTATGCGGAGCTGGGGAACTTCTGCATGCGAGTCACGATGAGCTATCAGCCGAACACGCTGGCGCAGCAGTTCACAGTGGACGTGCTCTACGGCGCGGGTGTGCTCCGGAACAATCAAGGGGTGCAGGTTAACAGCTAGCGAAGTGGCCAGTGGGTAGTGGGCAGTGGCTAGTTAAGAAAAGAAGTCAGAAGACGGAAGTCAGAAGTCAGAAGTTAGAAGTCAGAAGTCAGAAGTCAGAAGTCGAAGGGGCAGGTCTAAGAAGGCCTGCCTTTTTTATTGGGAGATCGATGGACTTAAGGGCGTTTTACCAGAGAATTCGGCAAGTGGAAGCGGAAATCCGGGAGCCGTTTGTTCGGGTGGTAAGTAAGGCGACCCCGGACGGCGGCAAGGCGGGTGTGAAGACGGACGTTTCGCGGCGAGTGGCCGCGCAGTTGGTGGTGGAGGGGAAGGCGGAACTGGATGGCACTACTGACGGACGGAAGTCCGAACGATAACGAAGGACTGCGGGTGTACGAGTCGGGAATCCTGGACGTGGCGCACGTGGAGGCGATCGATCTGCAGGCCAAGCTCGGACTGGCGACGGCAGAAGTCTCCGAGGACGTGCTTGACGTGCTACTGGATCATTCGACCGATCCGCAGGGGACGGCGCGCCGCTCGCTAGGAGTTTCGGGCGTGGTCGTAACGCCGCAAATGAAGCGCTGGCATGCCGTGCACACGCTGGAAATCGTGTATCGGGATGCATTCAACAATCAACTCAACGACCGGTACCTGGCGAAATTTCGCGAGTACCAGGAGCTGAGCCGGCATGCGCGGGGGCATGCCGTGCGATTCGGGATCGGGTTAGTGGCCGATCCGATCCCGAAAGCGCAAACGCCCACGTTGAGTTTTGCCGCGGGGTTCCTGTTGGCGACGACGTACTACGCACAGGTCAGCTGGCTGAACTCCCAGGGCCAGGAGGGCGCACCGAGCGAACTCACCACGTTCGATTCCCCGGAGGGCAGCCGGTTGGTGATACAGGCGGTGAATCCACCGGCAAATGCGACGGGCTGGAACGTGTTCGTCGGATTGTCGAGTACGACCCTGACCCAGCAGAACAGCGTGCCCTTGAGTGTCGGGGGAAGTTTCACGCTCTCGGACGCGGGGGTGGCGGCGGGCCGGGCACCCGGGGACGGACAGCGTCCGGATGTTTATGTGGTCGGCGGACCGCTACTGAGGCGTGGGTGAGATGGCGCGAACGGGCAGTGTAGCGGTGCGGAGACTCATCGAGTTTCTGAGCGATCCGGATACGGGACTGGAGCAGGTGGTGGCGGGGCTTGCGATCGAGACCGGGGTGGAACTGAAGCCGCTTTCGCCAGAGCAGATCATGGCACAAAATGTCGCTGCAGATTTGGCGGAGCGCGCGACAGCAGTGAAGTATCCGGTGGTGTTGGTTTATACGGATCGCGCACGGAACCTGTTGACGGAGAAATTTCGCACTTTTTCAGGAAAGGTGCGGACGGTAGCCGAGATACGTGTTTCACAAGACCGCCTGGAAGGCGTCGAGACCCAGACCAGACTGTACGTGGATGCGATTACTCAGGTCCTGGATACGAATCGCGGGAGTTGGGGCGAAGGGGCTTATTTCACGGGCGGATACGAGGTGATTTTCGATCCAGTGAAACACGGCGGAAAGAATTTTCTACAGGCGGCACGGGTGAGTTTCGAGGTGGATGTTTCGATTTAGCCGCAGATAAACGCAGATAAAAACAAATGTCTTGTTACATATCATCGAATAATAATCGGGTTTTTGTGGCACTGGAGCCGACCTTCGGGGCGGTGCCGGCGATCACGGGGGAGAATCGGATTCCGGCGGTGGAGCTGAGCGCGAAGCAAGTTGCCGAGCAGACTTCGCGGCGGGACAAGACGGGGAGTCGGACGTTCGCCGGGCTTCCCAACCGCACCCGCCGGAAGACTAACTTTCAACTCAGCACTTTCCTGACGGAATGGGTGAACCAGACGGTGGCGCCCGCGTACGGCCCGCTATTTCAGGCCGCGATGGGCGCAACCCCGGCGGTATTCAGCGGCGGCACGGTGGCATCGGTAACGGACGGTACGCGAGTGCAGTTTTCGGCGACGCATGGGCTGACGAGCGGGCAGGCAGTGCGGGTGGGTGACGAGATCCGCTTCGTCGCTGCAATCGAGAATTCTACGACGGTGTTCGTGAATGCGCCGTTTTCGATCACGCCGCCGGCGGGCGCGGCGGCGGGGGCGACGATCACTTACAAGCTCGCGACGGACCTCAGGAGTGTCAGCATTTTCGATTTCTGGGATCCGGCGACGGTGGTGCAGCGGATCGTCGACGGCGCAGTGATAGATCGGATGCGGGTGAAGATCAACGGAGATTTTCAGGAGTTTCTATTTGCGGGGCCGGCGCGGGATTTGCTGGACAGCGCAAGTTTCACGTCGGGCGAGGGCGGACTGACACAATTTCCGGCGGAGCCGTCGTCGGTGGGATTCGATTACACGGTGGTGCCAGGGCACCTGGGGCAGGTGTGGCTAGGCGCGACACCGGCACGGTTCTTCACCCTGACCGCGGCGGAACTGACGCTGGACAACGGAGTCGAACTGCGGGTGAAGGAATTCGGGAGCGACCTCGCGCGCTGCATCGCGGCGGGGCAGCGGGCGGTGAAACTGAACTTCGAGTTGTTCGAGCAGGACGATGAGCAGACCAAAGCGCTGTATCAGGCCGCGAGGCAGAGATCGCCAATCGGCGTAATGCTGCAGTTAGGCGAGCAGGCGGGGCAGTTGTTCGGGGCATACATGGGCGCGATGGTGCCCGAGGTTCCAGAGTTCGACGACAGCGAGACGAGGCTGCAATGGAAATTTCAAAACAACCAGGCACAGGGGACAGTGGATGACGAGTTGTATATCGCCTTCGCGTGAAGGACGGCCGTGCGACAGCTACGAAAGTGCGGTGTGGTGCGATGCCGAAAGTGTCGCGGGGGTGCGATTCCAGATTGCGCGCATTTCGTTCGGCCGGCGGATCGAGCTGGCTCGGAAGATCCGCGAGATCGGACGGAAGCTGGAGTTCCTGGAAGCGGGGTCGGATGCGCGCGAAAAGCTGGAGGCGACGCTCATCGGCGCGGAGATCGATGGCGCGTATCTGGAATGGGGGCTGATCGGGGTGGCGGGATTGACGATCGACAGCGAAGATGCAACACCCGCGACTCTGATCGAGCGGGGGCCGCTGGAACTGGCGGCAGAAATCCTGACGCGTATTAAGGCGGAGTGCGGGCTCAGCGAGAACGAAAGAAAAAACTAATCGTCGCCTTCCATTTCCACACCGCGAGCCAGGCCGGTTGGAAGTGCGACGTGTGCCGCAAGCAGGGCCTGGAGGCGAAGCGCCGGTGCGGGTTTATCAGGGAGGAAAAGCGAGGGCCGCGGCGCGCGGTTTGGGTGCGCGGACGGGTGGCGATCGAGGAGTGTCCGAAATCGGCGGTGACGGCAGCGAGCGTGGAATGGCTGGAGAGATTCTTCGCCTGGCGGTTCGCGGGCGGGGGCGATGTAACGGGGCTGGCGGCGAGGGACGCGGACGCGATTCTGACGCTGGAAGCAGAGTGGAGGTCGATGAGTGGCAAGCGGAACAACGAATCCATTTGAGGAGGCTGCGGCGCTGTTCGGGAAGGCGGCAACCGGCAACAGCGCGGCAGGCGATCCGTTGCTGCAGGTGGCGCAGCAGCTCCAAAAGCTGTACTCGACGAACGAAACGCTGATCGAAGCGACTAAGGCGAGCACACAGGCCGTGAAGCAGAGCAGCGGTACATCCAGCGGTGCCTCGGTGCTGGCGACGATCGGGAAGAGTCTGCAAACGGTGTTCGGGTCGGGGCTGGGACTAAGTCCGCTGATCTCGGGGATCGCGAGCCTGTTTGGGGGCGGAGGAGAGGCAAGCGAACTAGCGCCGGTGGTTAAGTTCGCGCTGCCGACTTCGGTACAAGCGCAAGCAGGGATTGTGGAATCGTCGCCGACGGCAGCCTTCGGAGTGGATTACGGGCAGGGCGGGATTGCTCGAGCGGTGACGCAGGGGCCCCAGATTACGGTACAGGTTCAGGCGCTGGACAGCCAGAGCTTTCTCGATCGCAGCCAAGACATCGCTTTGGCAGTGCGACGGGCAATGTTGGAATCGAGCGTGTTGAGCGACGTGATTCGAGAGGCGTAAATGGCGAGCTTTCCAACCTTGAAAAGCGGTGCGGTGGCGCAATACGGATCGGATCGGGAACGCCGGTTTTCGACGCGCGTGTTCCGGTTCGTGGACGGAAGCGAGCAAAGAATCGCACAGCATGCCGCGGTGCTGCGGCGGTGGACCATCCGGCTTGAAATGTTGGATGAAGCCGAGCTCGAAACGCTGACGGAGTTTTTCGAATTGCAGGGCGGGCGCGCCGGGTCGTTTGCGTTTACAGATCCGTGGGACGAAGAGGAGTATCCGGATTGCAGTTTCGATCAGGATGAACTGCTATTAGATTTCCGCGGCGAAGCTCGTGGAGCGGCGGTGGTGGTGGTGAGGGAAAACCGCTAGCGGACAGCGGACAGCGGACAGCCAAGAAGTGGCGAGTGGTTAGTGGTCGGTGGCGAGTAAAGAAGAGGACGGGGGGCAGGAACTGATGTTGGTATTTCCACAACTCGTGACAGGGGCGGCGGCGCTGTATCCGCTGACGAAGCGCCTGGCTCGTCGGACTGTGTTCAACGACCTGTCGGATGGAAGTACGGTGTTTCTCGAAGATCCAGATGCGCCGGCTTTGGATTGGGAGATTCGGGCGAAAGGACTGACGGCAGCGGAAGGCGCCGCGATAGAAGCATTGTTCGACGCGACTGGGGGGCGGTGGAAGACCTTCACATTTCTCGATCCCGCCGGGAATTTGTTAGCGCGCAGCGAGGAATTCGATGCGGCAGTGTGGTCGAACGGTCCCCTGATGCAACTTACCACGGGCATCACGGATCCGTTCGGAACAACGCGAGCGACGCGGGCCGTCAACGCGGGGTTTGCAGTGCAAGGGGTGATGCAGGCTCTGGCGGTACCCGGCACGTTTCAGTATTGCCTGAGCGTGTGGGTGAAGAGCCAGGCCGAGTCGAGGGTCACGCTGGCGCTGTCGACGGCGGGCGCGATCGTTACCAGGGCGTTCGCGCTTAGCGGCACATGGATGAGGCTGAGCCTCTCCGGCAATCTGGCAGAGAGCACGGAGGATGTGACGTTTGGCGTGCAACTGGACGCGGGCGCGTCGGTGGATCTGTTCGGAATGCAAGTGGAAGCGCAGCCGGCGGCCTCGGCCTACAAGCGAACCGGCGCGGGGTGCGGCGTGCGGTCAAATGCGAGATTCGACGACGATCGGATCCGGGTGACGGCGCAGGGCACCGACGTGTACGACGCCGTGATTCGAATCACAAGCGCGGGGAGTTAAGATGCCGACAATCGACGAACTAAAGGAGCAGGAAGCGCCGGCGACTCCGTTGTTCCTCATCGATTGCGTCCTGAAATCGGGCGCGACGGAGCGATGGGGCACCCACGCGGCGACTTTCGACGGGAACGATTACGCGGCGCGGTTGTTGCGGCACAATTTGTTCGAGCTCCGCGCATCGTCCGACGAGGGACTGGAGGGTGCACCGAAGATCACACTGACGCTGGCAAACGCGGATTCTCATTTTTCTGAAATCGAGCGACAGACCGGGTTTAGGGGCGCGCAACTCACCATCACATTTCTGTTTTACGATTTGGCGGCGAATGCGGCGGTGTCGGAATCTCGAGTTTTGTTTTGCGGCGTGGGAAACGCGGCGGAAGAAATAACTGAATCGACCTTTCGGGTCACGTTTCTGAACAGGCTAAGTCTGCAACGGATCGTATTGCCGGAAGTGCGAATCGAGCGGCGCTGCCCGTGGACCTTTCCAGCGACTTCGGAACAGCGGCAGGAAGCGCTGAACGGCGGCGTCAAGGGCAAATACTCGGCGCTGCACCGCTGCGGCTATTCGGCAGATCAAGCAGGCGGCCAAGGGAACCTGAATTCGGGCGTGGTATTTACTACTTGCGACTACACGCGTGCGCAGTGTACGGCTCGTGGAATGTTCGACACCGATGCGGGCGCGCAGGTGACCCGGCGTTTCGGAGGCGTGGAGTTTGCACCTTCCCAGATTCAGGTGCGGGGCTTCGGCGAGGGGGGGACGCATCTTTCGCCGGTGATCGATAACCAAGCGCGGTACAACGATTTCGTTCCCCTGGTATACGGCACGGCGTGGTTCCAACCCGCGATCGTGTTCGCGCGGAACGACGGCAACCTGACTCGGATGGAAGTGCTGCTGGGGATGGGTGAGATCGCGCGCGTGGTCAAGGTAATCGTCAACGACGTGGAGATTCCCGAAGGGGTGAGTGGCGCGGACATGACCGCTACGGGATGGTTCACAGTAGTCAGCACGGGGACGCGTGCGGGCGCGTTCAATCCGAACTTCAGCGATGCGCAGGGGAATCCTCTGGGGGATCCATATGGCAGCATGGCGTTCGCGAGCGTGGTGGTGCCGAACCGCATTAGCAACGGTCAGTCGCTCGCGAAGGTCCAAGTGCTGGTACAAGGATTGAAGCTGGAGCGATACAACGTGGACGAGGTGTCGCTGGGCGAATCGTTCACGAACAATCCGGCTTGGGTAGTGTTGGACGTACTGCGGCGCAGCGGATGGCTGGCGAGCGAAATCGATCTGGAGAGCTTCGCAGT
>DASYPO010000288.1:0-4108 GCA_036006545.1 Bryobacteraceae bacterium
CTGGCGAACGGCATGACCGTACTGCTCTTCCCCGACAATTCCAAGGCCAAGGTGACCGTCAACGTCACCTACATGGTCGGCTCCCGTCACGAAGGCTCCGGTGAAACCGGCATGGCCCACCTGCTCGAGCACCTGGTCTTCAAGGGCACCGCGAAGCGCGGCGATATCAAGGTCGAGTTGGCCAACCGCGGCGCCGATTTCAACGGCAGCACCTCCTTCGATCGCACTAACTATTACGAGACGCTGGCCGCCACCGAAGAAAACCTCCGTTATGCGCTCGAAATGGAAGCCGACCGGATGATCAATTCGCGGGTCGCCCGCAGCGACCTCGACACCGAAATGACAGTGGTGCGCAGCGAGTTCGAAATGGGTGAGAACAGCCCCAGCAACGTCCTCAATGAGCGCGTGATGCGCGCAGCGTTCCTGTGGCACTCCTACGGCCGATCGCCCATCGGCAGCCGCGCCGATATCGAGCATGTGCCGATCGAAAATCTCCAGGCGTTTTATCACAAGTATTACCAGCCCGATAATGCGATGCTGATCATCGCCGGCAAGTTCGATCCCGCCAAAGCGCTGCCCTGGATTCAGGAGTATTTCGGATCGATCCCCAAACCTACCCGCAAGATCACGCAACCCTGGACCGAAGAGCCGACGCAGGACGGCGAGCGCGAAGTGATTCTTCGACGAGTGGGCGATTATCAATCGCTGGCGATCGCGTATCACAGCCCTGCCGGATCGCATCCGGATGCGGCCGCGCTGGGCGTGCTCATGGCGATCCTTAGTGACCAGCCCTCCGGCCGGCTCTACAAAGCCCTGGTCGAAAGCAAGAAGGCCACCAGCGTGGGCGCCGGCAACGAGCAGCTTCACGACCCGTTTCTGGCGATGATCTTCGCGCGCGTGCGCAAAGAGATGCCGCTCGAGGACGTGGAGAAGACCACCCTCAGTGTGATCGACGGGATCATCAAGGAGCCGCCCTCGAAGGACGAAGTCGATCGCGCGCGCACCCGCATCCTGAAGAACATCGAGCTTTCGCTCAACAACTCCGAAGGCATCGGAATTGAGCTGAGCGAGTGGGCTTCCATGGGCGACTGGCGTCTGCTGTTTCTGGATCGCGATCGCATCAAGACCGTCACTCCGGAAGACGTTTCGCGCGTCGCCAAGCAATACCTGAAAGCTTCCAACCGCACCTTGGGCCGCTTCATTCCGGAAGCGAAACCGGATCGCACCGAGATTCCGGCGACGCCCGATGTTGCCGTTGCGCTCAAAGATTACAAGGGCCAGGCCGCGGTCGAAGAAGGCGAGGTGTTCGACGCCACGCCCGCCAACATCGACGCGCGCACCATTCGCGTTACGCTGCCGAACGGCATGAAGCTGGCCATGCTTCCCAAGAAAACGCGGGGGGCGACGGTTAACGCCTCCATCCGCATGCACTTCGGCGACGAGAAGAGCGTCTTCGGCAAGCAGATCCCGGCGCAATTCGCCGGTGGCCTGCTGATGCGCGGGACCACCAAGCATACCCGCCAGCAGCTCAACGACGAGCTCGACAAAATTAAGACGCGTCTCTCCGCGAGCGGCGGCGACACCAGCGCGTCCGCCAGCATCAGCACCGTGCGCGATAATTTCCCAGCGGCATTGCGGCTCGCCGCCGAAGTTCTGCGCGAGCCCGCGTTCCCCGAGAAGGAATTCGAATCGATGAAACAGACCGCGATCGGCAGCGCCGAAAGTGGTCGCAGCGAGCCTCAGGTGGTCGCTTTCAATGCACTCAACCGGCACATCTCACCCTATCCGAAGGGCGATCCGCGCGCGACCCTGACCATCGACGAGCGCATTGCAGAGATCAAGAAGGTCACGCTCGAGGAGGCCAAGCAGTTCTACCAGGACTTCTACGGCGCGTCCAACGCCGAGATCTCGATTGTCGGCGATTTCGACGCAGCCGCGATTGAAAAACTGGCGCGCGAGTTGTTCGGCGATTGGAAAAGCCCCAAGCCATACAAAGAAGTCCTTCAGTCCTGGCAGAAGCTCACACCGGTGAATGAAACCTTCGAGACTCCCGACAAGGCCAACGCGTTTTTCGCCTCGGTAACAACCCTGCCGTTCGGCGAGAGCGATCCCGATTATCCCGCGATGCTGTTCATCAATTCCATGATGGGCGGCGGACTGCGCAGCCGACTGTGGATGCGGATTCGGGAGAAGGAAGGCTTGAGCTACAGCGTCCAGAGCGGTTACTCAGCCGGGGTCAACGACAAGTTCTCGCAGTTCCTGGGAATCGCGATCTGCAATCCCGCCAATATCAATAAGGTCGAAGCGGCGTTCAAAGATGAGATGGCCAAGGCCGCCAAAGAGGGTTTCCCTCCCGCGGAAATCGAAGAAGCGCGCAAAGCATTCCTGCAGGAGCGGGCATTGGGCCGCTCGCAGGATAATGTGCTGGTCAGCCTGCTGTTGCGCAACGCCGAGCGCGGCTGGACCATGGCGCGCTCCGCTGAGCTCGACGCAAAAATCGCCGCGCTCACGCCCGAGCAGATCCTCGCGGCGTTCCGTAAGAATCTCGACCTCGGCACATTCTCTTATTTCAAGGCGGGTGACTTTAAGAAAGCAGCAGCGGCGGCGAAATAGATGAAGCTGAGCCCGGAGGCGCTCGCCTCCCTCGGTTCGATGGAGGGGGCCTATGTCCGCCCCCTGGTCGAACGGCGCCGCCCGTTTCCGGCACCCAAGCTCGCTCCCAAACCGCAGCCGATTCCCGGAGTTGCGACGGCGCTCGCGGTCGCGCTCCTTGCGCTCGCGATTCACTACCTGCCGTTCCCGCCCTTTCGTGTCGAGTCGGCCAGCGGAATGCGCCGGCCCATCAGCGCCGCGATTCTAGCGGTTGTCGCAGGTGCGCTCGCGGGGAATTTGTTGCCCGGGGCGAAGCGCTTTCAGGACGGCGCGAAGCTGATCGTCCGCCGCGCGATTCCCATCACCATCGTACTTACCGGCGCCACGTTGAGCTTCTCGCACGCGACTTCGATCGGCCCGCGCGCGTTCGCGATTCTACTTGCCGCGATGACCGTCTCGATGGGTGCCGCGCTACTGTTTGGCCGCGTCGCGGGACTCTATCCAAAAACCAGCCTGCTGATCGGCGCGGGAACGGCGATCTGCGGGAACAGCGCGATCGTCGCGGTCGCTCCGCTGATCGACGCTGAGGATCGTGACGTGATGCTGTCCGTCGGGTCGATCAACGTGCTTGGGTTGCTGCTGATGTTCGCACTGCCCTTCGCCGGCGCGCCGTTAGGAATGTCCGACGAGGGATTCGGGATTCTCGCCGGCTCGACCATCCACGCCGTGCCGCAAGCGGTCGCCGCCGGATTCGCGTTCAGTACCAAGGCCGGCGGCTTGGCGACGCTGGTAAAACTGGTGCGCGTCGCGTTACTCGCGCCGCTGCTCCTCTTGTTGGCACTGCTGCATGCGCGCAATCGGAAGGACGGCGTGACAGTGCACTATGCCCGCCTGGTCCCGCCGTTTCTGTGGGGATTCTTCGGACTGTTTCTATTGAACTCGCTGGGCTGGCTGCCGGTGCTGCAATTCCAGGGCGGATATTCGATTCCGTTCGCGACCGTGCTCGCCGAAGCCGGGAATCTGCTGCTGGCGCTTTCTATGGCGGCGATGGGACTTGAGGTTAATGTTCGCGTACTCGCCAGCGCGGGCGGATCGGCACTAGCGGTCGGGGCGAGCGCGACGCTCGCGGCTTGTGGGATAACGGTCGCGTTGATCCGTTTTCTTATCTAGCCGCAGATAGACGCAGATTAACGCAGATAAAACCTCGTAAGACAAAACTCATCTGTATTGTTGTTTGGTCTCTTATCTGCGGGTATCTGCGCTCATCTGCGGCTAAGCTTATTTGATCTTCTCGTCGCGCTCGACCTTGCCGTCGCGGATGTGAATCACGCGATGTGCGTACATGGCGATGTCGTGCTCGTGCGTCACCAGGATGATCGTATTGCCTTGGGCATGCAGCCGGTCGAACAATCCCATGATTTCGGTGCCCGTCGCCGAATCGAGCGCTCCCGTCGGCTCGTCCGCCAGCAGAATCGACGGGTTATTCACCAAGGCCCGGGCGATCGCCACGCGCTGG
>DASYPO010000289.1:0-11886 GCA_036006545.1 Bryobacteraceae bacterium
AAACAGGCGACAAGATCGCCTGCGTTACTGGTCTTGGAAGAGGCGGGAGCGGGAGATGACTTCGCCTTTGAAAACCACGGTCGAGACCTGCTCCGTGGCGCTGATGTTCTGCATGGGGTCGCCATTGACCAGGAGCAGATTCGCTTCGTAGCCCTTCTTGATCAGGCCGATGCGATCGCCGGCGCCGAGAAGATTCGCACTGTTACGCGTCGCCGCCTGGAGCACGATACTAGGCGGGACGCCGGCCTGCACCCAGAGCTGTAGCTCGCGATGAATCGCGGGCCCGTGGACCAGTAGTGGATTTCCGGAATCGGTTCCGGTCACGAGCGTCACGCCGGCGCGATGTGCAGCGACGAGATTCTGTGCGGCGAGCGTGGTGTCGATCGGGCGGCTGCCGAAAGCGCCCTTCATCGGACCGGCAAGCATACGCTTGGTGGCTTCGAGCAAATTTGGTGGGGCGACTTGTTTCACCAAAGAACGATCCAGCGGATCGGTGCGGCCGCCCGCGGCGAACTGAACTGCGTCGTAGACAGCGAGCGTCGGATCGTAAGTGACTCCGCGCTGCTTCATTTTGGAGAACACTTCGGCGGAAATCGCGTCGCGGATGGAACCGTGTTCGATACCGTCGACGCCGGCTTCCACTGCGTCGGCCACATCGCGCGCGTCGCCGGTGTGGCAGACCACCGGCAATTTAGCTTCGTGCGCGGCGTCGGCAATCGCGCGGAGGATCGCAAGGTCCATGCGTTTGAACGAGCCACCGCCTTCGAGGATGATCTTGATCCCGTCAACGCCCTGGCTCTTCAGGTCGACAACGTACTTGCGCGCTTCGTCGGCAGTCTTGGGGATACGCAGGAATTGCGCGTCAAAGGAAGCCCGCATGTTGGGCGGCAGATTCTGCGAATACTCGGTACCGTGTCCGCCTTCGGAAGTGAAGAGCGGGCCGACGACGAACAATTCCGCGCCCAATTTTTCACCAGTTCGAATACGTGCTCGCTCGCGCAGCATGTCGGCGAGCGTATCGCCGGCGCTCTTGACGGCGGTGACGCCGCTGAACAGATAGGCGGCGAGCGCACGCGGCATCACCTGGTCGGCAGGCTTGTAATCGGTCGGATTTTCGTAGAAGCCGCCAGGACTGCCGAGGTGCACATGCATGTCGATCAGGCCGGGCAGGAGCGTCTTTCCAGCCGCCTCGACGGCTTCGGCTTTGAGACTCTTGGAGTCGGGCGCGCCGCCGGTAAAGATTTCGGCGATCTTGCCGTCGCGCACGAGGACGGAGCCGCGATCGATGATGTTGCCATCGCCGAGGATGATTTGCGCATCGCGGATGATGACCGACTGAGCGCGTTCCATGGCGCGCTGTTGGATCTTCACTTTGGCGACGTTGGTCTTGGCGTACGCCTGCCAGGAGCCGGCGACGATGAAGGGGATCAGTACCGCCAGAATCCATAGCTTGGCGGAAGGCTTCATCTTCTCGTCCTTCTCCCAGCGGAACAATTTGACGGTTAGCAGGAACCCGACCAGCGCGGCAATCGCCAGCACCTCGACGTTTTCAAGCACACCGAAAAGCGAGACTTTCGTGATCAGGATTCCTTGAATACCGAGCGAAAGATGCTTGGAGGGAATGAAGTTCGAAATGGTCTGGAGCAAGGGGCTCATGGCGCCGAGAGGAAAAGTCGCGCCCCCCAAGAAGAGCATCGGGAAATACAGAATCTGGATGATTATCTGACTTTCCTGCATGGAATTCGCGACGGCTCCGATAATGCCGCCCATGGCGCGGAAGGCCAGCACACCGATGGTGAGAAAGACCAGCAACGAGCCCATCTGCGGCGGAAACGGCATGCCATAGAGGTAGTGCGCCAGGAGGATGGTGAGCGCGGAGAGCGGCAGGAAATGCACCAGCCCGGCGACCATGGACGCTACCAGGATTGGGCCGGGGCTGATCGGCGCGACTTTGAAACGCCGCAGGATGTTCTGTTCGCGATCCATCACCGCGCGCATGCCGGCGCCGAAGAATCCGCTGCCCAGGATGCCGATCGAAAGGACCATGTTCACCAATAGCGGCGCCGTTCCACCTTGTTCGGCATGCATCAGTTGTCCGAACACAAAAAAGAACATCAGCGGGAACAGGTAATTGAAGAACAGCACGCTGCGATCTCGAAAAGTGAGCCGCAGCGTCATGCGGATGTAAGCGATGTATGCGCGCACGGTCAGTCCTTCATCCTTTAATCTCTTAAGCGCTTTCCGGTGAGCTCGATGAAGACGTCTTCGAGCGTGGGCCGCTTGAGATGAATGTCTTCCAAATCTAGACCGTGCTGATCGATCCATTTGATCAGATCGGGCAGCGTGCGCGCGGGACGCGTCGAGTAGACGGTGAGCAGCATGCGGTCGTCGCTGATGATGTGTTTGGCGCTTTCCTGAAACTGCGGGACTTCGGCCGGCATGGCCTGTGCGGTACGAATCTCGACACGCGACTGGCCCATGTTGCGTTCCTGGATCTCGCGCGGTGTGCCGAGGGCGATGATTTTTCCTTCATCGACGATCGCAACGCGGTCGCACAGTCGTTCGGCCTCTTCAATGTAGTGAGTGGTGAGCAGAATGGTACGCTTGGCGTCCTTCATTTCGCTGATGAGGCTGTGAATTTCGAGACGGACCTGGGGGTCGAGTCCAGTGGTTGGCTCGTCGAAGAAAACGATTTGTGGATCGTTAACGAGCGCGAGGGCAATCGCAACGCGCTGCTTCTGGCCGCCGGAGAGTTTCGAATACGGGCTATCGCGTTTTTCCCAGAGCTGCAGGCGTTTGAGGAGCTGATTGTTGTCGGTGTTGCGAGAATAAAAGGCGCTGAACAGCTCCAGCGCTTCTTTCACCAGGATTTTGTCGGGTAGATTGGTGGCTTGCAGGCAGACGCCGATGCGATCCTTCAGCGAGCGAACCTCCTTCGCGGGATCGTAACCCAAAACTGTCACGTTCCCGGCGGTACGCGGGCGCAAGCCTTCCAGGATCTCGACAGTGGTGGTCTTGCCGGCGCCGTTCGGTCCGAGCAGACCGAACACTTCGCCCTGTGCGACGTCAAAATCGATGCCGCGCACGGCTTCGAAATCGCCGTAGGATTTACGGAGGCCTTGTACGGAAATGGCTGCGTCCATGATTAGGCGGGGACGCCCGCATGGACCAGGACGGAGATAGCCGCGCGGCAGAACGCGGGCAGATCTTCAGGCTTGCGTGAGGTGACCAGATTCCCGTCGACCACGACCTCGGCGTCTTCGTAGCGCGCGCCGGCATTCACCACGTCGTCTTTGATCGCGAAAAAGCAGGTGGCACGGCGGCCCTTAAGTATTCCCGCCGAGCAGAGCACCCAGGGTCCATGGCAAATCGAGGCGACTAGTTTTCCGTGCGTGTCCATGTCATGCACGAACTGATTGGCTTTGGGATAGCGGCGGATGTGGTCGGGCGCGTAACCGCCGGGGATCACCACGCCGTCGAAATCCTTCGCCGAGAGTGTGTCGTAGCAACGGTCGCTTTTGGCGGGATAGCCAAGTTTGCTGGTGTAAGTTTTACCTGCTTCAGCGGCGACCAATACCACTTCCGCACCAGCTTCCTGCAGCCGGAAGAGGGGATACCAGACTTCCATTTCCTGGTACAGCGTGTCGACCAGGATGGCGATTCGCTTGCCTTCGAGTTCGGCTCTGAGTTCCATAGGTTCGATTGTAGCGATAGGCGGGAACGGCTCGCTGCGGATTACCGGCGAATGGCGGGATTCATCGGGCGAACTACGAGGAATTCACGCACGCTGGATGCGGCGCAGAGTATACAGTTCAGGGTTCACGCCCGATTTGCGGAGTTTTTTCCAATCGTCGTCGACGTGAACCAGGCGGCCGCTGATGTGGTTGGATTCTTCCGATGCCAGCCAGGCTGCCAGTTCGATTTGCTTGTCGGGATGCACGCCACCGGTGAGCCGGACCTGCTGGGCGTCCTCGATTTCGCGCCAACCAGCGCGCTCCCCGGCACTGAGGATCTGATCGGTCATGTGCGTGTAGGTTCCGCCGGGCGACATGCAATTGAGCTGTACGTTGTGGTCGCTAACCTCTTCCGCGACGGATTCGACGAAGCGCGCGATGGCGGCCTTGATCGCGGCGTAGGCGGCGAAGTTCGGACGCGCCACAGTGGCTCCCCCGCCCGTGAGGACCACGATCTTTCCGCTACGGCGCTTGATCATATGCGGCAGCACGGCGCGGCAGGCGTTCATCACGCCGAGCAGATTGGTGTTGACCACCTCCGCCCAGGCTTTCGGCGTGGTTTCAGCGAATGGACCGATGGGGCCCTGCACACCGGCGGCGCAGATTAAGACCTGCACCGGTCCACAGTCGACGCGCACGCGGTCGACCGAGGCGCACAACTGTTCGTAATCGTTGACGTCGGTTCGCAGGCGCAGCGCGGCGCCGCCGGCATGTTGGATTTCGAGATGGCACAGATCGAGCTCGGCTTTGCTGCGCGCCAGGAGTCCCACGAATGCGCCGCGGGCGGCGAAGCCGATGGCAAGACGTTTCCCGATCCCCCGACCCGCACCCGTCACCAGGACGGGAACCCCTTTGAAGGAGTGCACATCTAGACGTTATTACAATTACGGGCGGGTTGGTGTGATGGTGGGGCCGGGTCAGACCGATTCGACGAGTTCAGCGCTGCGCAACAGACCCAGCTCGACGGTAACGTCTTCCGTCGTGCCGTCGGGCAGGTCGTAACTCCCCGCGATCCAGGCCACCACTTGCGGACCTCGGCGTTCGGCGATCTCGACGGTCCCATCGAACAACACCAGGAACTCTGTCGGCGACCAGCGGCTGACGCGGTCGGACGGGCGGAACTGCGCGACCAGCTTCTCGGCGACCTGACGGGTTACATCCGGGGTAGTCTCGCAGCCGAGAGTGATGTGCAGCAGCACCGGCTCGACGCCTGCGGCGCGCCGGGCTGCGAGGTGCCGTTCCATTTCAAGCCGGTTCATCAGGCCGGTGTCGGGATCGGTGATGGTGGCCTCGGCCAGGCGCTGTTCAGACGCGGCCAACTGGTTTTGCATTTGTGCCACCAGCGAGCGAGCCTCATTGTTCAGGCTTTCGACCACGCTCAGCAGACCAGCTACTTGTAGCGCGACGACTTCTTCCAGCTGCGCCGGATCGCTGGGATACGCGGCAACCTGCATCTGTGTGGCGAACTGCCGGAGCCGCGCGCTATAGAACTCCTGGCGCTGCGCCAGGCGCTGGACGATTGCCTCGAAGGAGTCGGTGGTGGCGCGAAGCTCGGTACTTTGTTGATAGAGAAAATGGGAGGCCTTGGAAGCGTATTCTTCCAGTTCGCGCGCGACCAGGGTCGCGCTTTTCTCAAGCGATTCCGGAGTGACATTGAACGCCAACCGCGATCGCAGGCGGTGCAGACGCTGACGGAAGGGAACACCGACCTCGGGACAAGCTCGCCCCACACAGTCCGCCATGGCGGCGACCGTCGCCAAATAAGCACTGGCTGAGGCGTGAGTCGTGCCTGTAGGCTGTTCCGATTCCATTTCGCGCAAACGCTCCTATAGATTATTCGGTGTACCGTATTACAACGCCATCGGACAAACACCTTAGTTAGTCAATGCCAGTGAGGGCGAACTTATTAATTTGTTAACAACTTGAGGGGGAAGCAGCGGGTGCGTTAGTCTGAAGACACATGAAGGGCATTGTTCTCGCCGGTGGGACGGGCAGCCGCCTGTTTCCACTCACCAAGATCACCAACAAGCATCTGCTTCCGATTTACGACAAGCCGATGGTCTACTACCCGATCCAGACGCTGGTGGCCGCAGGGATTCGCGACATCATGCTGGTTACGGGTGGACGCAACTCGGGAGATTTTCTGCGGCTGCTGGCCAACGGAAAAGAGTTCGGGCTGGCGCACCTCAACTACACCTACCAGGAGGGCGAAGGCGGGATCGCGGACGCGCTGGGGTTATGCGAGCATTTCGCGGACGGCGAAAAGATCTGCGTAATTCTGGGCGACAACATTATCGAAGGGAACATTCGCGACGCAGTGGAGGAGTTTCGCGAACAGCCTCGCGGGTCGAAGATTTTTCTAAAAGAGGTCGAAGATGCCGAGCGGTTTGGCGTGGCGGAAATTGTCGGCGATCGAATCGCGGGTATCGAGGAAAAACCCAAGCAGCCCAAGTCGCGATACGCGGTGACGGGGATTTATTTGTACGACGGAACGGTGTTCGAGAAGGTTCGACAACTGGTGCCGTCGAAACGCGGGGAGTTGGAAATTACGGACGTCAATAACGCGTACATTCGCGAGGGCACCATGACCTTCGCGCATCTAGACGGCTGGTGGACCGATGCGGGGACGTTCGATTCGTTGCTGAGGGCGTCGAATCTGGTGGCGAAGACGAATCCGCGGGGGGCGGAGGAAGAGGACGACTAAGAGGCAGGTGACCCCGCTTGCGGGTTCAGAAAAAGATCACCTGCCCCACAGGGCTGACCGACAGGCGACAACACAGGACAGACAGGCAGGCGACAAGATCGCCTGCGTTACAAAGCGAGAGCGTTTAGCTCGAGGCCGATGCGGCGAAGTCCCTCGCGCAGGTAATCCTCTTTCGCGCCCAGCCAGATTCGTAAGTATCCTTCGAGGCCCAGGTAGGAACCCGGGACAACCAGCGTGTTTTGCTGCGTGCGCATTCGCTCAGCGAGCACGGCGGACGGGATCTTCGCGTTGTATTTCACGAGGGCGAGCGCGCCGGCTTCGGGTTCGCGCCATTCGAGAAACCCGTTGAAGCTAGCGACCCATTCGCGCATGATCGCCAGGTTGGTTTGCAAAACCGCGCGGGTACGCGCGTAACACTTCTCACGATTCGCGGGGTCGACCGCAGTGCGCGCGATGTAGTCGGAGATTTTGTTGGGACAGATGGTGATGTAATCGTGCTGCGCCCACGTCTCGGCCATCATTTTGGGCGGGCCGACCATCCAACCGATTCGCACGCCGGGAATTCCATAGGCTTTCGAAAGGCCGCTGGTGACCACCACGCGATCGCTCATGCCCCAGAAAGACTTCGTCCGCTCGCGCGAGATTTCGGCGCCGAGATAAACTTCATCGGCGATCAAGTAGGCGCCTACTTCGTCGCAACGCGCGACGATGCGCTTCATCGCGTCATCGGATAGTACCGCGCCTGTCGGGTTGTTGGGATTCGAAACGTAGACCAGCTTGGTGCCGGGGGCGACCGCCTTCTTGAACTCGTCCCAATCGGGCTCCCAGCCGCGGTCGAGATTCAGGCGGAAGGTTCGCGTATCGGCGCTGAGGCTGCGCGGCACGCCCCAGAGCTGCATGTAATTCGGAACTTCGAGCGCGAATCCGTCGCCAGGTTTGAGCAGGTTGAGAGCGAGCATGTAGTTCGCTTCGGAGGTTCCGTTGGTGACCTCGATGTTATCGACGGTCGCGCCAGGGTACTGCTTTGTAAGAATCTCGCGCAATTGCAAAGTGCCATTGGATTGGCTGTAGCCGAGCGGGATGTCGAGCACGGCTTCGAGATCGAAACCCATGGCCATCAATTCGCGTAGGGTGAGCGGGCGCACGCCGCTTTCGCTCATGTCGTAGTCGACCAGATTTTCCCAGGTCGACTGCATGCGCTCCATCTCAAACGTTTCTATTCGCATATATAAGCTCCGCTATGTAGAGATCTTCAACTCCGAGTCCCGTGAAATCGGCGACGGACGATGGGGCTGCGTGCGACCGCTCACAGAACTTTCCGATTTCAATTGCGCGCGCGGCCTGCTCTGGCGCGTGTTGCAATTCTCCTAGCTTCTCGCATTGGGGGAGGGAATCGGCCAGCACGAGATCGGCGACGCGCAGGATCGCCGGATTGAGTTCCTGCTTGCCGGGCGAATCCGCGCCGACCGCTGAAATGTGCGTGCCGGGTTGGAGGTCGCTCGCGTTGAGCAGCGGCTCGCGCGATGCCGTACAGGTAACGATCAGGCGCGTAGCTTGGGCGACGGCGGCAGGTGAATCGAGCGCGTCGATTTTGATGCGCGGGAAAACTCGCGAGAAGCCGGCGCGAATGGCGGCGGCGCAGGCCTGTGCGCGATCGGGATTGCGTCCCCAGAGAAAAATCTGTTGAAGCGGCAGCACGCGCTGGTGGTAGTAAGCGGTGAGGCGCGCCTGGATGCCGCTGCCGAGAATTCCGATGGAGCTATCCGGACGACGGAGCTCGCGCACGGTCATCGCGGCGACGGCCGCCGTACGCACGTCCGTTAGGTGACCGGCGTCGTCGAGATACACAAGCGGCTTGCCGTTCGCGGCGTCGCACAGCAGGATCATGCCGTTGCCTTTGCCGTGAAACGTCGAGGCCATCTTGAGGGCGAAATACTTCCCGCCGCGGCGATAGCTGGACTTGATGTGGACCTCGCTGCCTGCGATGTCGAGATGCATGGGCATGGGCGTGTCGCACTCGCCGCGCGATTGGGCGATGAGCGCGTCGCGCATGGCGTCGATCACCGCGTCTTCGTCGATCGCCGGACGGATTTGGTCGAGCGTCAGGACGCGCATAGGATTTTTCGCGCGGTCTCGAGGCTGACGTTTCGGCCGGTGATGACGACGACGGCGGGGCTGGACACTTCACCAACTTTGTTCGAAAGACAAGCCGCGAGCGCGACCGCAGCGGTCGGCTCGATGAGGTATTGATGATTTACGAGCATCCAGCGGACGGCGTCGAGAATCTCGTCTTCCGTGACGAGGGCTACGCGATTCACAAATGGGGCGAGAACCGGGAAGGCGAGGGCACCGATGCCGCCTTCGACTCCGGCGGCGAGTGTTTCGACCGCGGGGAGTTTCGTGATGGCGCGGCCGGAGTCGAGCGAGAGTCGCAGGGCAGGGGATAAAGCATGCTGGCAGCCAATGAATATTGAATCGGGATGGGCTTGTTTCGCGGCGAACGCGAAGCCTGCGGACAGCCCAGCGCCGCCGACTGGGACGATAAACGTGCGCGCGTCCGGCGCGTCCTCGAGGACTTCGAGCGCCAGCGTGCCGCCGTTACCGGCCATGACGTCGGAGTCGTCGAAGGCGGAAAGAAACGCCAGGCGCTGGTCGGCGGCCATTTGCTTGGCCCACGCTTCGGTGTCGTCGTAACCGTCGAATTGAGAGACGCGGACGTCGGCGCCCAGCGCGACCATGGCGTCGTGTTTCGAACGGTCGATGGAGCGGGGGACGCAGATCACTGCGCGCACTCCGGCTCCGCGTGCGGCGTAGGCGACGGCTTTCCCGTGATTACCCGCGGAACAAGTGAGCACGCCGGTGCGGCGCTCGTCGGCGGTCAGGCGCGAAATGCGGAACAGTGCGCCGCGAATTTTGAACGATCCAGTGAGTTGCAGCGATTCGAGCTTGAATGAAACGGGGACGCCGAGGATCGCCGAGAGCGCGGGCGACGGTTCGATCGGCGTGCGGCGAATACGCGGCGCGAGAAAGGCCGCCGCTTCGTGGATCAGCTTGAGGTCAAGCACAGTATTCGATTGCCGCGTGCGCGAGGATCGCTGCCATTTGCGCGACCGATTCCATTTCCACCCACTCGACTACAGCGTGCGCGCCGCCGCCGCCGGGGCCCATCACGACGGTTTCGATTCCTGCAGCGTGGAGCAATGCGGCGTCCATCCACGGCGTGTCGCCCATGTAGTTCGGTTCGCGGCCAAGCACGGTGCGAGAAGCGCGGGCGAGTGTCTTGACGATCTCCGCATCGCGCGGAACTTCGAAGGGATCGCGCACGAAGAAGGGACGGACTTCGGCTTGGAACGTTGGGTCTGCGGAGTGAAGTGAATTCACGATCGCCTGGACTTCGCCGACGGCTTGCTTTTCGGTTTCTCCTGGTACTGTCCGGCGCTCGATTTGCAACTTACAGGAAGCCGCGTAGGTGCTCAGGCCGTCGCCACCGTGGAGCATCGCGGCATGCAATGACGGCGGACCGACCAGCGGATGCGGCGTGCGCGCGCGCAGATCCTGCTCGAGCTTGTCGAGCTGTGCGAGAAAGCGACCCATGCGCATGTTGGCGTCGACGCCTTCTTTGAATCGGCTGCCATGCGCTGCTCGGCCTCTGGTCTCGACCTCGATCCACAGGTAGCCTTTGTGTGCAAGACAAATCTGAACGGCGGTCGGTTCGGTAACGATCGCCGCGTCGGTCTTGATTGCATCGATCACAGACATGGTGCGGAGGCTTCCATATTCTTCGTCGGCGACGGCGGCGATCACGACGTCGCCACGCGGACGAATGCCGGCATCGCGTAGCGCTTTCACAGCGGCGATTTGTGCGGCGAGGCTGCCCTTCATGTCGAAGCTACCGCGCCCGAAAATCTTGCCGTCGCGGATCGCCGAAGAAAAAGGCTCGTCCATGCCCTCGACGCCGACCGTGTCGTAATGCGCGTTGAGCATAAGGGATCGGCCGCCACCCGATCCGGCCAGAGTTCCGAGCACGCTGATGCGGCCCGCCTCCGGCTCGAGTTTTCGCACGTCGAGTCCGATGCCATTCAGCACGCGTGCAACGTAGTCGCTGATCTCGGCTTCACCGGCGCCGCCGGGAACCAAAGTAGGATTCACGGAGTTGATGCGGATGAGATCCGCGAGTGTCTGAAACAGAAAATCGCGATCGATTACGGCCGCGCTCACTTCGTCCTCTGGAACGCAACCTTTCCACCCACGATGGTGTACTCGACTTCAGCTTTCGGAATCTCATCTTCGGGAATCGTCAAGATGTCGCGCGTCAGCACGGTGATATCGCCCAGCATTCCTGGCTTGAGCATGCCCTTCACGTTTTCCTCGAAAGCCGCGTACGCATTCTCGGTTGTGTAGGAAGCCAGCGCTTCCATGCGCGACATGCGCTGTGCGGGATAGAAAGTAGTCCCGTCTTTCAGTTTGCGCGAAACGGTTGCGTAGTAAGACGCGATGGGGCTGACGTCTTCCACCGGTGCGTCGGTTCCATTGGTCACGTGCGCGCCCGATTTCATGAGGCTCTGCCAAACGTAGGCGCCCTCTTCGGCACGCCTGGGGCCTAGGCGAGGAAGCACCATCGGCGCGTCCGAGGTGCAATGGATTCCCTGCATGGACGCGATCACGCCGAGCTGACCGAATCGCGGAATATCTACCGGGTCGATGTGTTGCGCGTGCTCGATGCGCCAGCGTAGATCCTTGCGCGCCACCTGCGGCATGTCCTGGTGCGCCTTAAAGGTGCGTTCGAAAATGTCCAGAGTTTCGCGATTGGCGCGATCGCCGATCGCATGCACACAGTACTGGTAGCCGTTTTGAATCGCAAGCTGTGCGGTTTTCTCGAGATCCGCAGGATCCTCCGTGGCGAGGCCACTGGAAGAAGGCAGATCGGACTAGGGAGCGAGCAGCCATGCGCCGCGCGAACCTAGAGCGCCGTCGATCTGGCGCTTGATGGCGCGAACGGTGACGTGATCGTCGCCAAAGCCGATGGTCCGATACTTGGGAAGGTCGCGAGCCAGCCGATCGTTCGATTCACGGAGCATGACCCACAAACGCAGCGGCAGCGTGCCCGCCGTCGCGCGGCGCTTCAGCCGGTCGATCACGTCAGGTCCCGAGCCCGCGTCCTGAAAACTGGTGATGCCTTTTGAGACGCACTCCTGGGCGGCGAGATCGATTTGGCGTTCGGCTTCGGCTTCGCGCTCGATCACCGTGCGGCGCGAGCGGTCGCGATCCATCGCGGCGCGCACCAACCCCTGCGCGCGCTCGTTCATGAACCCGATAGGATTTCCATTCGCGTCCTTCATGATTTCGCCGCCGGCAGGATCGGGCGTCGCCTTGGTGATGTTGGCGCTCGCCATCGCCGCCGCGTTTACGAAAGAACCGTGGCCGCTGGCGTGGGTCAGAATCACCGGA
>DASYPO010000290.1:0-22626 GCA_036006545.1 Bryobacteraceae bacterium
AATTCACCATCGCCGTTGGCGTCGGCCTGTGTGAACGGCTCGATGAACCCCGCCAGCTGACCGGTAAGGTCCTCCTTGGTGACTTTGCCGTCCTTGTTGGTATCGAGCATCGGGAGCACCTGCTTCCAGCCGGGAAAGCGCCCAGGGCCGCCCTGTTCGTCGCCGCCGGTTTGAACGCTTACCACGATGAGCGGCTTTCCGTCGGCGTCGCGCGAGAGAATCGGACTACCCTTCGGTTGTCGCGGGAGCCCGCTGAACCACCAGATGGGCTCGCCTGTCCCGACCGCGTAGGCGGTTAATTGATTTGGGCCAAGCACGATTACCTGGTCGCCTGTGTCGCTCACGAGCGGCGTGGAATAGCCGTTACCAGGGTGATCGGTGCGATCGCGCCGCCAGCGCTCCTTGCCGGTGCCTGTGTCGAGCGCGACGAGGAACGACCCGACGTCCTGATCACAATTGACCAGCAAAGTACGGCCCGCCAGCACCGGCGACGCTCCCATTCCGTGAAAACTGCGGAAGGGTCCCAGCGGCGCGCGCCAGCGTTCTTTCCCCGCCACACTATACGAAACCACGCCGTAATCGGCGAAAAAGGCGTACACGTTTTCGTTATCGGCCGCGACGCTGGGCGACGCCGGATTGTTGTTGTCGTGATGACGGTCCTTACGGGCGCGCGCGATTTCTCCGCGCCACAGAATCTTGCCGCTGGCGCGATCCAGCGCGATGGTCAGCAGCTTGTCATTTTCAGATGCAGTAACGTAGATGCGATCGCCTGCTAGAACCGGAGACGAGTGTCCGAGCGGCAGCGTGGTTTTCCAGATGACGTTCTTATTTGGACCGAACTCCGAGGGTAGACCGCGCGCTTCGGCGACGCCGGATCCGTTGGGTCCGCGAAAACGTGGCCAGTCGGCAGCCGATCCCAAGCTCGAAAAGATGAGAAAAAACAGTAGCCGATCTCGCGTCAGCATCCTATGATTGTAGAATTATGCACACTTCACGATGTACCGTAATCGGAATCGTGTGGGCGATGGGCATTTCGCTCGCATGGGCGCAGGGTGGATTCGGCGGCCCGGGCCGCTACGAGATCGTCAATCTGCAGTCGGGCAAAGTCATCGATCTGGACCGCAACGATCAGACCACGGTGATCCAGTTTCAGTCGCGCGGGACTGACAATCAGCAGTGGGATTTTCAGCCCGCGGGCGAAGGATTTTTCTACATATTGAACGCGATGAACGGGCGGGCCCTCGAGGTGACGGGCGGCAACAGCTCGCCCCTGGTCGGCCGGCCGTTCAATCGCGCCGCGAGCCAGCAATGGCGCATCGACACGGGCAAGGACGGCAACGCGCTGATCGTATCGCGGCTCGGTAAGACCATCGATGTTCCGGATGGCAGCAATCGCGACGGTCTGAAGTTGCAGATCTACGATTTGAACGGCGATTCGAATCAGCGTTTCATCTTGCGTCGTGTCGGTGGCGGAGGAGGACTGCGTGGCGGGCCACCGAGTGTCATCGATCGGCCGGGACCCGGCGGTCCCGGACCACGCGGCGGCGGACCAGATCGATGGGGCCGCATCTACGACGAGCGCGACGGCTGGCGCCTCGGCGGCGACGGTGTGTGTTTCTACGAGCGCCCCAACTTTCGCGGCGAAGCGTTGTGCCTTAAGTTGGGCGAGGAGTTCCGCAATGTGCCTCGTGATTTCGGCGAAGTCTTCAGCTCGGTACGCTTTTTCGGGCGAGTGCGCGAGGTGGTGGTGTACGAGCGTCGCGATTTCCGGGGCGAGCGCTACCGCATTCGTCGCGATGAGCGGGATATTCAGGCGTCGCGTCCGCCCTGGATGAGCACGCGCATGGGGTCGGTGCAGGTTTTCTAGAGTCCGTTGGAGGGCGGGTCCCCTGACCCGCTCGCGACCCCCTGGTCGCGTCAGAAATCCACCCGAGTCAGCCAACTAGCCACCATCGGACCAAGGCCATTGAAAAGGCGAACGACGCACCGCCCCAAAACGTGGCAAGACTGGTCGCTTGGCGTTCCAAACGGCGCAGGCGTTTCCCGAGCAAATGCATCGCTAGTCCAGTTGCAAGAGGAGCTAATAGGAGACTCGCGCCACGGACAACTACTCGCGTGGGGATCAGTCGGTGCGGAAATAGCCATGCGGAGAGGAACCCCGCCGCGGCGCCCCCGAACACCAGCCCGACTGCGGACACGGCGGGACGCCGCTCTTTTCGGTTGCTGATCAGTCCAACGAGAGCCTCTGTGGCCAGTTCAAAAATCACTTGGAGCACGAATTCGCCAAGAATCTCGAGAACGAACCCAAGCAGTTCGGCAAGCAGCTCTGCCACATCTGTATGCTACGTCTCGCAGAAGCGAACGTTCGCTTCAAAGACCGAACCTCAATTGCGAAGCGACTAATCCAGGGAAGGCGTGCTCCTGCATTTCTTGTGCATGCCGCTAGTACCCCAAGGCTATAAGGACTAAGGTTTTCCCCTCCCGCCGCCGATCCTTGGGAAGCGAGAGCTTTCCCTCCGGGAGCCTACTCGCTACTTATAGGACGGCAGCGTGGCATCGCCATTCCTCAGCATTACGGCCCCCGAACCAAAACGAGCGGAACCACGTTCCCGCGTGGAACGGCGAGCGGTCGAAATCGACGATCCAGTCGAACGGCTGCGCTACCTGCGCCGGGCGATGAAGGCTCCGGAAGCTCGAAAACGGCGGCGTGGATCGGCGACACTTGCGCTGCTCATCCTACCCCTGCTGGTGGGCTTAACCCCCGCGCGCATTCAATCGATCGAATCGATTCCGACCGTCTTACACGCGGAAGCTCCGCCCCCACCGGTTTGGGACGAAGACATCGCGAATGTCTGGCGCGTCGAAGCGAACAAATCCGCCGAAGTCTATAGCAACGGTCTGCGAATCGAGCTCGCCTATGCCACGGCAAATCGCCCGCGCTCGCGATTCCCGATTTACCCGACCGACGGTAGCGCGCCCAAGCAATTCGGGGCAGCGCCAGTGGGGATCGTCTATCACACCACCGAAAGCCACTTGGCCCCGTTCGAAGAAGAGGCCACACGGCGGCTGAAGCAGCTCGGGCAGAATCTGCTATCGAGTCTGCGGGAGGCGCATTCCTATCACTACCTGGTCGATCGCTTTGGGCGGGTATTCCGCGTGGTGGAGGAATCGCAGGCCGCCTATCACGCGGGCTTTTCGGTGTGGGCGGATTCGGCGGGCGTGTACTTGAACCTTAACGACAGCTTTCTGGGCGTGGCATTCGAGGGGCAGACCGGCGCGATCGATGAAGTGACGCCGGCGCAGATCACCTCGGCGAAAATGCTAACCGACATGCTGCGCTCGCGCTATCAGATCGCCGCCGGAAACTGCGTGACGCACGCGCAGGTGTCCGTGAATCCGGAGAATATGCGCATAGCGGCACATACGGATTGGGCCGGACGGTTTCCGTTCGCCGAACTCGGCCTGCCCAATAATTACGACGTTCCGGTGCCAAGCGTTTATGTGTTTGGGTTCGGATACGACCCGGCGTTTCTGAAAGCGGCGGGTATGTCGTGGAAAGGTCTGGATCTGGCCGAGGAACAGATTCGCACGGATGCCGGAGCGGCCGGCGCACGCACGAATTCGACGCGTTATCGCGCGAGTCTGCAACGCCGCTACCGAACCATCGTTCCCAAGAACGACATCGGCGAGATCAAAAAGTCCAGTCAAGGAGACACCGAATGAGCCAGCACAACGGACCAGCATTAGGACTCGACGTCGGCACCAGCCGGATCGTCGTCGCCAAGCCGCCGGCCGAGGAACATGGCGGCGATTTCCGTTACGAATCGCAGCTCAACGCGTTCGTCGAGATTCCGTTTTCGAAGATCACCATCGGGGTGCTGGAGCGCGAACGAGTTCCATATACGCTGCAAGCCGACCAGATTATCGTGCATGGCAACGAGAGCGAAAAGTTCGCCGGATTGCTGAACGCCGAAACTCGTCGCCCCATGACGCACGGCGTCCTCGACGCGAAGGAACCAGACGGCCTGCGCATGATCCGCGAGATTCTGGCATGCATGCTCGGTCCCGCGTCTGAGGATCGTCGCAAGGTGTGCTTCACCGTACCCGCGGCGCCGTTGGGCGCGGCGGATTCACTCACCTACCAC
The DNA here is from genome assembly GCA_036006545.1 of Bryobacteraceae bacterium. Lineage (GTDB taxonomy): Bacteria > Acidobacteriota > Terriglobia > Bryobacterales > Bryobacteraceae > Palsa-187. Next base: position 4,146 of record DASYPO010000290.1, read on the forward strand.
GAGGCGACGCTGCGTCAGATTCTTTCTGGGCTGGGTTACGAGCCGTCGAGCATCAACGAAGGGCTGGCAGTGGTGTATGGCGAACTCGAAAGTTCGAATTACACCGGTATAGGCGTAAGCTGCGGCGGCGGATTGTGCAACGTGTGCTTGTCATATCTCTCGGTGCCGGTGCTGAGCTTCAGTATTCCCAAAGCCGGCGATTACATCGATCTCAACGCCGCGCAGGTGACCGGCGAACGCGCTAATCGGATCCGTCTTTCCAAGGAGGATTCGTTTCACTTCAACGGCTTCTTCGCTGACAAAGTTCACCAGGTGATCAGCGTATATTACGACGATATGATCCGCTCGCTGGTCGCAGCGCTGAAAGAGGCATTCGCGCGAACCTCCAATCTGCCGAAGTTCAACCGTCCGGTACCGATGGTTCTTTCGGGCGGAACCGCGCTGCCGCCGGGCTTCCGCGATCGTTTCGAGAAGCTGCTGTGGGAGCAGGATTTCCCCATCTCTGTGTCAGACATTCGCGTGGCTCAGAATCCGCTGCATTCGACTGCGAAAGGCGCGCTGGTGTGCGCGCTGAGCGATCTCTGATGGGAGGGCGGGCCCCCCTGGCCCGCGTGGGACGCCCTCGTCCCGCAACACATGTTACATTGGCGGCATGCCGAAATTCCTGATCGAGCGCGAAATTCCCGGCGCGGGAAGTCTCTCCCCTGAACAGTTGCGGGGCATCTCCCAAAAATCCTGCGGCGTGCTGCAGTCCATGGGTCCGCAGATCCAGTGGCTGGAAAGCTACGTCACCGGCGATAAGGTTTACTGCGTGTACATCGCGCCCGACGAAGCCTCGGTCCGCACCCACGCTGAGCGCGGCGGGTTCCCGGCCAATCGAGTGTCGAAGATCGTCCGCATGATCGATCCGACTACAGCCGAGTAACGCGCCCAATCCGTCATAGAAACCAACCGTAATAGACTAGGAGCAGTGCACGACTCCCCGCGTCGTGTTGTGCGCATGGAGTGACTGCTGATGCGATTCGTTGTACTTCTTCTTTTTTCCTTCCCTTTGGCGTGGGCCGCGGAGCGGGACGCGCTTTCCATCGACCAGAACTTGCTCGCGCGACACATGCCGTTCGGCACGATTCTCGACCCGATTTTTGCCTCGTCGGCTAGTGAACAGATCGTAGGCTACACGCGCTGCGGCGATTCGGCGATCTGGACCGGTCACTACCTGGCGGCGGAGGCTTTTCGCTATCGAGTGACCGGGTTGCCCGAGGCGCTCGCCAACGCGTCACGCGCCTTGGACGGGCTAACGCTGCTCACCGACGTGACGGGAACCAACCTGCTGGCCAGGTGCGCAGTGCCCGTTGCCTCCCCGTTCGCCGCGGGAATTACGCAAGAGGAAGTGAACAACGGAATCTATCCGGGCATCGCTGGCCAAACGTCGTACTCCTGGATCGGGAATACTTCGCGCGATCAGTACATCGGCGTGTTCTTCGGATTAGGCGTTGCGTACAACCACATCTCCGATTCGAAGTTGCGCGCGCGTATCTCCGCGCTGGGGACCCGGCTGCTGCAATTTCTGCTGGATCACGCGTGGACCGTGGTCATGCCGGATGGACGTATCAGCACAACATTCATTGCGCGGCCGGATCAACAGCTAGCGTTGTTGCAGGTCGGCAGGCGGCTGAATTCATCGCGTTTTTACACCACCTACAAGAACTTAGCGGGTAGCGCCGCCGCTTCTGTGCTCACCCCGATTTCGCTGGAGGTGACGGACGTTCACTCATCGTACTTCAAGTTCAATCTCGATACGATCAACCTCTTCCACTTAGTCACTCTGGAAGACGGCTTCCTGCGCAAGTCGGCTTACAAGAAAGCGTACGACGTTCTGCGCAACACCACCGATGATCACGGCAATCCGCACTTCAACATGATCGATCGAGCGGTGAACGGAACCAATCCCACACGCGATGCCAACACGGCGATTTACCTGGACCAATGGCTCACGCGGCCGCGGCGCGATTTCGGTGTCGATCTTCGCGGAAAGTTCCCATCCTGTACCGCGGATGGTGCTGAGACTTGCCAGCCGATTCCGATCCCGCAGCGCGTGCCCACCGATTTTCTGTGGCAGCGCAGTCCCTTCCAGTTGGTCGGCGGCGGTAGGGGGCTCATCGAAAGCCCGGGGGTCGATTACCTGCTGCCGTATTGGATGGCGCGATTTTACGGAGTAGTGAAAGACTAAACCGATTCCGAGCCGCGACCGCTGGGAGCCGTTACTGCTTAGTATCCAGCGGGCGTTTCGATTTCTCGTAGAATTCGTTCTGCAGGCGCAATGACACTTGATCCGCTTTGATCGCGCGGATTGCGGTCGCGACCTGGTCAGACCACGCCTTCATATCGAACTCGCCCAATTCCTTCGTCGCCGGCGCGCCGTCGCCCGCGTAGTGATCTGGAAACTTCGCGTACCACCAGATGCCGGTGTAGACATTCGACGGCAGATCCTGACGCTTCTGATCGGCGCCGGACTGCGACGATGCGCGATCCATGTGCACCAGGTCGGGGCGTGAAACCATTAGATGCGCGGTTTCGGATTCGCCCGCATGCGAATCGACGCGATCCTTTAGCGCGGGACGGCCCGGCGGATATTGGCCGCGCGTCATCGTGTACACCACGTAATCATGCGGCGCAGCCATTTGCGCCTGCGCAAAATATGGCAGCAGATGATTGTTGCCGCCGTGACCATTCACGATCAGAATCTTCTTGCAGCCATTGCGCGCCATCTCGTCGGTGGTTTCCTGGAGCAGCTCCAGTTGGAGCTTCGCGCTGTACGCGATGGTTCCGGGTTCCTGGCGCGCCTCGAAGATCTGCCCGAAATAATACTCGGGGAACACCACCGCGAATTCCTGCTGCGCCCCGCGATTCGCGACGTAGCGCACATTGAGCAGATCCGTTCCGAGCGGCAGGTGCGGTCCGTGCTTTTCGAGAATGCCGAATGGCAGCACGCACGTTCCCTTCGCGCGCTCGATGGCTTTGACGAAATCGCCGGCGGTTAATTCTTCCCACTTGACCGGCAGCGACTGAGCCGAGCCGAGCGCGGCGAAAACGGCGAACACAACGACGCGGACTGATTTCATAAAGCCCTCCCCTACAGATGTTGAATCACGGCGTCCGTGAAACCGCTGGTGCTGGCGCGGCCGCCCACGTCAGGCGTCACATCCTCGCGCCCCGCGTAGACCTTCTCGACCGCGCTCTGCAGGCGATTCGCCGCATCCATCTCACCCAAATGGATCAGCATCAGCACGGCCGAAAGCATCATCGCAGTGGGATTTGCGATTCCCTTCCCGGCGATGTCGGGCGCCGAGCCGTGGACCGCTTCAAACACCGCATGATTTTCGCCCATGTTCGCGCCGGGAACGACGCCAAGCCCGCCTACTAATCCCGCGGCGAGATCGGAAACAATGTCGCCGTAGAGGTTCGGGAGCAGCAGTACATCGAAGGTTTCCGGTCGGATCACGAGCTGCATCGACGCATTGTCGACGATCAGCTCTTTATATTCGATTTCCGGATTCCGCTCGGCGACTTCGCGGCAGCAGCGCAGAAACAGGCCGTCGGCGAGTTTCATAATGTTGGCCTTGTGGATGGCGACTACTCTCTTGCGACCAACTTTCTTCGCGAACGCGAAAGCATATTCGGCAATTCGTACCGACGCCACGCGTGTGATCACCTTGAGGCTGGTGACGACGTCTTTAACGACCTCGTGCTCCAAGCCCGAATACAGGTCCTCGGTGTTCTCGCGGAAAATCACCATGTCGATCTTCACGTCGCTGAAGCGCGAAGCGATTCCCGGCAGCGAGCGCACCGGTCGGACGTTGGCGAACAGGTCGAGTTTCTTTCGCAGCGCGACGTTCACGCTTGCAAATCCGCCCGCGACCGGCGTGGTGACGGGTCCTTTGAGCCCGACGCGCGTCCGCTCCAGGCTATCCAGCACGTGTTGCGGAAGCGATTGGCCGGTCTTTGAAATCACGTCGGAGTTCAGCTCGACGGATTCCCATTGAATCGAAACGCCGGTGGAGTCGACGGCGCGGCGGGCGGCGGCGGCTACTTCCGGGCCGATACCATCGCCCGGAATCAGAGTAACGGAATGAGACACATGTTTATTCTACGTGTCTTTACTCGATGTCTCTGCCCATGTACATCTCGCTGACGAGCGCACGATGATTCTCGAGCACGCGTCCGCGGCGGACCTTCATGGTGGGCGTCACTTCGCCGTGAGCGATCGAAAACTCACGCTCCAAAATCTTGAATTTTCGAATCTGTTCGAAGGATGCCAGCTCGCGATTGACGTTCTTCACGGCGGTTTCTACTGCGCTGCGAGTTTCGTCAGGGGTTCCGTTGACGGTGAAAATTGCGGTGACGTAAGGCAACCGGTCGCCTACCAGCAGCACCTGATTGATGAGCGGCTCGCGCTTGAACATGCTCTCGATCCGCGACGGATAAATCTTTTTTCCGTTGGAGGAAACGATCAGCTCTTTCTTGCGGCCGGTGATGTAGTAATACCCGTCGGCGTCGCGCTCGGCGATGTCTCCCGTCGCGAGCCAACCATCGCGCAGCACCGCCGCGGTAGCTTCAGGGTCTTTGTAGTAGCCGATGAAAAGGCAAGGACTGCGCAGCATCAGTTCACCATCGTCTTCGATGCGCGCTTCGGTGTCGGGCAACAATACGCCGATGCTACCGGCCTTCGGACGATCCAGCGGATTCAGCGCGGCCACGCCGCCTTCGGTAAGCCCGTAGCCTTCGATAAGCGGCATACCGATCGCCGCATAGAATTCGGCCAGATCTTTTCCCAACGGCGCGGCGCCGGAAGCGGCGATCCGCAGCCGTCCGCCTAATCGCTCGCGAATTTTGGCGAACACAATAGGATCGAGAATGCCCAGCGATGCCCGGATCCACGCCGGCACCGGCTTGCCCTGCTGACGACGCCGCGCTGCCTCCGCCCCGAGGCCGAGCGCGGTGTGAAACAGGCGCCGAACCGCGGCTGGACGTTTTCGAATCTCCGTCGAGATGGTGGAATAGACGCGCTCCCACACGCGCGGCGGCGCCAGGAAAAATGTCGGCCGCACGTGGCGCAGTTCCTGCGGCAGCTTCCCCAGGCTTTCTGAAAACCACACGGTCGCGCCGGTCTGCAGCGGGACCAACTCTACGACGACGCGCTGCGCGATGTGCGCGGAGGGAAGGAATGCGATGGTCGCATCGTCGGGCGTGAGCGGGAGCACGACGGGCGCCATGTCCACGTTCGAAACCAGCGCGTGATGCGTGACCAGCCCCATCTTCGGTTCGCCAGTCGCCCCCGAAGTCATGTAGAGGATGGCCGTATCGTGAACGTCTATTTCCGCACGAATCTTTTCGAACGCTTGAGGATCCTCAGTCAATCGCCGCTCGCCCCTGGAGCGCAATTGCTCCAGCGTCATCACGCCCGGCGATTCATCCGCCAGCAGGATCCACCGAACATTCAATGGACCGATTCCGCTCGCCGACGCCGCATTCTCCAGCGCCGATTTCGCCTTGAGCGTTTCGACGAAGACCACCCGCGCGTCCGACGCATGCAGCGTGCGTGCCTGATCTGCATAAGGCAGGCTGGTGTACAGTGCGGCGGCGACCGCGCCCGCCGACATCACGCCTAGATCGGCCAGGTAAAACTCCGCGCGTGTTTCCGATTGCAGCGCGATGATCTCGCCCTTGCGCACGCCCAATTCGCGCAGGCCGACGGCGATCCGTATCACCGTGTCGCGATATTCGCGCCAGCTCCACGTCCGGTACTTTCCGCCGCCTAATGGCTGGTGCAGCGCGGGCCGTTCCGGGTGCGCTTCCGCCGCTGCTTCCAGCAGCGAAAAAACGGTCCGGGTTTTCATCCGCACAATGCTACCATGCCAATGAAATGCCGTTCGGAAAAGAGATTGAAATCGCGCGCAGAGCCGCCGAACGCGCCGCCGCGCTGGCGTTGCGCCACCAAGCCGCGGGGGTCCGCGCGGACACCAAGCCGGACGCATCGCCGGTCACGCAGGCAGATCGCGAGTGCGAAAAACTAATCGCCGGAATCCTCGAACAGCATTTCCCCGACGACGGAATGCTCGGCGAGGAAGGCTTGCGCAAAGAGTCGCGCAATGGGCGGCGCTGGATCGTTGACCCCATCGATGGCACGCGCGATTTTGTTCGCCGCAATCCGCTGTGGAGCGTGCTGATCGCGCTCGAGCAAGACAACGAAGTCCAGGCGGGTGTAGTGCATTTGCCGGTTCTCGGGAACACCTGCTGGGCGTCGCGCGGCGGCGGCGCGTTTCGCAACGACACGCCGATGCGAGTTTCAAAGATCACCGATCCCCGTGCGGCGGTTCTCTCCGTGAACAGTCTGAATCGGATTAGCGAAATGCCGTTTTCGCGCGGACTCATCGAATGGGCCAGCCGGTTTTGGGCGTATCGTTGCCTGGGCGGCACGCCCGACGCGATGATGCTCGCCGCCGGACAGATCGATGTGTGGATCGAGCCCAAAGTGGCGGAGTGGGACTTGGCCGCGGCGCAAGTCATCCTCGAAGAGGCAGGCGCGGTGTTCTTCGATTTTCGCGGCGAGCGGACCATCTACGGAAGCAACGCAGTGGCCTGCACTCCGGGGCTTGAATCCGAGCTGCGCAACTTCTTCGCCCTTTCGCAGGCCGCGGCTTCCTGACCCCTCTCATGACTCAACCGGCATGATGAACCCGGCGGAGTTCGCCAACATCGCGCGGGCCGAGCGCGATTTCTGGTGGTACCGCGGAATGCAGGAGATTCTGTTTCGCGTGCTCGATCCACTGGCACGCGTTCGGAAATTTGAGCGCGTGGGCGAAGCCGGCTGCGGCACCGGATATCTCTCGCAGGTTCTAGCGAAACGCTACGGCTGGAATATGTTTCCGCTGGATTACGGCTGGGAAGGTGTGGAGATCGCGAAATCGAATGGCGTGCCGCGGGTCGTGCAGGGCGACCTTACGGCGCTCCCGTATCGAAGCGGCTCGTTCGACCTCCTGTTCCTGATCGACGTCATCGCGCATTTGGAACGCGGCGGTGAAGCGGTGGCGTTCGACGAAGCATTTCGCGCACTCGCGCCCGGCGGCATCCTGGTGCTCCGCACCGCCGCGCTGGATATTCTGCGAAGCCGTCACTCGATGTTCGCTCATGAACGACAGCGCTTCACCCGGTCCCGGCTGGCGCAGGCGGCGGAGCGCGCCGGATTTCGCGTGGAGCGTCTGACCTTCGCCAACTCGCTGCTACTGCCGGCCGCACTGCTCAAGTTTCGTGTTTGGGAACCGCTGACGCGTCAGAAACCGGCCAGCGGAGTGGGTCCTACGGCGCCGTGGCTCGATCGAATCCTTTACCGACCTCTCGCCATGGAGGCGCGCTGGATCGGACGGGGCGCGAATCTGCCGCTGGGCCAGTCGCTGCTGATGGTCGCGGGGAAGCCCTGGTAGGTATTTCCCCTCTTTTTCTGTCGCTTACCGGCCCTCCGCCGCCGTTCGCCGAATCTAGCGCGGACTGTAGCGGAAAGCTTGTTAGTATCGCTACGGAAGAAGAAATGCCGGATAACGACCCAACACAGACCCAGCCCCCAAATAAATGGGATGCTCGGCAGGCCAAGTGGCAGGCGAAATGGGATCGCCGCCAAGCCCGCTGGGAAGCTCGGCAGGCGCGCTGGGGAGCCGCCGCGCCGTATCGCGGCCGTCACGCCATGGGCGGACTGGTGGTGGGCCTCATCATCACCATCATCGGCGTTCTATTCCTGTTGCAGAATCTCGGAATTCGCTTCTTCGACAACGTATGGGATTTCTGGCCGGTGATCCTGATCGTGCTGGGCGTTTCCCGCGCCTCGACGGCTTACGGTTGGGGTGGACGCGTGTGGGGCGGCATCCTGATTGTCGTCGGAGGCATTTTTCTCCTGGAGAACCTGTTCAACCTGCCCTTCTTACGTTGGAGCAACTTGTGGCCGCTGATCTTAATGGTCGTCGGCGTCGGGATGCTCGCGAGAAATCTGGAGCGGCAGCACAACGCGCGTAATTCCGCAGCGACCGGCGCCAGTTGCCCCACCGTAGGCACGCGTGTTCGCGGCGTGACCTCCGCCTCGACGTTGAACGAGTGGGCGGTGTTCAGCGGGGTCCGGCGCAAGGTCGAATCGCAGGAATTCGAGGGCGGCGAGGTAACCGCGGTATTCGGCGGCGTCGAAATCGATCTGCGCAATGCGGGCATGAAGAACGAGGAAGCCATCGTGGACGTGAACGCGGTCTTCGGCGGTGTGGAAATTCGCGCCCCGGAAACCTGGGAAATCGTGATGAGCGGCACGCCCATCTTCGGCGGTTATGAAGACGAGACCGCTCCCGCGCGCGGCACCGATGGCGAAAAGCGACCGCGCCTGATCATCGCCGGATCGGCCGTTTTCGGCGGCGTCTCTGTGAAGAATTAGCACATGCATCCGATCCTGTTGAGGCCCGCCCGTCTGGTGGGCTACCTGGCGGCTTGGCTGGGAACCGCCGGATTGCTGGCGGCGCTGCTGCGTTTGCCGGGCGCTCTGGATTGGCGCGAAGCGCTGACGCTCGCGCTTCCGCTGTGCATGTTCTACGCGTTTGTATGCCTCGCGCCGTGGTACGCCTGCCGCGGTTTGCCGCTGCGCTCCACCTCGATGGCCAGGATTCTGCTGACACATTTCGGCGGCGCCGTGCTAGCCAGTGTTATGTGGGTGCAACTGGCGCGCTTCATCGCCATGGCCATGAATCTGGGCCAGCGCCTGCAAAGCGAAATTCCCATGCTGGATATTCTGGGGCTGCTGCTCTACGCGCTATCCGTGACGCTGCACTACACATTGATTGCGGTGGAGGCTTCGCGCGGCGCCGAAGTTCTAGCTCGCGATGCGGAATTACGCGCCCTCAAGGCACAGATCAATCCGCACTTTTTGTTCAACAGTCTGAATTCGATCACCGCGCTGACCACCGTCGACCCGGCGCGCGCGCGCGAAATGTGCATCCGCCTCTCCGATTTTCTGCGCAATACGCTGGGGCTGGGCGAGCGCTCCAGCATTCAGTGGCGCGAAGAGTTGCAACTCGCCCGGACGTATCTCGAAGTGGAGCAGGTGCGCTTCGGCGCCCGCCTGCGCGTCGAAATGAACGTCGATGAAGAGTGCTCGGATTGTCTGATTCCACCGCTGGTTCTGCAGCCCTTGATCGAGAACGCCGTCAAGCACGGCATCGCCACGCTGGTCGAGGGCGGCATCATTCGCGTCGAAGGTCATGTTCGCAACGGACGACTCGAAGTGAGCGTCGAAAACGATTTCGATCCGGACTCGCCATCGCCGCGCCGTCACGGCCTGGGTCTGCGCAATGTCCGCAATCGACTAGCCACGCGTTTCGGCAGCAACGGTCGTTTGGTTGCGCACGCCGAGAACAATCAGTTCCGCGCTGAAATGGTGGTCCCGTGCGAACGAGAATAGAAAAGGCAGATTAGAATCGGAACAAGAGATGGAACCCGGCACCACGCTGCATCACTATCGGATCCTTTCGCGGCTGGGCGCCGGCGGAATGGCGGAAGTTTTTCTGGCGGAGGACGCGCGCCTGGAACGTAAGGTCGCGCTCAAGGTGCTGTTACCCGAGGTCGCGACGGATACGGATCGACTTGCGCGCTTCGTTCAGGAAGCGCGACTGGCTTCCGCACTGAACCATCCCAACGCGGCGCACATCTACGAAATCGGCGAGAAAGATGGCGCGCATTTTCTGGCGGTGGAGTATGTGGAGGGTGAGACGCTCGAAGCTCGCCTGGGCGAAGCCAAGACGGGCGCGGCTGCGGGTAGCGATCCGATGCCGCTCACAGAAATTCTCACCATCGCAACCCAGGTAACGGATGCGCTCGACGCCGCGCACAAGCGTAGCATCGTGCATCGCGACATCAAACCCGCGAACCTGATGATCGACACGCGCGGCAACGTCAAGGTGTTGGATTTCGGTCTGGCGAAATACGTCGCCGAAAAACCCGAAGCGGCGGTAACGTCGAGCCAAGTGGCCACGCAGTTTCTCACCAGCGGCAACGTCGTATTGGGAACTGTTTCCTACATGAGCCCTGAGCAGGCGTTAGGCCGCACCGTGGATCAGCGCACCGATCTGTTCAGCTTGGGCGTGGTGATGTATCGCATGGCGTCGGGCCGGTTGCCGTTCGCCGGCGGCAATGCATCCGAAACGCTAGCGCGAATTCTGAATTCGCAGCCGGAGGCGCTGGGTCGACTCAACTACGAGCTTCCGCCGGAATTCGAGCGGGTGGTGAAGAAGTGCCTTGAGAAGGATCGTGACCGTCGCTACCAGTCCGCGCGCGAACTTCTCGTCGACCTGCGCAACCTGGAGCGCAGCGTGTCGGGCAGCGTACCGGAAGCGGCGCGCAGCGCGACCCTGCGTGCGGTGATCGTGGACGACGAGGAACTCGCCCGCATTCTGCTGCGCGAGCACTTGAAGGAATCTGGAGTCGAACTGGCGGCCGAGTGTGCCAACGGTTTCGAGGCCGTGAAAGCCATCGCCGAACATAAACCAGACTTGGTTTTTCTCGACGTACAGATGCCCAAGCTGGATGGGTTCGAAGTGCTGGAGCTGATCGACCCTTCCATCGCGGTGATTTTCATCACGGCCTACGATCAGCACGCTATGCGCGCTTTCGACGCACACGCCGTGGATTATTTATTGAAGCCCTTCGCGTCGGATCGGTTCAAGAAAGCGCTGGAACGCGCCCGGCTGCGTTTGGGCGAACCGAAGCGCGTTTCAAACGCTCCGGCCACGGAACTTTCAGCGGCCGCGCGCGCCCCCGATCAGAAGCTGGAGCGGATCGTCGTGAAGGACGGTACGCGCGTGCACATCATTCCGATCGACAAGCTGGATTACGTGGAAGCACAGGACGATTACGTCGCGCTGCGCAGCGAAAAGAAGAACTACCTGAAGCAGCAGACCATTTCGAGCGTGGAGAACCAGCTCGATCCCAAGCGTTTCGTGCGCATCCATCGTTCCTACATCGTGAACCTGGAGCGCATCGCGCGCATCGAGCCGTACACCAAGGACAGCCGCGTCGCGGTGCTGAACGACGGAACGCAGTTGCCGGTCAGCCGGTCGGGTCACGCGAAACTGAAGTCGCTGTTGGGCGACGTAGGGTAACGCAGGCTTTTTCTGAACCGTAAGCGGGGCCGCCTGTGATCCCGCACTACTTCAGAAACTGATCGGTGTGCGTCGAGCCGACGTCGATCGCTTTCGCGCGAACTGCATCCAGCGAAATACGCAAGACCTGCTGCACCGCCGCCGCGGATTCGGGAGTGATGCGGCCGTCGGGCGAGAGCATGTTTTGGAGCGATCTCAATCCCTCCAGATCCATCTCCGGATCGTCGGTGCGAAACGAAACTGGCATGCGCGCGCGGATTTCCTCGGCCGAATGTGAGCGCATCCATTCCAGCGTGCGAAGGATTGCACGTGCAAGCGAGCGAGTGGATTCGGGGTGCGCGTCCTGCCAGGCGCGCGTTGAATAGAGCACGGCGGACGGATAGGAATCGACTCCGAACGCGCCGCGCACACCTTCCGCGGTGCGTGTGTCCGCCAGAATGCGCAGCGACGGAAGCTGCTTGCGCGCGATGGCGAGCGCGGGGTCGGTCATGATCGCCGCATCGACTTTGCCGCGCGTGATCGCGGCGACAGCGGTCGCGCTCATGCCGATCGACGCGGTCGAAGCGTCGTCAGGCTTAAGACCGTGCGTTACCAGCAGATGGTTCAACAGCAAGTGTGTGGACGACCCGGCGGCCGAGACGCCGACGGTGCGCCCCTTCAGATCCTCAATTCGGTTGATCCCCGGCGACGCGGCCACCAAGACCAGTCCGGGATAGCGCAACATCGCGACGAAAGCGCGCAGATCGCGTCCCTGCGCGGCCATTTGAATGGTGTGGTCGTAGAAACCACAGACCACATCAGCCGAGCCGCCCAGCACAGCTTCGAGCGCCTTCGCACCGCCCGGAAAATCGATCAACGATACGGCGACGCCGGCGTCGCGATAGTAGCCGAGTTCTTCGGCCAGCGTCGCAGCGAGATAAATGAGCTGGGCTTGCCCGCCAATTGCGATTCGCACGGTTGCATCGGTTTTTCGGCCACACCCCGACAGCGCAAGGAACGCAGCGACGAGTGCCCAATTAGGACAATGCCGCACGAAGCTCCTGTGGAAGTGGAACCGGCCGACCAGTCGCACGGTCGATCGAAACAACAACGATCTTGCCGCGCGCTGCGTCGCGGCCATCGCTCGCAACGTGAAACGCCAGCGTGTAAGAAGTGTTGCCGACGCGATCGACCGTGACAGTGATCGACATGGGGTCGTCGTACGCCAGCGCCGACGTGAAATCGACTTCCACGTGCGCGCGCGGAAAGCCGAGACCTTTGTAGGTCCAGTTGATGGATCGGATAAACTCGGTTTCGGCCGCGTCGAAGTGCCGCAGCAGCGAAGCGTAGAAGATGCGGCCGCTGGCGTCGGTATCGCCAAAACGCACGCGCGTCTCGTAAACAAAGGGGTTCCGAGGCATCTATGTTACGATACAACGCGTGCTCCTCAATGATAAATACACGGTCGAAAAAGGGAGCGTGTATCTTACCGGAATTCAGGCGCTGGTGCGGCTTCCGGTGGACCAGATGCGTCGCGACCGGCGCGTGGGACTGAACACCGGGACGTTCATTTCGGGGTACGAAGGATCGCCACTGGGCGGCTACGATCTGACCCTGCAGCGCAATCAAAAGCTGCTGGATGAGTACGGCATTCATTTTCGTCCGGGCGTGAACGAAGATCTCGCCGCGACCTCGGTAATGGGCAGCCAGATTTTCGAAGTGGTCGGGAAATCGAAAACCGACGGCGTGCTCGGAATCTGGTACGGAAAAGGTCCGGGCGTGGATCGATCGGGCGATATTTTTCGCCACGCGAATCTGGCGGGTACCGGGAAGAATTGCGCGGCGTTGGTTTTGTGCGGCGACGATCACAGTTGCAAGAGCTCGACCATTCCGCATCAGAGCGATTTCAGCCTCTACAATTTCGGCATCCCGTTTCTCTATCCGGGCAATACGCAGGAGATCATCGATTACGGATTGCTGGCGGTCGCGTTGTCGCGGCACTCGGGCGCGTGGGTCGGACTGAAACTCGTCACCGATATTTGCGACGGCGGCGGGACCGTGATTGTGGATCCGGATGCGCCTGCGATTCGTGTGCCGGACGGCTATCAGAAAACCGTCGACGCGCGGCTGGTTCCGCCTATTACGCTTGGCCTCGAACACGAGGTAAACGTGCGACGGTTGCAGGCTGCGCTCGAATTCGCGCGTTTGAACGGCGTGAACCGCTGGCGGGGCGCTCGCGACAAAGCCTGGCTGGGAATCGCCAGCGCGGGCAAGTCTTATTACGATCTGGCGCAGGCGCTGCGCGATCTGGGAATCGGTGAAGCGGACCTGGCGGGCATGGGACTTCGTATCGCGAAGTTCGGCATGACGTTCCCGATGGACGCGCAGTTCGCGCGCGAATTCGCTGAAGGGCTCGAAACCATTCTGGTGATCGAGGAGAAGCGGAGTTTCCTGGAATTGCATCTGCGCGATGCGTTGTACGCGCTGGCGCGGCGGCCGCAGGTTCTGGGAAAAATCGACGCGCACGGCGCGATGCTGCTTCCACCGTCGGGCGAACTCGATCCCGACAAGATCGCGAAAGTGGTCGGCGGATTGTTGGCGGCTCGCGGGGTCGGCGAACGGGTCACTGCTCGCGTGAACTTCATCGAAGGGGTGACGGGGCGGCCCCGCCAATTGTCGCCGATCCGTGCTTCGAATTTTTGTTCGGGATGTCCGCATAACCGATCCACACTGCTGCTCGAAGGACAGGTTGCCGGCGGCGGGATCGGCTGCCACACGATGGCGATGCGCCTGGTCGATTCCGGACGCGCGTTTTCGTTCCTCACGCACATGGGCGGCGAGGGCGCGCCGTGGATCGGCATGGCGCCGTTCGTCGGCCACGAGCACATTTTCCAGAACATCGGCGATGGGACGTTTTTCCATTCCGGATCGCTGGCGGTGCAGGCGCTGGTCGCGAGCGGGCTCAACATTACTTACAAGATTCTCTACAACGGCCACGTCGCGATGACCGGCGGCCAGGCGGCACAGGGCGCGCTGCCAATTCCGAAGCTCACGAAAAAGCTGGAAGCCGAAGGCGTGCGCAAGATCATTATTCTTGCTGAAGACCTCAAACGCTACGAGGGCATCGAACTCGCGGCGATAGCCGAAGTTCGCGACCGGTCGGCGCTGGAGAAAACGCTGGCCGATCTCGCGAAAGAGAAGGGCGTCACCGCGATGATTTACGACCAGGAATGCGCCGCCGAGAAACGGCGCAAACGGTCGCGCGGAAAGTACGCTGAGCCGGTCGAGCGGCTAATGATTCACGACGAGGTGTGCGAGGGCTGTGGCGATTGCGTGAAGCAATCCAACTGCATGAGCCTCACACCGATCGCGACCGAGCGCGGACAAAAGATGCGCATTCACCAGTCGTCGTGCAATAAGGACTACTCGTGCGCGCTGGGCGATTGTCCGTCGTTCGTCACCGTGAAGATCAAGGAAGGAACCGGACTTCGCCGTCCATCGATTCCGCAGCTTCCGCCGGCCGACGTTCCGGCGCCACGCGAGATCGCGCCGCTGGGCGACAACGGCTATCGCATTGTGGTTCCTGGGATCGGCGGAACGGGCGTGGTGACGATCAACGCGCTGCTCGCGACGGCGGCGTGGATCGACGGGTTGCATGTCGCGACGCTCGATCAAACAGGTTCGGCGCAGAAGGGCGGCGCGGTCCTATCGCACTTGCTGATCAGCAAGCAGGCCGTCGAAGCGCCCGTGCGCACCAACATTGGAAACGCGGACTTGGTGCTGGGATTCGACGTGATCGGCGTCGCGAATCCGGAGCATCTGAAGTATTTCTCGCCCGAACGAACGACGGCGGTGATTAACACGAATCTCACTCCGACCATCGACGTGATTCGCGGGCGCAGCATTCTGGCTGGTCCAGAGAAGATGATCGAGCAGATCAACGCGGTGACGCGACGCGGCCGCAACGTCATCGTGGATGGGAATCGGATTGCGGAATCGCTGTTCGGGAGTCACTTGGCGGTGAATCTGTTCATGGTTGGCCTCGCGTATCAGGGCGGGCTGATTCCACTGTCACTCGCGGCGATCGAACAGGCGATCCGCTGGAACGGCGTCGACGTCGAAAAGAATTTGCAGGTGTTCGAGTGGGGCCGCAAGTATTATCACGATGCCGCGTCGGTCGAGCAGTTCTTGAAGCCGAAGCAGAAAGCCGAAGCGAAGTCTTTCGATCGCGCGGCGGAATTGCGGGCCTATCAGAACGACGCGTATGCGCGCGAGTATGCCGAGTTCGTCGCGAAGGTCGCCGCGAAAGCTCCGGCGCTGGAGGAAACGGTCGCGCGCTACCTGTACAAATTGATGGCTTACAAGGACGAGTATGAAGTGGCGCGGTTGCTGACCAAGCCCGAGTTCGCACGGCAGATCGAAGAAACGTGGCAGCAAGTGGAATCGGTGTCATTCAATCTGCATCCGCCGCTGCTCCGGCGCTTCGGCGTGAAGAAGAAAATGAAACTCGGTTCGTGGTTTCGCGGGCCGTTAAAGATATTGGCCGCGATGAAAAGCTTGCGCGGCACTGCGCTCGACGTGTTCAGTTGGAGCGCGCACCGGCGCATGGAGCGCGAGCTGATTGGCTGGTATCGCGGCTTGATGGAGCAGGTGCTGGAGCGCGTGACCGAAGAGAATCTGCCAAAGGCGCTTGAGATCGCCGCGCTTCCTGATCAGATTCGCGGATACGAGCATATTAAGGAAGAGAATATTGCTCGTGCGAAGAAATGCGCCGAAGAAAAGCTGGCCGAATTAGCGAAGGTCGCGGCGCTGGTTTAATTCCGATATGATTCGGAAATGCGCGTTGCGGCGTCACTTGTACTGACGGCAGTCTGCTTCGCGCAATCCGAGAACGAACGCCCACCAAAAGATCCGATCCGCATGCTAGCGGACACAGCCATGGCCGCGCCGCCGGAATTAGCTGCGGATTTACTGATCCGCTTCGCGGAATCGCCCAAGGTTACCGACAAGGTTTTCAAGATTGAGCTGCTGGAAAGGGCTTTCTCGCTGGCGCCGTCGGCGAAGTTCAAAATTCGTCTCTGGGGTACGTTCGGCCAAGCGTCAAATACGGATTCGGATACGGGTGCCCTATTCGCAGCTCTTGCCGACGGATTGGACACACTCTCGCTTCAGTCGCGAGTCGTGCGCGCGATGCTCCCGCTGGATCGCGCGAAGGCGATGGAATTGTTCCGCGCGGTTCCGCCTCTGACGATTCCCCAGCGGACATGCAAGGACGCAATCATTTATTCAGCCGACGAATACTACGCCATGATCACGGCCGTTTTTCGCCAGGGATTCACCGCAAAGGATCGAAAAGAAGAAAAGGATGTGGACCTGATTCGCTTCACTCTGGGGCGCATGAGTTCGCCAACGGAGTTGGATGCGGCGTCGCGGTTATTGCTGGTGCCGGAGCTCGCCCCGCATTTCGGGATGTTGCTGACAACCTTCAGCGGCGCCTTTCAGCAAATGCAGGCGGATGATCGCACATTCAGTATCGCGACACACGGCGGTATGGTCAGGACAGCCGGCATATTACGAGGAGTCGCAGCAGAAAGAGGGGTTTCCGGTAACGCCCTATGGGAGGCGGCGCGCAACTACTTGGTGCGCCATTTAGGCGCGGTTCGCTGCGCCGACAGCGTGGACCCGGCGGGACTGGGATCAAGAGTCGGCGAAGTGGTGCGTTACTTCAACGAGACATTTCTCAGGGAGATGTCGGCGTCGGGGGCGCAGTTGCGCCCGATCACGCCCGAGGAGGCAACGCCGTCCCGCTTGGAAGGACGCGCGGAAGTGTTCCTTTACTGGCAGACCCCGCGCACCAAGAAGCTTCTGATGGACATGAAGCGCCTTCGCTTTGGTGACGACCTGGGCCTAAAAGCGCTGACCTTCGAACAAAGGAACGAGCGGGCCTGGGAGCGCTCGGTGCGAGAGTTTCTCAAAGATCTGCAGCGCTGGAACTCTGACCACGAGGAATCGGAGGCCAACTATTTCCATATGGCGTCGATTATTTATCACGGGCTCATCGATTTGATCCCCGCGCGCGATCTCAAAACCGAAGTCTTGCGCAGCTACATTTCGTTTCTGGCCGGATCGCCCATGCGTCGCGAAAGTCCGCCGGAGTGGTACACACATGCGAAGCGAATCTTGAGGGGCCTGTCCGACCTGACTCCCGACGAACGGGCCTGGATCCGGGAGGAGATCAAGGCCGGTGGGGATGTGGTGCTGTCGGTCCTGATCGACATGGAAACGTTGGCGCCTCCCGCGCCGCGCAAGTGAGGACCGCTCACCTTTGTGTTACCTGTAGTCCATGTCTGCCTACGAACAAATCCTCTATGACGTCGCCGATCGGGTAGCGACCGTCACGTTGAATCGTCCCGACAAACTCAACGCCTGGACCATGCAGATGGAGCAGGAAGTGAGTGCAGCGATTCTGGCTGCCGCTGCGGACGACGGGGTGCGCGTCATCGTCCTTACCGGCGCGGGCAAGGGATTCTGCGCAGGCGCGGACATGTCGCTGCTGTCGTCGATCGTCTCCGATGGCGGATCGCGCGCCAGCGGCCTGACCACGGCCGATGCAAATGTCCCCACCAGCGCGCCGCCCGAATTGCGAATGAAGTACGCGTGGCTGCTCTCGATTCCCAAACCGATCATCGCCGCGATTCACGGGCCTGCGGTAGGACTCGGATTCGTGATTCCGTTGTACTGCGATCTTCGCTTCGCGTCGGAAACGGCGAAGTTCTCGGTGATCTTTTCGAAGCGCGGCCTGGTCGCCGAGTACGGCCTGGCGTGGATGCTGCCGCGTATCGTGGGACCGGCGTCGGCGATCGATTTAATGTTTAGCTCGCGAATGGTGGACGCGCAGGAAGCGCTGCGCCTGGGTCTGGTCCAGCGCGTGTTTCCGGCGGCGGAATTCGCAGGCGAGGTTCACAAGTTCGCGGCGGAGCTGGCGTCTTCGGTTTCGCCACGATCGCTGCGAGTGATGAAAAAGCAGATCTACGCAAGCTTGTCTCAGACCCTCCCACAAGCCTTCGAGATGGCGATCGAAGAGATGAAGTCCAGCCTGGCCGCCGACGACTTCAAAGAGGGCATCGCTCATTTTCTAGAAAAGCGCGCCGCGGCGTTCACCGGCAGGTGACCCCGCGCGGGTTCAGAAAAAAATCACCTGCCCCACAGCCGGTGACTTACCTCGCATGCCTTGACAATCTACCTATCTCGGCCTAGTATGTAGTTTGACTAGGTATGGATAAGAAACAAGACCTGCTGCAGGGCACGCTGGATGTGCT
>DASYPO010000291.1:0-2027 GCA_036006545.1 Bryobacteraceae bacterium
GCGCCCTCCGGATGCGGCCGCCGCACGTAGAAGCGCAAATTCACTTCCTCGAAATTCTGGTGGAACGGAATGCGGATCCCGCGCACTCGCGTCCCGAGGAATCGAAAACCGACCAGGCTCACATACGTCCGTCCTTCGAACGTGTCCAGTTCCGTCCCCGTTGGAACGAACTCCCGCAACAACGCCGGATCCACCTGGTAATTGAGCATCACCAGGTCGCGCCACACCGCGCTAAGGAAGACCCGAGCCGCCACCGGACGATTGTACCCATCCGTAAAGTCGCCATCGTCGTCTATACAGGTAGATAATGTAAAAGAGGTCTCCCTCGCATGAAATTCTGGTTCGCCGCGGGCGTTTTCGCCCTCGCTACTCTCGCGCCTGCCGCCGATGTCGCCCGCCCCAAGGCCGGAAAGGTCGAGATCTTCCCGCTCAAAGACGTCAAGCCGGGGATGATGGCCACCGCTTGGACCGTCTTCACCGGTATGGACGCGGAGCCGGTGCCGGTCGAGATTATCGGCGTCTGGAAGAACCAGCTCGGCCCGAAAACGCACATCATTCTTGGCAAGATGGGCGGCAAGGCGAAAGTCACCAACGTCGCGGCCGGCATGAGCGGCAGCCCCGTATATATCGACGGAAAACTGGTGGGTGCCGTGGCGCTTCGAATCAGCGTATTCTCGCCGGACGCGATCTGTGGCATCACGCCGATCGAAAGCATGCTCGAAATTAACGAGCTGGACAAGTCGCGTCCCTCCGACGCGCGGACGCCCGATAAAGCTGTCTCGCCGCGCGCCGCCGCGATGGAAATTCCTGGCGACATCTGGTCCAAATATGTCGCCGCTGGCTCCGCCGACCAGTTCCCTTCGCATATCCGCACGCTCCAGCCGATCGAGACGCCGCTGGTTCTCTCGGGTTTTAGCGAAGCTTCGCTGCGCGCCTTCGAGCCGATTTTTGGACAGATGGGAATCGTCGCGGTGCAGGGCGGTTCGGGTTCGACTACGCTTACCGCGAAACCCGCGGCAGGCTGGGAGAATTCGCTGAATCCCGGAGAAGCCGTCAGCGGCATTCTGGTTTCGGGCGACATGTCGGCCACCGGCATGGGCACCGTCACTTATAACGACGGCAAGCGCATCCTGGCATTCGGTCACCCGTTCTTCAATCTCGGCCCGCTCGACATGCCGATGGCCAAGTCGGAAATTCTGATGGTGCTCAGCTCCGCGTTCCAGCCCTCGAAATTCGGCAACGCGACCGAAGTGGTCGGCGCGCTGCGGCAGGATCGCTTCACCGGCATCATGGGCGAACTGGGCGCGGAGGCCCCGTTCATTCCAGTGCACCTCAAAGTGCGCTCGCTAGGTCCCAAAGACGCGGTGCTGCGCGAAAAAGATCTGTCTTTCAACGTCTTCCTGCATCAGAAATGGACGCCATTCCTGATGATGCTGACGCTGTTCAACTCGCTCAATCAGGCCAACGAAATGGCCGACGAAATGACCTATCGCATGACCGGCAACGTCGAGATCAACGGCGCGAAAAATATCAAGCTGACCACCATGCTGGCGCCGAGCGAAGCGCCCATGCCCGCGCCGATGATGCTGGCTTCGTGGTGGGCCGACAAATTCAATCGCCTGTTCGTGAATTCGGTTTCGATGCCCAGCGTGAAGAGCGTTGATATGACGGTCGACCTGCTGCCGGAGCGTCGCGTTTCGTGGATCGACAACGCCTGGACGCCGTCGACCGATGTGCAAGCCGGTACCGACATTCCCGTCAAAGTTTTCCTGCGGCCGTATCGCGGCGAGCGCACCGAGCGGTCGCTGACGGTGAAAATCCCGGCGGGTCTGCCCAAGGGTGAGCATCGGATTTTGTTCAGCGACGCGGACACCTTGAATCGTATGCAGAGCGGCGCTGCTCTGGGGAATCGATACCTGGATATTCCGCAGACGGTTACGCTGCTCAACCAGGAGCGCAGCAACAACTCACTATACGTTTCGATGGTCGAAGCCCGTCCGACGTATTATGCCGAGGATCGATCGCTG
>DASYPO010000292.1:0-16999 GCA_036006545.1 Bryobacteraceae bacterium
TTTCCTGTACTCGCTCACCTCGCTAACCGGTTTGGCGCACGACGCGCGCGTCGAAGTCGAAGTGCGTCAGGGCGCGACCGTGCTCGCTTCAAAAACTCTGCACGCCGGCGACCCGGATTATTACACGCAATTCCGGGTTCCCCAGACGGGTCCGGCGACGGTCACGATCCGCGCGCTTCGCGCCACCGGAAAGTACGTGCTGCAGGTGAATCAATGGCCGCTATCGCCCATCGTCAGCAGCGGGCCAAAACATCGCTGGCAGGACGCGGTAACGATTCCTCTTGGGAAAACGATTTTTGCTTCGGGCGACGACGCGCAATACATCCCGTTTTCGGAAACAACGCGCAAGGCGAACGTTGAAGACACCGCCGGCACCGATTGGTACAAGTTCGAATTTTCATCGGATACGCCAAAGCTGGTGTTTTTCAATGTGGACCTAATGGAGCGCGACCAGATTCCAGTCAACGTGGCGATTTACCGCGCCGCGAACGGGAAGATCGAGGAGTATTACGAAGGTGAAGATCCAGTCGCGATTCCGCATGAGGTGCAGGCGCTTCCCGGCAACAAGTTTACGCCGCGCATTCTGAAGGTCAAGGGAACTTATTACATTTCAGTCCGGTCCGCGCACCCCGAATATAAATTAAGAACGCGGGTTTACGATCCGCCGCCCTATTCCGATCCCCGTGTCGCAGTTCGTACCGCGCTCGATTACAGTCTCGCCGCGGGCGATTCGTGGCACGCCAATACGCCTCGCCGCGGAGGCGTGCTCGATCGCGTTTCGAGCGTGCATCAGGAAACCTCGCTATGTGTGGGCTGCCACGTCACGCATTTCCCTTTGCGGGCGCAACTCTACGCCACTCGCAACGGATATCCCGTCGTGATGCGACAGCAGATGCAGTTTCTGACGGAACGTTTTTACAACAACCCGCGACCGTTTTACGGCTTCGAGCAGGAAGGCGCCGTCTGGGCGCGCGTAATCTCCGCGCCCGCGAACGTACTCGGCCGGATGTCGCATCTCCTCGGTATCTTCGAGCAGCAAATCAGCGGCGAGCCTCGAAAAGATTATCACCAGGGAATCGCGAAGTATCTGGGTTTGTATTACGCGGATCGAGATAAGCTTCCGCCCGATGAGACCAACGGAAATACACCGCTGGTAAGCGCGCATGAAGTCGCCTGGTACGCGTGGAGCGTAACGAAGGATCCGCGAATGGGCGGCATGATCTCGAACGGCGAGGTCAAGAACACAGTCGACCTCTGCTATCAAACATTAGCGTTGGCCGAAATCGATCGTGCCAAGTATGGTGACCAGATTCGCGCGAATGCCGAGCAGCTTTTGACCCTGCAGCGTCCCGACGGCCAATGGTCCATGCGCTTCGCCACCAATCAGCCGGAGGTTGAGTTTCAAACGGGACACGCCTTGTGGGCGCTGCACGCCGCCGGTATTCCCGCCACGCATCCGCAGGTTGCAAAGGCGGTCGATTACCTGTTGCGACGCCAGCAAGCATTCGGTGGATGGATGGATCCGCTCCAGTCCTTCGAGAATTTCCGGACGCCGTTCCGGGAGACTCAGATGGCCGTGCTGGCGCTCAGTTCCTATTTTCCGATCGAAGGTCGCGCGAAAGGTTGGAATTCGAGCAGCATCGCCCGCCTCTCGGACGATCCGGTGGAATTGCTCGAACAGCTCGATGAGATTTGGGACCATCCATCGGCGCAGGTCCTCGCGCAGATTGAAGCGGCCACCCAGTCCAAGGATGCGTTCATTCGGCAAGCAGCCGTGGAAGCGCTTGGACGGCTTGCGGTCCGCCCGGACCTTTGCGCGAAATTGCTGGGCGATCCCAGCAAGCTGGTTCAACGCACCGCTGCCTGGGCGCTGCGTCAATCCTTCAGCCGCCACGAAAACACCCCCTCCACCGATCTAATTCGTCGTCTCGCGTCGACGGATGATCGCACACGTTGGGGCGCCACCCGCGTATTCGCCGCTCACTTTTCTGCGCTCGCGAAACGTCCGGAAATGGCCGCCGCGCTGAACCGGCTGGTGGACGATCCGGCGATCACAGTGCGCCTGAACGCAATCAAGGCACTCTGGCAATTCTGGTTCTGGTCGTCTGATACGAAAGTGCAGGGCGCGATCGAGGACACGCTCCTGACCGCGCTGGGGAAGCCCCAACCGGAATGGGCCGACCGCAATTTGAGTCACGCGATCTACAATCTCGCCGACGACAATATTCGATATCTCTATAACAACTGGATTCCTCTACTGGGCCGCGCGGAGGATCGGGAGCGTGCGATCCTCGGCAGACTCGCGGTCGAATCCAGGCTCGCCACGAAGTTCGCGGGAATTCTCGAAAAGGGTTCCGATCTCCAACGTAAGGCGCTGCTGCGGTCGTTAACGGAATTCCCGTTGCGGCGCGGCGACATTTACGACCTTGAGGCCGACCTTACCAAAACTGCGCCGCCGGTTTACAACCGAATCGGCAACGACATTGAGCAGATCGCGTTCTTCGGCGAGAGCGGGGACCGTTTTGCGCAAGCCCTTCTTCCTCTGCTGGATTCGCAGGACGTCGAGATGCGCCGCTTAGTAGCGCAGGCCTCGCTGCTCGTGCGCGAAGTGAAGTTCGGTGACGTCAACCGCGTCGCGGGACGGCCCGGTCCCGCGGTCACGACCTTGTTCGCCAAGCTCGAACATCTGCCCGAAGCCGCGACCGTAGTTCGCGTATTGAAACCCCCGCCAGCACCCCCCAAGGTCGCGGGGAGCACTGCAGCAAAGCCAAAAGCCAAACTGGATGAAGCTTTCTTCCGCGGGTACGTCGAGCCGATTCTCGAAAAACGCGGCAAAGACGGCTACGGCTGCGTGCATTGTCACGCCAGCCACACGCTGTTCAATGCAAATTATTCGACTGCAATGAATGTGGTGGATACATCCGATCCCGAAAACAGCCTGATCCTGCGGAAACCCACGTCGACCGCCGAGTCGGAAGGCATCGCCGGTTCTGCCGTGCTGTCTCACGGCGGCGGAGTTCGCTTCACGAAAGATTCTCCGGAATACGCCACCATTCTGCAGTGGATCAAAGGCGCCAAGGAGTAACTCGCCTAACGCGCGTTGCCCAAGGTCAATGGGTCATCGCGTAAACCGTGTAATTCACGCCCAACCGGATGGCTTCCGACGAATAACGTTCCGGATACGACGGATCGTCGGCGAATTCCCAACCGTCGCCAACGTCCATGTTGAAGCAGATCGCGACGATCATCCGTCCCTTTGAATCCAGAATCGCGCGCCAATGCGGCTCTACGCCGCCTCGCTCGATTTGCGACCCGTGCACCACGTTCGCTCCCGGAACGCGCACGCGATTCTTCAGGTCGAACACGCTATGGAATGGCGCATCCTCGTCCGCTAGTTCCACGGTGCTGGCGTCCGGATAGATCTGACGGATGCCGGTCATGAACTGGTTCCACTCGTAATCGTTATGGAAGTCGTCCACCATTAGAAATCCTCCGCGATCGAAATATTTGCGGAGGCGGTCGGCTTCCTGGGGCGCCAGCACCCAATCGCCCACGGAGATCGCCAGCAGCCAGGGATGATCGAACATTTCATCGCTGCTGGCATCGATGATGGTTTCGATTGGCGCGGTGTCGATGCGCGTCAACCGGCTGAGGATTCCGAGAAACAAGCGATCGCCTTTGTTGGCGTCGATGCCCCAACGGAAATACCGGCCGCGACGGCCGTCCATGGGCGAACGATAGCGCAGCCGGCCGAGCGAGAAATCGCCTTTCCGCAAGGCGTCGGGCGGGTCCTCCACCGGATCCTGCATTTCGTGCTCGTAGCGAGCCCAGATCCGTTCTCGCATTTGCGCTGGGCCAAATACCGCGAAAATGCTGGCCAGCGCCAGCAGCACGGCGAGGCGAAGTCGCCCGAACGTGTGCTGCATGCTTACAGACTACAGGAAAAGTCGCAGTCCGAAAATCGCGGGATCAGGCGCATTTTCACGCGCTGCTGCAAGGTCCTGCCGCGCCGCAGTAGCATAGTGTTCAGCTATGTCAGCCACTGCCAAGCCCCTGGTGATCGAGAAGCACGCCGCCTATAACAAGCCGAGGATGTTCTTTCTCAGCGTCTGCGCGCTGGTGACGGCGGGCCTCAGTTTCGCCATGCGATCCAGCATCGCCGGCGATCTGCAGAAAACTTTCCTCGACCCTATCGACCGGCTGCGATCCGCCGAAATGATCGGCGCGATTCTCGGCGTGGCGTTCCTCGGATTCGCCTTCACCATCGCCATCGGCAGCCCGCTACTCGACAAGATCGGGATGGGACGGTTGCTGGGATTATCCGGCGTGTGCTTCATCGGCGGTACGTTGATCGTGATCTTCGCAGGCAGCCTCGCTCAGGGCGGCGCGATCTACAACGTCCTCTGGGGCGGCATGTTGCTGAACGGCATCGGATGGGGTCTGGTCGAAACCGTGATCAATCCATTAACCGCCACGCTGTATCCGGCGGAAAAAACCGCGCGCCTGAATATCCTTCACGCCTGGTGGCCGGGCGGGATCATCATCGGCGGGCTGATCGGGCTCGCGATCGGTCAGTTGAACATGAGCTGGCAGGTGAAACTTGCGGTGGTCATGCTGCCCGCCGCCGTGGTCGCCATCGGCTGCCTGGGTACGAAATTCCCGCGCACCGAACGCACCGAGATGGGCATCTCGACCAAAGAGACGTTCCAGGAATTGGCTCGCCCGATGTTTGTGGTGTGGTTTCTTTCCATGTTTCTCACTGCCGCCTCTGAACTAGCTCCGGGCCAGTGGGTCGACATGGCGCTCACGCGAACGGTCGGATTCAAAGGAATCTGGCTGCTGATCTACGTAAGCGGTTTGATGTTCGTGATGCGCCACTTCGCCGGACCCTTGGCACACAAATTCTCGCCAGTGGGACTGCTCTGGATCTCGTGTCTCCTGGCATCCACGGGTCTGATCCTGCTAAGCGTCGCCAATTCGGCTGTCACCGGACTCCTCGCTGCAACGGTGTGGGGAACCGGCGTTTGCTATATGTGGCCCACCATGCTGGCCGTCACCTCGGAACGCTTCCCGCGCGGCGGCGCCTTGCTGATGGGACTCATGGGAACTGCCGGGACTCTGTCGATTTATTTTGTCCTGCCCCAAATGGGCAAGATCTTCGACTGGGCCAAAGTCAACGCCGCTGGAGGCGAATCAGCGTTCAGCGCACTGACAGGCGAGGGCCTGAATCGAGTACTGGCCATCGCGTCCCAAACCTCATTCCGCTACGTGGCCGCGCTCCCGGCGATTCTCCTGATCGTGTTCGGCGCGATCTGGCTGCATGACCGCTCCAAGGGCGGCTACCACAGATAGTCCTTCGCCTCGGCGCGACGTTCGTAACTGTCCAGCACGTGCACCACGCGCAGCTTCTTCATCTTGGTCGGCGAGAGCGCGCCGATCGGCACGTACAAAATCTTGCGCCCCAGATGCGCCGAGATCGAGCGAAAAATCGAACGCGGAGGTTTCGCGGCGACGTACACCACGAATCGCTCCACCGAATAATCCAGCGCGGCCATCAACAGTCGCTCCGGCTTCGACTCGGCGAATTCGTAATCCGGATCCGACCACACATCGAACAGCCGGCGCGGTGGCAGCGTCATCAGAAACCCGCCGTACTCCGCGCGGCCAATTCCGGGGCCCACCAAATGATCGAACGGAAACGTCGAATAGAATGCCATGTCCGATTCATTCTGATGCTCGCCCAGCCAGGTCGTTAGGTATTGATATCGATCTTCGGAATCTTCGTCGAAGATCACCACCACCGCACCCACATCGCCCGCTAATCGATCCGCCTGCCGCACGTAGATTTTGCGCTGATGCCAATTGCGAATGGTTTCGCGAATATCGATGCCATCCAGAATCGACGTCGTGAAGGGCTCGACGCGCACGCGATCCTCGGACAACATCGCCTTAGCCTTTTTCTTGAGAAACCGCCCGTAGTCTTCGATTACCAGGTCTTCAGGCGGATACGAGCAGATCGCATCCCCCGACGTCTGGCGCGCCCATTCACCGGGAACTTTTTCACGTTTCCGCGGTTTCAGGCCGGTAGGTTTCAGTCGCTGCTTGGGGCGGGGAAGCCGGCGACGAATTCGCAGCCGCTTGGTGTTGATCCAGATTTCGCTGGCCGATAGTCGAACCGTCTCCAGTTCCGAAATCTCCTGCTGCGCCAGGTAGCGATTCGCCATCTGCCACACGTCCCAACCGTAGTTGTCGTCGACGATCGACCGCGCAGCAACCGCTAGATCGTACACCCCAGCAATCAGGTCGCCGCCAATCTGCGCCAGGTTGCGCGTGTAGCGAGCGATTAGCCGGCGCTGCCAGTGTGCCAGTTTTTCGCCCGTCGCTTCGGCGTATTTCCCCTCGGCTTCGCGCAACAGATCGAACTGCACGTGCGGCCGATCCAGACGATCCTCACCCTTCAAATCCAGCCGAAAGAATTCATAGCGCTCCTGTAAATATGGATACTCAATGGTGATTTCGGCCAGACAATCCGGATGCGGATTCAACAGACGAACATCGAAGTGTTGCGATTTGCGGCGTGGCGGCTCTTGCGGGACCTGCATGGCATCCAGCAGCGGATCCAGGAGATTCAGCGACACGACCACAATGACGCGCGCATCTGGATGTGCTCCCTGAAGTTTCCACGCCATTGCCGCGGCGTGTTCGCTGATCTCCTCCGAGCGCTGCTGCGGCCACACGCGATAGGCTTCGATATACTTCTCCAAACCGACACGACGCACCGCGTAAGTATCCGGATAGGTATCGTGCAAGTGCGGACGCTCCGCCGAATCGGGTTCGAGAAAGATCACCTCGGCGCCGATCTCCTCCGCCGTGCGCAATGCTTCGGTAAACGGATCGGCCGGCTCGACCGGGACATAGATCGCGCGTTCGTCTTCCTCCGATCCGTACAGGACCACCGAGATTTCGGGCAAGCGGGCCAGCGCCTGGCGATAGGTCGCCTCTAAGAACCCGGGAAGCTCGACGGCGACGATCGGGGGCTTGTCTGCTAGGAGCAGCCGGCGAAGTTCGATCGCAAACTCCAGCCGGCCCGGCACCACCGGGAAGTAGCGGAAGCGTCCGCGCTCTAGACTACCCGCGTTGAACTCAGCTTCGAGGGACATAGCGCAGCGCCTCTTCCCCGAGGGTCTGCATGATCGCGATTTGCAACGTGTCGCCGCCCACGCCGCCCTGCGAAAGCTTCATGGCGAAGCGCGCGATGTTGATCCCATCGCGGACGGTGTAGCGTTCATCGGCGGAATGTGCCTGCTGGAGGAAATCCGTCACGTAATTCAGGATATGTTCATCGCCGAATGGTAAATTCTCGCGAAGAATAGCAAATTCCTCGTGACGCTCTGGAAAATCGATGGTAATTTGCGGTTGCAGGCGTGAATGAATGTACTCGGGCAGATCAAACGTGCTGGCATCGTCGTTCATGGTTGCGACCAAACGGAACAACGGATGCGCCTTGATCTTGATCCCAGCGACGATCGATTCCACGTAGCGGCGATTGTCGAGCAGCGGAGCCAGACTCGCCCAGCTCTTCTCACTCATGCGGTTGCCTTCGTCGAGAATGACGATTCCGCCGCGCAGCATCGCGGTCACCAGCGGCGACGCGACGTAGCGCAGTCGCGACTCGCCTTCGATCACCGGCGTCACCAGCAGGTCTTCCGGTCGCGTGTCGACAGTGGCTTGAAGAATGTAAACGTCGCGGCCAAGGCGCTTAGCAGCCGCATAGGCGAGCGTTGTTTTTCCCACGCCGGGCTTGCCCAGCAGGCGCGGATTCATGGGTAGATCCTGCGGGTCCACCACCAGCCATGCGGCTAAAAGTTGCCGCATTACTTCATCCTGACCGACCCAGGTGATGGGCAGCTCGTCGGGATGTGCCAGGTGCAGCGGGACGCCGTCAATCTCGACGATCATGACTTATCAATGTAACAGAGTGACCTTCAGGAAATAACTTTGGCGATGCCAAACGCTGCACCCGCTGCGAGCCCGCCGATCACCGTCGTCTGGATGGAGCTGCGCAACGGCGGCGCGCCGGTGAAACGACCCTTTATGTAACCGAAAATCGCCAGTGCGACGACTGTGGCGGCGACCGAGTAAGGCAGGGCGGTGCTGGCTTTGGCCAGGAACATGTATGGAGCTAGCGGAATCATGCCGCCCGCAATGTAGGCTCCCGCGATAGTCATGGCACTCTGCAGCGCGCGTTTGGGATCGGGTTCTTCCAAGCCCAGCTCGAAACGCATCATCCAATCCACCCACGTTTTCGGCTGAGCTTCGAACGCAGCAATGATCGGATCGGATTGCTCGCGCGTGAGTCCATAGCCTTCCAGAATCTCGCGAACCTCAGCGCGCTCCGCAGCGGGCTTTTCGATAACTTCGCGTTCTTCACGCGCGCGCTCGCTCTCGTAATGCTCCGCCTCGCTGCGTGCGGCGAGATAGCCACCCAGTCCCATGGCGATCGATCCGGCGACGATCTCCGCAAGACCGGCGACCACGACCAGTCGCGATGCGTCGATCGCGCCCGTCAATCCGGCGGCGAGCGCGAACGGCACAGTCAGTCCGTCGGCCATGCCGATCACAACGTCCCGAACCGACGCGGAGGAGCGGAAATGTTCTTCGTGATGCAGGTAGCTCATTCCGCCGGCGGACGCTCCAAGGTCACTTTAAGACCTGCTGCGTCGACTGCGACCTGTGCCTTTTTCAGATCGACGCCAGGACGTAGCAGGGCGATGATGCTCATCGAATCGCCGGTGGGCGACCAGGGAACGTAGACATCCGCTGATCGGCCTGCTTCCTTCGCGACCACACCTACGACGGTGTATTTCTTCTCACCGATTTCAATCACGCGCCCGATCAGCGCTGGATCTTTGCCATAACGCCTCTCCCAGAAACCTGCGCTGACAATCGCGACGTTCGAGGACGCTTCTTCGTCCCGCACAAAAGCTCGGCCGAGTAGCGGCTGCAATCGCGAAGCGCGAAACCAATCGGCGGAAACGCCGGCGCAGCGCACATTACCCGAGTCGCACGGGCGGCTTGCGGCGACTGTGTCGAAAGTGTCGTCGAGCTTGCTCATCTTTTCATACGTCGCGCTGGACGATTCAGTAGCGACGCGCACGCGCCGTTCCGGTTCGCCATGCATCATCTTTCGGAATTCGGCGTGTGAGCACGCGCCCAGTAGTGCCGCGACCAAAATTAAACCCATCACGTGATGTTTCATATTCCGCCTCCTCGCAGGTATCTGCCAGTATAGGATTCCTCGACCTTCTCGATCTCCTCTGGCGTTCCTTCCGCGACGATCTGTCCGCCGCGAGCGCCGCCCTCCGGTCCCAAGTCGATCACCCAATCGGCGCGTCGAATCACTTCCAGGTTGTGCTCGATGATCAGAATGCTCGCGCCCGATCGCAGCAACCGTTCGAACGCGTCGAGCAGTTTTGCGATGTCGTCGAAATGCAGCCCGGTCGTCGGCTCGTCGAAAATGTAAAGCGTTCCCGCGCTGGTGGCTTGTGCCAAGTGCGCGGCCAGCTTCACGCGTTGCGCTTCTCCGCCCGAAAGCGTTGTCGCCGATTGGCCTAATCGCAGGTACCCGAGCCCGACATCGTTCAGCACTTTCAATTTCGCGACCAGCCTGGGCGCTGCGGAAAAGAACGAAATCGCTTCCTTGACCGTAAGCTTCAACACCTCGTGAATGTTGAGTGTCTGATAGCGCACGTCCAACAATGCGGGCTTGTAGCGCGTACCCTTGCAGTCCTCGCACACCAGCTCGACGTCGGCCAGAAATTGCATTTCGACCGTCACCGTTCCGTCGCCCTGGCAAGTTTCGCAGCGGCCGCCGGGAACGTTGAACGAAAAATGTCCAGCCGTGTAGCCGCGACGATCCGCTTCAGGCGTCGATGCGAAGAGATCGCGGATGATGTCGAACGCCTTGATATACGTCACCGGATTCGAGCGCGGCGTGCGGCCGATAGGCGATTGATCCACCAGCACCACCTGCGTCAGCAGATCGGCCCTCTCAACCCGGCGACAAGTAAGCTTCTCGGGAGCCGTGCCCATTTCTTCCTGATCCGGCAGCGCGTTTTCGCGATTCATGCGCTTTTCGAGCGACTGATAAATGACGTCGTGCACCAGCGTCGATTTGCCGGATCCCGAAACTCCAGTGATCGCGACCATGATGTTCAGCGGAATGTCAACGTCGAATCCCTTGAGATTGTGTGCCTGCGCGCCGAGGAAACGCACCACGCGCCTGGGATTCACCTTGCGACGCTCGGTGTAATGCGACGTCTTCAAATCGCCCCGCAGATACTTCGACGTGAGCGATCCGTTCCCGCTCTTCATTAGCTTTGCGAACGTTCCTTCGAACACCACGCGCCCGCCTAGCTCTCCAGCGCCCGGCCCCATGTCGACAATGTGATCGGCGGCGCGCATCACGTCGGGATCGTGCTCGACCACAACTATGGTGTTTCCGATGTCGCGCAACTCATGCAGAATGCCGATCAGGCGATTGGTGTCGCGACTGTGCAGACCGATCGACGGCTCATCCAGCACGTAACAAGCGCCCACCAGTCGCGATCCCAGGCAGGTGGCGAGCTGGATGCGCTGCGCTTCACCGCCCGAAAGCGTCGCCGACAATCGGTCCAGCGTCAGGTATTCGAGGCCCACGTCGTTCAGAAATTTCAAACGCTGTTGGATCTCGACGAGAACTTTCTCGGCGATCTCGGTTTCCTCGGGTGACAGTTTCAGCGCACCGAAAAACTCATACGCCTCCGCGATGTTCATGCGCGCCACGTCGCCCAGCGTGCGATCGCCCACGCGGACATACAGCGCCTCGGCGCGCAGCCGTGATCCGCCGCAATCGGGACACGAGGTATAACCGCGATATCGACTCAAAAACACGCGCACGTGGACCTTGTACTTCTTCTTCTCCACGTCCCGAAAAAATCGCCGGACCTGCTCGTACACCACAGCGCGTTCGGTTTCCTTCAGCTCGAAGAACGGAACGTTCCAGCGAACTTTCCCCTTAACCGCCGCCTTGAACTCTGCCAGGAACCATTCGTACATCGGCCGCGTCCACGGCTCGACCGCCCCCTGCTGCAAGCTGAGCGATCGATCCGGAATCACTAGGTCCAGGTCGTAATCGATGGTGTTCCCGAATCCCTGACAACGTTTGCAGGCGCCGAAGGGATTGTTGAAGCTGAACAGGCTCGGCTCCGGTTCAACAAATTCCTTACCGCACTTCTTGCACGCAAACTTCTCGTTAAACAGTAGGGATTCGCCGCCGCCCGCGGGCTCAAACACCGCTTCGCCGGCCTCGCGATAACAAATCTCCAGCGTGTCGACCACGCGCTGCCGAACGTTCTCCGAAATCGCGATGCGATCCACCAAGACGGAAACCGGTTTCGAAAAATCGACGTCCAACAGCGATTCCGGCGTCGAGAACTCGTACACCTGGCCGCCCTGATACAGGCGATTGAACCCTTTTTTGCGCAGATCGAACAAACGATCGCGCAGCGCCTCCGCCGACTTCTCCTGCGCCACGGGAAACAGCGCATACCAGCGCGATCCCGCCGGCAACGCCAGCAATTTCGCCGCGACGTGATCCACAGTGTCGCGTTCCACTTGGCCGTGCCCGTTGGGGCAATGCGTTCGCCCAGCCCGTGCCCACAGTAGTCGCAGGAAGTCGTGCAGCTCGGTCGTCGTCGCGACCGTCGATCGCGGATTGCGCGTCGTATTCTTCTGGCGAATCGCAACGGGCGGAGCGATGCCGTCGATCTCGTCCACGTCCGGCTTTTCCATGCGCTCCAGGAACTGGCGCGCGTACGCCGAAAGCGACTCCACGTAGCGGCGCTGACCCTCGGCGTAAATCGTGTCGAAGGCCAGCGACGATTTGCCTGATCCCGAAACGCCGGTGACCACCGTCAACTGCTCGTGCGGGATCTCCAGCGACACGTCCTTCAGATTGTGAACGCGCGCACCACGGATGCGAATCGTATTGTTTAGAACGGCGGAATCTTTCAAGGGGAGATCTCTATTATAAAAGGTTGGACGCTCCCGCCATCCGAAAAAAGTTAGCTCGCTGGTACGACCGTTCCAAGCGCGATCTTCCCTGGCGCCGCACCCGCGATCCGTACGCCATCTGGGTTTCTGAAATCATGCTGCAGCAGACCCGCGTTGCGGCCGTAATTCCGTACTACGAAAAATTCCTTACGCGCTTCCCCAACCCCACCACTCTGGCCCGCGCTAACGAGCAAGACGTTCTCACGATGTGGAGCGGCTTGGGTTACTACTCGCGCGCACGAAATCTTCAGAAGGCTGCCTGCGAGATCGCCGCGCTGGGCGCGTTTCCGCGCGATTATGATTCGATTCGTGCGCTTCCGGGAATCGGAGATTACACCGCCGCCGCCGTCGCCAGTATCGCGTTTGGTTTGCCGCACGCCGTAATCGACGGAAACGTGAAACGGGTGGTGGCGCGTCTCACTAATAACGACGCCGTCGCGACCAGGGAGGTCGCCGAACGATTACTCGACCTGCGCAACCCTTCGCGCTCCAACCAGGCTCTGATGGAGTTGGGCGCAGTCGTATGTCTGCCGCGCGACCCGCTGTGTCAAGCATGTCCCATCGCCGAGCATTGCGAATCGAATCGGCGAGGCTCGCAAAACGAAGTTCCCGGGAAGCGCGCGAAACCGGCCACCGTTTCGCTCGAACACACGCTGCTCGTGATTCGCAACCGCGGGCGTATTCTGCTGGCTCCAGGATCGCGGGTGCGAGGTTTCTGGGATCTGCCCGAGCCATTCAAAGGTGCCCGCCCGATTCGCCGCGTCGGCGAGTTTCGGCATTCCATCTTGAATCGGCGTTACTTGTTTGTAGTTTGGGAAGCGCGGACGAGTGTCACGCCCGCTGGGTTTACGTGGTTTCGCGAAAAAAGCCTCCATGAAATTCCTCTAAGCACTGCAGCAAAAAAGGCGCTGTCGTGTTTGAAGAAATAGTGTTTCAGTAAGCAGCGGGGCATGTCGTAAACTAGGGGCAACGGGGGTGTTCGTAATGAGATTCCGGAAAGTTCTGCAAGCCAGCGGTGTGATCTGCGCTGCATTGATACCCGCGCTGGTTGGCGCATTCTCAGCGGGACCCGATCCCCGTTATACCGGCGCTCCGGGTGACTCTCCTCTGGCCTGCGCCAGCGCCGGATGCCATACGGGACTGAAGCAGGGTGGGCCAATTAACGCGGCTGGCGGAAAAGTGGAAGCGGCGTTTTGCGGAGGAACGAATTACACGCCTGGCGTGCCGCAGACCGTTACTGTGACTGTTTCTGATCCAGTCAACACCCGCTACGGTTTTCAAATGACGGCGCGGCTGGCCAGCAACCTCACCAACGGCCAAGCCGGCGATTTCACTCCGAGCGCGGGCACGATCGTGCTATGCGATAACGGCAGCGTCAAAACTTCGCGTGGATGTAATGCGAATGCGTTGGTGCAGTTCATTGAACACTCCGCGCCCAGTGCCTCGCCGAATTTCACTTTTACCTGGACGCCGCCCGCAACCGACGTCGGCCCAATCAATTTCTACGTTGCCGGCAACGCAGTAAACAACAACACTCTCGAAGACTCCGGCGATCACGTCTATACCAAGAGCTATGTGCTGACGCCCAGCCCCGCGCTCACCTGCAGCGCGAACACGCCCAACATCACGAACGTCATTACCGCGGGTGCGTTCGGCGGACTGGCGAATTACGGCGCCGGATCATGGCTGGAGGTTTATGGCACCGGATTCTCATCGATGCCCGCCCGTCAGTGGGCCTGTCCCGATTTCAACGGTGCCAATGCGCCCACCAAGCTCGACAACACCAGCGTCACGATTAACGGCAAACCCGGTTTCGTCTTCTTTTCGAGTGAAGGACAGGTGAACGTCCAGGCGCCTGATGACAATTTCGTCGGTCCGTCCGCCATTGTCGTCACCAACTGCACCAAGAGCAGTCAGGCGTTCAACCGCCAGAAGACCGCGACTGCCCCCGGACTGCTGGCGCCCGATAGTTTCATCATCGGCGGGAAGCAGTTCCTGGTGGCGCAGTTCTCAGACGGCGCCTACGTGCTCAACACCAATGCGATACCAGGATTGAACTCGCGCCCCGCCAAGCCCGGCGACAACATTACGGTATACGGGATCGGGTTTGGCGATACCACGCCCGCGAATTTGCCGGGGATCGTAGTCAGCGCGCTCAACAGCATCACCGCACCCGTGACCGTTAGTTTCGGCTCTACCGCCGCCACGCTCACCTATAAAGGATTGGCGCCCGGCTTTGTCGGCCTGTATCAATTCAATATCACCGTTCCTAACGTTCCCGATGGCGACCAGGCCATTACGGTCACTCTCGGCGG
This sequence comes from Bryobacteraceae bacterium, assembly GCA_036006545.1. Classification (GTDB taxonomy): domain Bacteria; phylum Acidobacteriota; class Terriglobia; order Bryobacterales; family Bryobacteraceae; genus Palsa-187. The sequence continues at coordinate 14,409 of DASYPO010000292.1, forward strand.
AACACCACTCCAGCAGCAACCGTTTTTCCTGACCGTTCGCCGGTAAATCCGGCGGTTCGGCGATAAATCAGGTAATCCGACTCGTAATCCTTGAAACGCTTTTCGCGTCAAACTCATCAGATATTGTACCCAGCAGGATGACACGCGACGCGGTGACAGCGGACTCGCGCGTTGCGTTGCCGCCTGCCAGCGTCACTTAACGAAGCCACGATAGCTTCCAGCTAAAAGCTTTACCCCTTTTGCGCGACAAGAGTTGCAGAGAGGGTTTTGACCGATAAGCGATGCGGACGCTTCGATACTCGATTTTTGCGTTTTGTGCGACAGCTTTCCTAGCGCACGCCGACTTTGATTTCAGCTATGATCCCAACGCCCACCGCTGGGATTTATCCAATGGCGTAGTACACGCCGGATTTGTGCTGGCGTCGGACGGCACTTTCCAGTTCAAAGGAATCGATTCACTCGCGACCGGCAAATCGTGGCTACCGGCAGAAGGTCGCCCCTCGTCGCCGATACGCGTCCGCCTCGGATCGACCACCTACGACGCGAATACGCATTTCCAACTGGTTAAGCAATATGTTGAAAAACCGACGGCCAGCCTGCGCCGCCAAGTGATTGTGCTACAGGATGCGACAAAATCGGTCAGCATACGCGTAGAGCTTTCTCTATATGAAGGCGAGCCGGTGCTGCGGCATCGAGTGTTCGTAACGAATCAATTGTTACGAACTGTGGACGCGCGCGTCGCCGACATGATGCCTTACAGTTTTGCCGCCAAAGATGCGACTACATTCCGCCTGTGGCGCGTAACCCAGTGGAACGTCCAGCCGCAGCCGTCGGATTTTCAGACCAGCCAGGTGACGCTAAATCCTTCCGGCGCAGCGGCTTCGTTGCTCACCGGGGCGCGCGGAACCTACTGCGGTTGGATGGCGCTGCGCGATCCCGACGACCGCGGTCTTTTTGCCGGCTGGGAATTCGACGGTCAGGCGCAGGCCACCGCGCGTCACTACGCGTCCGAAGGTTACTTGCAGCTTGCGGCCAACGTCAGCGATCTTTTCCATCCCGTTGCTCCCGGTGAAACATTTCAGGTTCCGGCTGCTTTCCTGGGCGTCTTTCAAGGCGATTGGGATGACGCCGGATTCCGCACCCAGGCCTTTGTCGAGAGTGCGCTGGCTACTCCGCGTCCCCCTGGTTTTCCATACGTCGGATTCGATTCCTATGGTTATGGCCAGCAAATCGACGAGGAAATTCTCAAGCGCAATGCCGAGGTGGCAGCCGCCATCGGAGTCGAGCTGTTTATCGTCGACCTGGGATGGGCGCGCTCAATCGGCGACTGGCGTGCCGATCCCGCCAAATTTCCGGGTGGCCTGCGCGCGGTTTCCGATTACGTGCACTCCCTCGGTATGAAGTTTGCGCTGCATTTCGCGTTCGCCGAAGCTGCAGCCGACGCACCGGTCTTGCAGGAAAATCCGGATTGGACTTCGTCCGAGACGTACAACTATTTCGGGGCTCTGTCACTGTGTCTCTCCAACGTCCCAACGCGCGATTGGGTGATCCAGCAGGCGCTGGCACTGATCGACGATTACAACGTGGACTGGATCCTGCAGGACGGCGAGCACATGGTGAAACAATGCACCAAGACTACGCACACGCATGATTCGCGCGACAGCAATTACGCCAATTCCGTCGAAGGACTGAATTACGTCGTCTCCGAAATTCGCCGCCTGCGACCCAACGTGCTGTGGGAGAACTGCGAGAACGGCGGCAACATGATGACCTTCAATATGGTGCAGAGCTACGTTACCTCCATCACCAACGACGCCTCCGGTGCGCTCGGGTCCCGGCAGGCCGTGTATGGCGCGACGTATCCTTTCTCACCCCGATTCGCGGAGCGCTACATGCCGGAGCAGCCCATCAGCACCTATCTCACGCGCAGCTACATGTTCGGCGGCCCTTGGCACCTCATGAGCCGATTGGCTGAGCTGTCCTCCGATGGGCGCGAACTGGTCACCCGTGAGATAGGCACTTATAAAGAAATTCGCTCCCGTGTTCAGTCGGGACGGGTTTTCCATGTGACCACCACTCCGGGCCAGGGCAAAATTGATGCGCTCCAAAGCTACAACCCCGCCACGGATAGCGCCATCGCGATCGTCACCCGCGAATCCTCAAAAGCCAAGTCGGCTGTGATCAAGCTCTCCGGATTCATCGCTTCGCGCAGCTATCTGGTGCGCTTCCAGGACGATCCGCGCGTGCTCACTATGACCGGCGAGCAGTTGAATCAGGACGGTGTACTGGTGAAACTCCCGGCCGTGCAGAGCGCGGAGATCGTGTACGTCGATCCGCTCCCCGGGCAATAGTGGGGCTACTCCTGCGGATCCGTCGACCCGCCCCCCGGTCGTTAGTGGGGCCGACCTCCCGGTCGGCGCGGGACCTCCTGGTCCCGCCAGGCACTTCTAGAAATTGAAACGCAGCGAAAACTGGATCTGCCGCTGCGCGCCGTGCGTGTGGGGCCGACCTCCCGGTCGGCGCGGGAGCTCCTGGTCCCGCCAGTCACTCCTAGAAATTGAAACGCAGTGAAAACTGGATCTGCCGCTGCG
>DASYPO010000293.1:0-2070 GCA_036006545.1 Bryobacteraceae bacterium
CGGTACGGCGGACATAGTTGTACGCGGCCAGGTTCGGACCCACCGAGACGTCGTACCACGACATGAACCAAAATCCCGGAACGTTGATCGGCATATTGTCGTGCCACAATCCGCCGCGATACCAGGCAGGATCATTAGGCGCGCGCTTGATCATCGCGCCACCGGTCGAAACCTCCATGCGGTCTGCGAAAATTCCGTGCGGCCCGTCCACCGCTTTGATGATGTCCATCTCGGGCAGATGGCGAAGCGCTTTCGACCAATCGACCGGCGGAAGCTGCTGCGCCAGGTCGAACGCTTTCGAGGCGCGAATCAGATCTTCCTGCGACGTGTTCGGCGGAAACATGGGACGCACCTGGTTCTGCTGCCCATAAATCCATGCGATGAACAGCATCTGCACCGCGCCGCCGCGATACCAATTGCCCTGCTCGAAATACGGCGCCACGCGGCCTACACCCGCCCCGAAGCCTTGCGGGATCATCGCCGCGAATCCCTTGTTGCCCAGCGACGCTACGCCGAGTTGCCACTCCGCCGTTGACGAACAGCCGATAGTGCCGACCTTTCCGTTGGACCACGGTTGCGTCGACATCCAGGTGATCGCGTCGTCGCCGTCCGAAAGCGGTGCGCCCAGAATGTCGTAATTTCCCTCCGAGAAAAAATGCCCACGCTCGTTCATTTCGATGTAGGCGTAACCGCGCTTTATCGCGGTGAGCTGCGCGGTCATGTCGCGCGGCGCGCCTAAGCGCACATCCCAGAAGTTGAAGTTGTAGGGCGTACGCACGAAAATGATGGGGTGCTTCTTGGAGGTGTCTTTGGGCCGGTAGACGTCCGTCGCCATGCGCTTGCCGTCGCGCATCGGAACCATCAGCTTGCGCTCGACGATCGCGAGCGACTGCAATTCCTGCTCGATCGCGTTGCGCTTGGCGACCAACTCCAGGTCACGCGTCGGTCCGCCGCGCTGGGCGATTGCATACGGCGCGGTCGCAAGACCGCTGAGAAGGAGACCGATCGCAGCAGTACGTTTCGTCATCCTTACAGACTAACTCGGCGGCGCTTACAATTGATCTTTGTCCGGCGACTCCCTCTACGAAGATCCTGCACTCTACGACCTGCTGTTCCCTTCAGCGAGCGACGCCGATGGGTTGCAAGACGAAGTTCGACGGGAGCGTCTGCTTGCGTCTGAACGTTTCTATCTGGAGGAATCGCGCAGGAGCGGTGGCCGCGTCCTCGAAATGGCCTGCGGATCGGGACGCCTTACCATTCCGATCGCAAAAAACGGCATCGACATCCTGGGCGTCGATCTATCCGCGTCGATGCTCGAGGCGGCGCAAACCAAGGCGCAGGCCGCCGGCGTGCAGGTCCAATTCATCCAGGCGGACATGCGGCAAGTCAACGTTCCCGGCCCGTTTGCGGCGATTCTGATTCCCGGAAACTCGCTGCTGCATCTGCATTCGATTGACGACTTGAAGCAATGTCTGGCCGGCGTGCGCCGTCTGTTGGGCGCGGGAGGCAGACTGGTATTCGATATCTCGAAGTGGGAGCTTCAGCACTTGGTGCGCGATCCCGCGCAGCGTTATCCGGTGCTGGCGCTGACCGATCCGCAGCGCGGTCAAGTGACTATCGAGGAAACCGCCAGTTACGATTCCGCTGCTCAGGTGCGTCATATTGTGTGGCATCTCTCCGCGCCCGGCGCTCCGGATTTCAAGATGATCGAGTATCGCCTGCGCGTGATTTTCCCGCAGGAACTGCCGCTGTTGCTCGAAGCCGCCGGATTCCGCATGCTGGAACGTTACGGCGAGTTCACTCGGGTTCAGTTCGATTCCTCAAGCCCGCGCCAAGTGTGCGTGTGCTCGGCGAGCGTGTAGGAAATGCTAGTGCTGCACCTTGATCGCCGCGAGTTTCTTGATCGCGGGAAGATCCTTCGGCCCCTTCACATCGAGCCGGATGCCGTAACCTTCCGCATACTTCGGTGCTGCGTCGATCACTTCCATCACGTGCTTGGGGAACTTTGCCGCGCGGACCGCCTCGATTGCCTTGCCTCCCAGCGCGAACGACACGCGAAACCCGCCGCGA
>DASYPO010000294.1:0-12579 GCA_036006545.1 Bryobacteraceae bacterium
ACGCCGTGGCTATGCGAATCGGGAATCACGCGGAGCGGTCCGTTCTCCGATGTCGAATCGTCGAGATGTATCCTTAGCGCGACGATTCGCTCCAGCGCGTAGGCGGGAGCGTGCGCATAGTGCACGCCTGACTTGACCGACCAAGGTCCCCATCCAGCGCGATCGAACGGAGCAACGAAGGGCAACGCCGTGTCCTGGTGCCAGGCGATCAGCCAGTTGGCCTGCTCAGACTTTTCGAACAGCGTCGCACGAAAGGGGATTGCGGGTCTGTCGAGCATGCTCGCCGCAAGATTGCGCAATCGATGGTCCGCCGCGAGTGAAGCGACCGCTGGATTCGACATCAAGTGTCGCGATCCGGCCCGGCCACGCACGGAATTAGCCAGGGCTGCGAGCAACGTGGAGCATTCCAAGTCGGAGAAGACCTGTGGCTCGATTCGATAGCCCGACGTCAACGCTTCGCCGACAGCATCATCTTGACGAGCTGTTCGGTGATATGCGGCTCAAGCCCCTCTGTGTGCCCCTTGTTCAGTCGCACGACGTCGGCGACGATGTGGCCGCCCTGGCATTTCGGATACTCGAAGATCTGCGCGGTGCCGGGACGCGGCAATCGACCCCAGGCGTCGGAGCCGGGATCCTGGCGCGTCGAATCGTAAACGTAACCGGGCTTGGTGTCGACCACGTCGGGCCGTTTCACGCGCGCGCCACAGTTGTACTTCTCGGCCCACGCGGAGGTTTCGGGCATACCCTTGTCGTCCATTTCGAACTGACCAGTTTCGTAGATGAAGGAAATGTTGGCGTCGGGCGGCTCACGCAACGCGGTGAATGCGGAGGCTCCACCGGGACGACCAGCGGGCGGCGTGCCGGCTTTGTCAGCCGTCATTTTGTCCGCGCTGCTCGCTGCCGGGCGACCCAGGTTCGAGAAACTTCCGCGGCCGGGGTTTCCGCCCAAGCGACCGCCGGACAAGCTCAGCCATCCGTCGACACGCTGCTTGAAGAAGTCGGTGCGGATCAGACGGTTCGATGTGATGCCGCCCTGTGAGTGGCCGACCAGCCAAAACTGTTTGATATTCGCCTTGCCAACCTGCTCGTAAACCAGGTTGACGATGTTTTGGAGATACTCGTCGTCGGTCGCGGCCCACACGCGCGGGGGCGCGTTCGGAGTCGCGATCACCAGCCGGTACTTGTCTTTGTAGTCGACGATCGGGAAATAGTGGCGCTGCCAGTTTCCGTAGGAGCCGCCGCCATGCAGCGCGAGGATGAACGTCACCTTCTCGTTCTTCTTGAGGTCGCACGGATAGTCGAGAAAATACTTGCGGCCGGTTTTCGGTTCGACCGCAGTGCCCTGCTCAGTGACCAGCGCGCCGCAATTCGCATCGGGACAATGCATGGGCGGCGGAGTGGTGCAAGCAACGCCACCGAGTTCCAGCGGCGCGTTCTTCGCGCCGAACACTGGACACACCACCAGCGCGCCGGCAAATGCCAGCAGGCAAATCGTATTCGATTTCATGTTGACCTCGCGGTTAGTTCTGACCGGCCCCGCTCGAGGAGGCCGCGGGCTTGCGCAGATCCTGCTTGTCGAGCGTGTAATCGAAGTATCCGATCATCATCTCGTCCCACGTCTGCTCGCCCCAGTGCACTTCCTTGGTCGGGTCGGGATTGAACTTGTTATTGGCCGAGTTGTCATGATGCGCCAGGATTTCGAGCTTGCTGCCCTTGGGCGCGGCGATCGGCTCACGCAGGAAATACGTGAGCTGCCATGCGAAATCGTAGCGCGGGACATTGAGCAGAATTTTCTTCGTGCCGTCGGGATAAACCAGCGTGTAGAGCGCGTCCTTGCCACGCACGTGCATGTGCGGATGCAGGCTGTCGATGTGGCTGTCTTCCTTGAACGTGAAGCTGCCGGCCGATTCATAGTTCGGCTCGCCCGGCGGGATCACCAGGTTGCGCGCCATTGCGCCGGCGGTGATCACACGCTTTTCGACCGGCACTTTAGAGAAGATCAGGCCGACCGAGGTGCGGTCCTTACCCGGCTTTCCATTGGTGGTGTAGTGAATCTGAAAAGTGAGCACCGAGCCCTTCTTGACCAGCTTGGCCTGACCGTCGTGCAGGATCAACGGCGCTTCGCCGGGAGCCCAGCCAACCAGGCGACCGTCGGATTCTTCGGGCGTGCGCGGAACAAAACCTTCAGGAGTATTAGCGGGTACCGCGTTTTCGCCGCGCGCTGCGGTCGTCGTCGCTCCACGTCCGCCGCCAAACTGACCGAGCCGCTCGCGCGTTATCTCGCCCGCCGGAGGCAGTGGACCTTGACCCGGATAGCGCGCGCTGACGATCACGTGATGCACGTGCGCGCGGTCGCCGATGTTTATTTCGGCGAACTGCACGTAGCGATCTTCAGTGAAATTGGTGGGCACCGCGAAATACTTGTAGTTGACGACGCCTTCCGCGGGGATGCTGAACTCGTCCGTCATGGAAAGGATCACGTCAGGCTTGCCGATAGTCCAGCCCTCGAAGAACTGCGGATTCGCCGGCATATCCTTGGGATCGCCTTCGAGCGTTCCACCATCAACCCACCCGGTGATGGTTTCGATTTCTTTCTGCGAAAGGTGCGCGTCATTGGAGAAATCGCCATGCTTGGGATCGGCGAACCACGGCGGCATCTTGCGCTGCAGCACTGCGCCCTTGATTGACTTGGCCCACGGGCGAACCTCTTTGTAATTGAGGAACGACATGGGCGCGACCTGACCCGGACGATGGCAGGTCTGGCAGCGTTTCTGCACGATCGGCGCGACGTCCTTAGAAAACGTCACCGGCGCGGCGTTGAGAGTGAGGGCGAGCAATCCGCCAAACAGGGGCAGGGCGAGGAAACGGGTCATAGTGTCGGTCACCTGCTTCGCGAAGTCGGTCGCAAAGGCTAGGTTCAGTGTATCGCAGAAACCGACCGTACGGTCGGTGGTTTTGTCAAGGAATGTCTAGATTTTAAGGCAGTCCGGCGCCGGGGACGTCGACGCGCATTACTTCAATACGACCGCTGCGCGCGCTGACTGTCTCAGTAGGCACGCCGTGCGACGAGGTGCAGATGTACAGATCGCGCCGATCCGATCCGCCGAGCATACAAGCGTAAGAATCGCGACCGGGGAGCGGGATGTCGTGCGTGACCGCACCGCTTGAATCCACACGCAAAATCTTGTGACTGGTCGGACACGTCACCCATACGCCGCCCTCGGCGTCCAGGCAGATTCCGTCGGGGTAAATCTTGCCGTCATCGGAACCGAGCTTGGCGAAGACGCGGCGATTCGTGAGCGCACCGCCGGGTTGAAAGTCGAACGCAGTGAGCTTGCCGGCGAACGTTTCGGCGACGATCAGGGTCTTCTCATCTTGAGTGATCACCATCCCATTCGGGAACCACATTTGCTCGGCGGCGGCGTGCACGCAGCCATCGGGCTCGACGCATAGCAGCATCGTCGAGCACGCCGTCGCGCCGTTGTGCAAATCGAATCCGAAATTGCCGATGTAGGCCCGACCTTCGCGATCCATCACCATGTCATTGGTCTGGCTCGGGGTGAAGCTCGACATATCGGCGTGCTGGACGAGTTCGCCGTCGCTGAATTTGTACAGCTTGCGCTCGTGCATCGAAACGACGTTGAGTGCGCCGTCGAGCGACCAGCCGAGGCCGGCGGGTTGTGAGGGGAGTTCGAGAACCTTGGTCGCAGTGCCGTCGGGGTCGAGTTTCCACACGACGCCCGCGTGCATGTCGGAGAAATACAGCGCCCCGTCGTGCCAGCGCGGGCATTCTGGAAATGCGAGACCGTCGAGAATCGTACGAGGAGTCATTCACGGATGGCAGGCGACAAGATCGCCTACCCTACTCCTAAATACAGGCGACAAGATCGCCTGTTACTTGGGCGCTGCGCAAGAGAAATTCGCCGCATCGTCGGTGCTGCCCGACCCGTTGTATTTGGCTTCCTGCGGGAAGGGACAAAGCGGGCGCGTGCGCTCGACACCGCTCGCGGGTCCAGGCCCCTTGAACTTCGTCGCGACGATCGGTCCGGGTGCAGTTCCCTGCTCGACCCAGCGCTCGAGCGCCGCGGCGACATCGCGATCGGCATCGCTGCTGGCGACTCCACCTTGGCCGAAAACACTCGGGCCGGGGCCGCCGCCGCAATGCTGCATGCCCGGCACCATGTAAAGCCGCGTGAACGCGTCGGCCTCTTTCGCGCCCAACTTAGTCTTGACGCTCTGGTAGTAATTGATCGTTGCGACCGGAGGAATCGCTGCGTCGCTCCAGCCGTGATACAGGATCAGCTTGCCGCCGCGCGCGGAGAACTTCTTCAGATCCGGATCGACGGCGTTGAGGATGCGCGCGAGCTTGTCCTCGGCGACCTTGTAATCCTTTTCGAACGTGAAAGTCTTGAAGTCCCAATCGGGATTGCCGTAGACGAAGTACTTGTAGAAATTGGTCGCGAACTGGAATTGAGCGGACTGGCCGGTGATCCATGCGTTCCATCCGCCCGGACCCGTTTCGCCGCCGACGGAGAAGCCCGGATAGACCGCCTCGCCCTTGCCGTTTTTGAGACCCGCATAGATCGTCTTCAAGGATGCGATCTGCGGAGCCGTCAGGCAGGAGTTGGAATCTTCGCCCTTGCAGAGCAGTACTTCCGGCTTGAAATCGCAGCGCGTCGGATTGTCGACCACCTTGTCCTTCACGCCGTCGTTCGCGTCACAGGCCTCGAGCACCGCGGCTTCGATCACACGTATTTTCACCGGAGGGATGCTATTGGCGGGGTCGCTGAGCTGCGCCTTGATGTTGGCGGCGAATTCGCTGACCAGCGGAATAATGTTCGCGGCGGGCGCGCCGGCGATGACGCCGTCATAATCCTCGGGGTAGCGCTGCGCTTCCATTAGTGCCTGGCGTCCGCCGTTCGAGCACGAACTGAAATACGACTTCTTCGGCGCGCTGCCGTAGTAGGTCTTGATGATCGATTTCGCGGCGACCGCAGTTTCGTGGATCGCGCGATAGCCGTAATCGACAATCTTCTCCAGGTGTCCGTTGGCCCAGCGCCCGTCGACGCCGCCGGCCTGATGTCCAGTGTCCGTCGAGGCACTCGCGTAATAGTGTTTCACCGCGTCGGCAAGCTGGCCGAAGCCGATGGCTCCCGCGAAGCCGCCATTGCCGATGCCTTGGAACTTGCCGTTCCAGCTTGTCCCGGCGGGCAGCCAGACTTCGAACTTGATATCCGAATCGGCCGATGGCTTGAGGCTGCCGTAGACGCGGCAGAACGCGGGAAGATTGTTAATGGGTTGCGTCGCGCCGGGCGGCGTGAAGGCGCCGGAAACTTCTTCGACCGCGAAGGTCGCGTCTTTGAGCGCGAGCTTCGAGACGGCTTGGCACTTGGGATCGTCGGCCGCGGCGAGCGAGGCGACAAGAAGCAGAAGCAAGGTTGGTCTCATAAATTTCCTTAGACGAACCGCGCCGAACCAAGGTGGCAGCACCGCGCGGACGAACAACGGCTATTTTCCAACATTTTGAGACGTAAGGGAATGTAAGCGTTTTCCAGCTTACCTGCCGCTGCGTACCTTGAGGCGGGTAATGCGGTACTACATAATGTGACGTTATGCGGCGTAAAGAACTTCCAGCTTTGACGCACCTCCAATTTCTGGTACTCGGCGTGTTGCGTGCGAACGAACAGCCCGGGCGCGTGATTCGTGAGGCGATCGCGACCTACGGCGTGCGCCGCAGCGGGCCCGCGTTCTACCAGATGATGGCGCGCCTGGAACGCGACGGGCTGGTCGAAGGCTGGTACGAGCAGATCACTTTGAGTGGCCAGGCGGTGAAGGAGCGTCGCTATCGGATCAAGCCCGCGGGCGCGAGGTTGTGGTCGGCCACGCAATCGTTCTACGAATCGGTCAGCGGAGCGGCGGCGCGTCCCAGGTGGTCGAATGCGTGACGTGCTGTCACGACTGCTTCCGCGGCGCGCGCGCGAAGAATGGTTCGAGCCGTCGTGTTGCGACGCGCAGATCGCGAACCGACGCTGGCTGGCCACACGCACGTTTTTGATTTTCCTGCAGTGCTGGGGGCTGGAGCTGCGCGAACGCGCGCTCAACCTCCTGCCGTCGCAGCAGTCATTCGTGAAACCAACTGAATCACCTAAGGAGCGAATTCCGATGTTCTGGCACGATCTTCGACACGCCTTTCGATTGCTGCTGCGCGAGCCGGGCTTTACGCTGGCGGCGGTGCTGACCTTGGCGCTGGGAGTGGGCGGCAACGTAGCCGTGTTCGCGGTCGTGGAGGCGGTGCTGTTGCGGCCGCTGCCGTACGTCGACGCGGACAGCCTGGTGATCCTGCGGCATCGCGACCGCTCGACCGCGGTGACGAAAGAGTTCATCGCGATCGGCGACTACGTGGATCTGGCGAAGCGCCAAGCCGCGTTCGAATCGATCGCCGCGTACGGCAGCCCGCAAGTCACGATCTACGGCATGGACGAGCCATTTCGCGTGCGCGCCCTGTCCGCCACAGCGGACCTATTGGATCTGCTGCGCGTGCGCCCGCAACTCGGCCGGCTGCTCACGAGGGAAGATACGCGGCCCGGCGCTGCGCCCGTCGTAGTGTTGTCGGACCAGCTCTGGAAGAGCCGTTTCGCTGGCGATCCCAAAGTCGTCGGGCGCGGCGTGAAGATCGGCGCTCGAGACGTTCAAGTGATCGGCGTGGTGCCCCCGGGATTCCATTTCCCGCCGACCATGCAGACCGACGTTATCATTCCTCAAGCCATGCCGCTCGAAGCTCCAGCGGGACGCAAGAACGGCTGGACCTACTCCGTCGCGCGGCTGAAACCGGGCGTCGGGCTGAAGGAAGGCGTGGCGAATCTTGCCGCGATTTCGAAAAGGCTTGAAGAGGAATTTCCGCGCAGCAATCAGTCGACCGAATACTATGCGCTGCCGCTGCGCGACGCCTTGGTCGGCGATACAAAAGCGGCGTTGGTATTGATTCTCGGCGCGGTGGGCGTGGTGCTGCTGATCGCATGCGCGAACGTCGCGAACCTCTTACTGGCGCGATCGCTGGGGCGGCATCGCGAAATGGCCGTGCGCGTCGCACTCGGTGCAGGACAGAAACGGCTGGTCGCGCAACTGCTTGCCGAGAGCCTGGCGCTGGCGCTCTGCGCGGGCACGGCCGGCGTATTAATCGCGATATGGGGAACGCGCGCGCTGGTCACGCTGGTCCCGAAATCGGTCGATGTTCCCGGGCTCGCCGAGGTGCACGTGAACGCCTGGGTGCTCGGGTTCGCATTGTTGGTCACGCTCGCGACCGCGCTGGTGTTCGGAATGTTGTCGGCACTGGCGGTGCGCAAACAAGATGGATCGGGAGTGCTGGTGGCCGCGGGAAGATCGAGCGCGGGCGGTGGTGCGCGGCGCGCGGCATCGGCGCTGGTGGTGGGCGAGGTGGCGCTGGCGATCGTTCTGTTGATCGGCGCCGGACTGATCCTGCGCAGCTTCTCGCGATTACTGGCGGTCGATCCAGGATTCACAACCGATCGCGTGCTGACTATGGAGGTCGCGGTTCCCTTCGAACGTTATCGCGCGCCCGAAGCCGCGAAGGTTTTCTGGCAGCGAGCCTTTGAAGCGGTTCGCGCGATTCCTGACGTGCAGGAAATCGGCGCGGCCGTCGTGGTTCCGCTCACCGGAAATCACTGGACGGCGTCGATCGACCGGCCTGAGAATCCGACGCCCGCGGGCGAGCGCCCACCAGAGGTCGGATGGCAGATGTCGACCGGTGGATTCTTCAAGGTGCTACAGATTCCGTTGCTCAGCGGGCGCTACTTCGACGACCGCGACCGTCCGGGATCGAAGACCGTGGTGATCGTGAGCGAAGGCTTGCAGAAACGCTACTTCGATGGGCAAAGCGCGGTGGGACGCGAGATTCTGATCGGGCAGACGCGCGCGGAAATCGTCGGCGTGGTCGGCAACATCCGCCGCGCCGATCTCAGCGAAGCCCCGCGGGCCGATCTGTATTTCCCGTTCGAAATCAATCCCTCGCCACAGATTCGATTGTTCCTCCGAACAGCGGGAGATCCGGCGAAGGTGGCTCCGGCGGTCCAGTCGGCGATTCGCGGCGTCGAACCGTCGGCGTTGTTTCCCGAGACCATCACGATGGCGGAGGTGGCACGCGCTTCGCTGCAGATTCAGAATCTGGCTCTCTGGTTGTTGGGATTGTTCGCAGCGACGGCGCTGGCGCTGGCCGCCGTGGGGATCTACGGCGTGATGTCGTACACGGTGCGGCAGCGGACTCGTGAGATCGGCACGCGCATCGCGCTGGGCGCGACCGATCGCGACATCGTATGGATGGTGCTCGGCCAGGGCGCGAGACTCGCGGTGGTGGGTGCGGTGATCGGATTGACAACGGGACTGCTCGCGGCGCGCGCGCTCGGATCGCTGCTGTTCGGCGTGAAGCCATCGGATCCGCTGACGCTGGCGAGTGCAACAGTGGTGCTGATCGCGACGATTATGATCGCGTGTTATCTTCCGGCACGTCGGGCCGCGCGAATCGATCCGGCGCGGACACTGGCGGAGCAATAATTTTAGTTCCTTGGCTAAAGCCAAGGCTGCGGGCTCAAGCCCGCGCCACGACCGCGGGGGAGGCGGTCGCAAAATTCGCGGATGCTAGCCTAATAGGTAGATGTATCGCAGTACCGCGTGGCTCGCTGTTTTATTAGCCCCGTGTCTTTCAGCCCAATTCACCGGACTCGCCTCGACGGCCGACGGTTCGTCTGTCTACTTCGCGTCCACCCTTCGACTGAAAGGTGCGGCCCAGCCCCTCAACGGGAAAATTTTCGTCACAACGCAAGAGGGCGTGAAGCTTTTCCGTGCGCGCGAAACGGAAGCAACGAGTGCCCCCGGGCCGGGAGAGTCGACATGCAAGGTGGGCGGCTTTACGGGTTACGTCGGCGCTGAAACATCCGCCGCGGGCATCCTTGCGCTGTCGTACTGGACCAACTCGTCCGGCCCTTGCTCGGGTCCTCCCAACGTTAACGCCACTCAAATCGTTAGTGCTGCCGGCGAGATCATCTTGCCGGGCGTGGTACGGCTCAGTTCCGGTGGTCGCTTCGCGATTCGCTTCCTTGCAGGGGACGGCCGCGGCACACAGGCCAGCATCTCTTTGCTCGACTTTCAGACCAGCGTTCAGAAGCCCATCGAAATTCCCGTGTTTCCATTCTTGCAGCTCGTGCGGATTGCCCCATCTGGCGGGCGCGTGATCGCCAACGATGGCACGGCGGTGATTGGTCTCATTGATAGATTCCTGCAAACCAGCGGGTACATCCTCAAACCCGGCGCAGATCCGCAGCCTTTTCCGATCCCGGATGTTCTCCCGCTACTCATCGACGCAGGCGCATCGAAAGTTGTCTTCCAGCGCCAGGACCAGAGTCTGGGGCTACTCAATCTACGAACTCTCGAATCGAACTTTCTGCTCAGGGGGGATCAATTCTTTTCGAACCTCAACCTGAGTGACGATGGCCGTCGTCTGCTCTTCCTTCGCGATGGACAGGTTCACGTGCTCGACACCAACACCCTGGTCGATCGGATCCTCACCGACGAGCCTGCGAAGATCACTGAGGCGACTCTTTCGGGCGACGGCAAAGTCGTCTATGCGGTCACCGGCCGTGGAGGTCTCCTCAGAATCAGCGTGGACGACAGTACCACGCTCGAATTGATCGGCCAGACGCCTTATCTCAAACCTTCGTTCGCGCCAATCGTCGCCGGCCTCTCCCTCGCACTTGACGGTTCCGGTCTCTCTGACACCGTAATCGAGGGCACGCCGCCACTCACTCCGAACCTCGGAAATATCACGATGCGGATCGGGGAACGCAAGATTCCGATCGTCCGGCTCGAACCCACCAGCGTCCGTATCCTGATTCCTTGGGATATCGCAGGGTCCTTTCGAATTGTGGCCGAAATTCCAGGCCGCAATACGCCATTCGATTTCCCGGAAGTGGAACGTGTCCTCTCCCAAAGTCTCTTCGCCTTCGCCCTCCGACGCCAGGATTGGACCCAGACCTACTCCGGACCAGTCAATGTCGGCGAGATCATCCACGTCTATGCAGCCGGCTTGGGTCCGGTCTCGCCTGAAGTTCCCGACGGCGCTGCCGCGCCTTTGACCGAACCATTTTCACGAATCACTCAGTCGCTGACCTGCTCCAATGCCGAGATTCTGTACGCCGGCCTTGCTCCGGGAACCGTCGAGCGGATTTTTCAGATCGACGTGCGCATCGGACCGGCTACCGGTTACCAGCAGTTCAAATGCAGCCTCGGCGGGTCGCCATTGTTCATTTTTCTTTCGCTGAACGTGGTGCCTGGATCGAATTAGCGCTGCACAGCCGCGCCCATTCCACCGCGTGCAGGCGCCGGCGACCTCAACGGAAGTGTCAGATAGGTTCCCGCCAACGGAAGCTGCATCACGCCCGGCTTCGAGTAATCGCACACACCGCCGGGGAAAATCGCGCGCAGTTCCTGCAACTCGGAGCTCGTAAACTGAACCTTATAATCCGCCGGATTCACCGGCCTGAGCTGACACTTCGCGATGTCGTCGGTCAGCGGCGCACCCGCGACCAATCGCGGATTCTTGTGCGATGGAAACAGGTCGTTGCATTTGCCTGGGCCGTCGAACGTCGCAGGCTCATCGATGCGCGAGCCTTCCTTAGTCCAGCAGCCGTCGACTGCGGCGGCGGGTTTGGTTTTCGTGTCGAGCCACTGCGTCATGGTGTCGATCGCAAGGCCACTCACCTTCGCAGCGAGCGCGCGATCGCCTGCGGGATATACCCACAGCACCTGGTTATCGACGCGACCGTTCGTTTTGCGCAGCCGTTCGCGGACGACGAAATCGCGGAAGCGATCGTGGATATCGCCTAGCGGATCGTTGTATGGACGGTAATGGAGAATCGGCACGGACGCGAGTCCGCCCGCGCCTGAATTGATGCGCCCCGTGATGTATGACATGCGCAGCGCTTCGAGATCGGCCACGGTGCGCTGGGCGCGCGGAACTCCGTCGGCATCGTAACCGCCGATGTTGCGATTGAGATCCAGAAACTCCTGCTTCGAAATCTTCCCGTTGTTTAGCGCTTCGAGGCCGTATTGCACGCCGACGTTGTCGAGTGCCGCGCGCGCATAACCAGTGGCGGGATCGCGGCCCACGGTCGCCGCATTCATTTCCCAAATGGTGCAGCGCGCGCCCTTGGGATTCTTCACCGGATCGTAAACCAGCTCGGGCGCGATCGCGCATCCCTTCGCATTGGCCGCGACGATCACGTCGATAAAGCTGCGGTCCCACGCCTTGCACGTGCCCGGCGTGTAGCCTTCGACGGCGGTCTGTTTTTCCTGCGTCCAGGTGCCGGGGTCTTTCGCGAAAGTGCGCATCAGCAGGCGGCAATCGGTGACGCCGGGCCGCGTGCTCATGCTGTCGGGATAGGTGAGGCTCGGCAGCAGGCCGTCGAGCAAGCCGGGGAAATTCTGCGCGATGAGAAGTTGCTGGATCGATCCGCCCGATCCGCCGTGTCCCATAGTCCACACCGGAACGCCGTAGCGCTTGATGAAATGTTCCTTGATCATCATCAGCGCTTCGCCCGAGAGATGGTCGTTGCAGTGCTGATTCATGACGTTTTGCGTGGAGATGATATGGGCGAATCCGCGTGAAAGCGCGGCGTCCATGATCGCGCTGACGGCGGTGTTCTTGCCCTGGTTGTACTGGGTGCCGCAGCCGCCGCCGAAGGAATAGATGATCCGGTGGTTCCACACCTCGCTGGGCCGCCACACTCGAATCCCGAGGTCACCATGCATTCCATGGTCAAATCCATCTAAGATCGCAATGCGATAGATCGAACGGTTGATCGTTCCGGATTCCACGCGCACGATGTAATCGACAGTCTTGCCTTCGCTGGTTGTGGTCTTGGCCATGTCGCGCGGGATGATACGATTCGCGTATTCGGGGTACGGTTTGAAGGCGCCTTCCGTCGGTTTGTAGAAATACTCGACCTTAGTCTGTGCCGAGCAATTCTCATCGAGCGGCTCGCCGAGCCCCGATTCCTTCGTCGTGCAGATGAACGGGTTCAAGTGTGGCCCGGAGACGATGGGTCCGGTGATGGGATGATTCACCAGTTTCAGCGTGACGTGCTCGGAGCCCGCCTTCGCCACCAGCGTGTTCGCGCCCAACTTCAGCCCGCGCACCAGACCCACCAGCGAGCCCCGCGAATCGTCTGCCTGAAATGCAGTAGCAACATCGCTTCCGTTCAAGTGGACGCTGAGCTTCATCGAAGCTCCCTTGATTTCGACCAGCGCGTCGCCGCCGCTGACCATGTCGGGACGGCTGGAGAGGGTCGTGATAGTAAGGCTGGCGGCGGGAAGCAGGCCTGCGCACGCAAGAAATACAGCGAATCGCACGGGGATCAGCATGGGGGAATTATACGCCTGGGGAGATCGCAGGTGACAAGATCGCCTGCGCCACAGGATTGCCCGTGCTACTCAGCCAAACCGGGAACGTCGGCTGACGTCGGCGCTGCGGACTTGAGCCCGCGCCACGCTTGGAAAACGAAGGAGAAG
>DASYPO010000295.1:0-2582 GCA_036006545.1 Bryobacteraceae bacterium
ACGTATCGCCTCTGCCGCAGCGAGCGCGGTGCCGAAATCGGCATCGAAGGTAGGATCTGCGGCGGTTAGGGATTGGGGCGCGAGTGCGGCTCCCGCGGCGGCAATTGACAGAAATTCGCGGCGATTCATAGCGTTCCTCCCAGCCTGGATTTGGCGGGTCGGAACGATTTTACAGCGATTCTAGTTCAGGCCGCAGCGCGGCCAGGGCCAGTTCCAGCGTGTTGAGGACCTGTCCGACCTCGGCGAGCTGATGCGCGCGCCCGAGACTCTCGATATTGCGTGCCGCTTCCACGGCCGGCTGCGCGCCGAAATTGGAGACTGATCCCTTGAGCCCGTGCGCCGTGCGTTCCACCTTGGTCGCGTCGCCGCGGGCGAGCGCGTCGCGCAACTCCGCCAGCGAGAGGGGATAATCTTCCAGGAAAAGTGACGCGATCTCTTTCAGCAGTTCCGCGTCACCGCCCACTCGCGTGAGCGCGAGCTCGCGATCCAGCAGTGTCTCGGCAAATGCACTCATTCAAAATCCTCCCACCTCCGACGGCGCTACAAACTGCATATCGGCACTTTGCGGGGATTATGATAGAGACTCTGGAATCTGTTACCGTCAGCCTGGAAGTTTCCTACCTTCTAAGCGTTCCGGCTAGTCTGAGCGATCGCACAGTACTAGTTCTCGCGCTGCACGGGTTTGGTTCTAATCCCGAAATCATGCTGCGGCTCGCCCTTCCCGCGGTGGGCGACGATTGCGTCGTTGCCAGCCTGCGCGCGCCCAACCAGGGTTATGTCACCGGCAATCCCTCGACCGAAGAAGTGGCTTACAACTGGGGGACGCGGCGTCATCCGGAGTTGAACATCCGGCTGCACCACGATATTGTGCGCGCGGTCGCGGCCCAGCTTCGCGAGCAGTTTGGGATTCCCCCGCGACGCACTGTGCTGCTCGGATTCTCACAACCAGTCGGTCTCAACTACCGCTTCATCGGGACGCATCCGGAGGAGGCCGGCGGCGTGATCGCGATTTGCGGCGGCGTGCCCAAGGATTGGGAAGAACCGAAGTATCACAAAGTGACCGCGCCGGTGCTACACATTTCGCGATCGGAAGATGAGTTTTTTCCCGCCGATGTTTGCCGTCGCCATCCCGATCGGTTGCGCGCGCACTGCACCGACGTCGAATTTCACTTGCTGCCCGGCGGGCATCGTTTCCCGTCGAAAGCCGGCCCGCTCATTCGCGAGTGGCTAGCCCGGGTTCGGACCTAGGCGTTATCTGCGTCCATCTGCGGCGCTCTAGAGCGGTTTGATCCGAATGTTCCGGAACTCCACGCGGCTATCATGACCCAGCAATCCGATGTGCCCGCCCGTGCGCCTCGCCCCCGGATGTTTCTTCAAAACTTCCGGATCGGTGATGGTCGACAGATCCGCATCCACGATCACAGTTCCATTCAGCGTAACGACAATGTGCGATCCGTTCGCCATGATCTCTTCCGAATTCCATTCGCCCGTCGGCTTCAGGTAGCCGGTCTTGGCGGGAAATAAATCGTAAACCGATCCGTGATATTGGGTCGGCTTCAGCTTGCCGCGATACACCGGCGCGTCGTGATCCAGAATCTGAATCTCCATGCCGGAGTATGCAGAATCGCCCGCTAGTGGCGCACGAATGCCGATGCCGTTATTCGCGCCCTCGGTCAATTTGAAATCGAAACGCAGAACGAAGTTCGAGTACTCGGCTTCTGTGAACAGGTTGCCCTTGTAATCCGGCGCGGAAAACAGAACGCCGTTTTCGACCAGGTAGCCGGAGCCACGGTCACCAACCTTGGTCCAGCCTTTAAGGGTCTTGCCGTCAAATAGATCGACGAAGCCCGGTTCGGCCGCGGGCGCCGTCCGGGTGCACAGTGTAAGCGTCAGGAGCAGGGCTGCTAAAGGTTTCATGCTGGGAAAATTATAACGCCAGTTTGCGGGAACGTCGCGCCCGGCTCATCGGGCCGATAAGAAAAATGAATTGGCCCTCGCGACGGTGGTGCGGTATTCTGAGGGCGAGTTCGCGACGTGTCTCGCGCCTCATGTAGGATGTAGTCCGCGCTGTACCCATCCCCGTCAGACCAGCCACCGCGAGGTGTCTTTATTTCCACTCTGGACGGAGGATGAATGTTCAAATACACAGTGGTCGCGGCCTGCTTCGCGTTATCCTTGAGCGCGCAGCACGCTCTGACGATCCCGCTGGTACGCGGCGAATTGCAGGGCGATTCACCCGGCGCCGGCCGGGGTATCGTGCGGTTGCGCGCGGTGCTCGGCAATCTGGAAATCTACGAGTCCACACTGCATGCCGATGGAAGCTTCGAATTTCGACAGGTCACACCCGGCACTTACACGCTGACCGTCGCGACCGATACAGGCGACCTGCTGGTGCAGGAAAGCGTCGAAGTTTCGTCCGCGGCAATCTTGCGCGTCCGCACGCGGGTGATGATGCCCGCACCGGAGCGGCACTCGACCGCAGGCACCGTGCCCATCAGCGAGCTGCGCAATCCGCCTTCGAAGAAGACGCTCTCGGTGATCGGCAAGGCGCGCCGGGCCACGGATGCCGGCGATCACGAAAC
>DASYPO010000296.1:0-2016 GCA_036006545.1 Bryobacteraceae bacterium
CCTGAACGAGCTGCACCACCTTGCCGTCCATCAGATCGATGCAGGGGATGATCATAAGCGGATCGGAACGCCTCGCTCGTTAAGAAACTCCTTGAGCTGCCCAACCGTGTATGTCCCGTAGTGGAAGATCGAAGCGGCCAGCGCGGCATCCGCAGTCTGCAGCACGTCGAAAAAATCTTCCGGCTTGCCCGCGCCGCCCGAAGCGATCACCGGAATCGAAGTCGCGTCGCGCACCGTGCGCGTCAATGGAATGTCGAAGCCGGTCTGCACGCCGTCGGTATCCATCGAAGTGAGCAAAATTTCCCCTGCACCGAGCTCTTCACCGCGCTGTGCCCATTCGACTGCGTCAATTCCCTCGTCATGGCGACCGCCACGTGTGAATACATTCCAGCCATCCGCTCGCTTTCGCGCGTCGATCGCCAGAACCACCGCTTGTGCCCCAAACTCCTGACTAAGTTCGCGAATGAGTTCCGGACGCCGAACCGCCGCGGTATTGACGCTCACCTTGTCCGCACCCGAATGCAGAATCGCGCGCGCGTCGTCGACCGATCGAATCCCGCCGCCCACCGTGAGCGGAATGAATACTTCGCGTGCGGTCCGCGCCACCACGTCGATCAGCGTCTGCCGATCGTCGCTCGAGGCGGTGATGTCGAGGAACACCAGCTCGTCCGCGCCCTGTTCGTTGTAGCGCGCCGCGAGCTCCACCGGATCACCCGCGTCGCGCAGGTTGACGAAGTTCACGCCTTTAACGACGCGGCCAGCGGTGACGTCCAGGCAAGGAATAATGCGGCGTGCGAGCATCTACATCTCGACGAAGTTGCGCACAATGCTCTGCCCGACCGCAGCCGATTTTTCGGGATGGAACTGCACGCCGAAGATGTTCTTGTGTTCGAGGATGGCGGTGTAGGGCAGCGTGTAATCGCACGTGGCCGCCGTTGCCGCGACCACCGGTGCGTAGTAGCTGTGCGCGAAGTAGACGAACGGCGACGTGCCGGCGCCCGCCAATAGAAGCGACGAACTACGAAGCTCGAGCGAATTCCATCCCATGTGGGGAATGCGCACGTCGCCAACAAAGCGCTGCACGCGACCCTCAAAAATCCCCAGCCCGCGCTCCTCCGGCGCCTCGTCGCTCGCCGTGAACAGCGCCTGCATGCCGAGACAGATCCCGAAAAACGGCACGCCGGCCTCGATCCGATCCAGCAACGCTTGTCGAACGTCCATCTGATCCAGCGCGCGCATCATCTGTCCAAAATGTCCCACGCCCGGCAGCACGATCTTGGTCGCGCGCGCGAGCGAAGCCGCGTCTCGCACCAACTCGTACGGCGCACCGATCGCATCCAGCGTATTCGCGACGGACCGCAGATTTCCCGCGCCGTAATCGAGAACCGAAATCACAGCAGGGCGCATCAAAGTAAACCCTTGGTCGACGGCAAGAGGCCGCGCAGACGCTTGTCTTTCGAACACGCGTACGCCAGTGCGCGGGCGAAACACTTGAAGATCGCCTCCACCTTGTGATGATTCGAACGCCCATGCAGCGTCAGCGCGTGCAGATTCGCGTTTGCGTGATTCACGAAGCCCCCGAAGAAGTCCTCGATCAGCTCGGTTTGGAGATCACCGACCATCGTCACCGTCACGCGATCCTTGTAGACCAGCGCGGGCCGTCCGCCCAAGTCCAGTGCAACCACCGCGAGAGTTTCATCCATCGGCAGCACGAAGTATCCGGCGCGATTGACGCCCTTGCGATCGCCCAGCGCGCGGTCGAACAACTGGCCCAGCACGATGCCCACGTCTTCCACCGTGTGGTGCTGATCAACGTCCAGATCGCCTTTCGCGCGCAGCTTCAGATCGAACCCGCCGTGTTTCGCGAACAGCTCCAGCATGTGATCGAAGAAGCGAATGCCGGTCGAGATTTCGTAGCGACCGCGGCCCTCAATCACCAACGACGCCTTGATGCGCGTCTCCTTAGTGTTGCGCTCAATCGCCGCCTTCCTCATACGACACCCTCGATCTCGTTGA
>DASYPO010000297.1:0-12677 GCA_036006545.1 Bryobacteraceae bacterium
AGGATACATCCCTGGATCGCTTACCCAGTACGCGGAAAAAGTAACCGTGCTCCCTCATCGTCACGCCTTCACCTCTGTAGTATGCTGAAATCAACGACCCTACTCCTGAGGAGGTTGGCCAGATTATGACCGCCATGTTGCGCAAACTGCTCCTGACCGCACCGCTTACCCTTTTGTTTGCCGCATCTTGCTTCGCCCAGACCGTGGCCATCGAAGGCACCGTGATTGGCGACGACGGCAAGCCCCTGCAAGGCGCCGAAATTAAGATCGAGCGCATCGACATCAAGGGAAACTGGAAGACCAAAACCGACAAGAAGGGTCACTACTTTTACGGCGGCTTGCAAGGTGGTAGCTACAAGGTGACTGTCGAGGTCGACAAAGTGGCGCGCGACACGATGAGCATCCCGCGCACCAAGTACGGCGATCCGAACCAGGCGGACTTCAACCTCCAGAAGTCGAAAAAAGAGATCGCGGACATCCAGAAAGCCGCCGATAGCGGGCAAGGGCTGAGCAAAGAGCAGGAACGCGCGATGTCGGCCGAAGAAAAGGCCAAGTTCGAGAAAGCCCAGAAGGAACGCGAGCAGCAGATGGCCAAGAACAAGGCTCTGAATGACGCGTTCAACGCGGGCCGGGAAGCGCTGGCCGCGCAGCAATGGGACGTCGCCGTGACGCAGTTCCAGAAAGCGTCCGAGCTGGATCCGAACCAGCACGTGGTGTTCGCGAACCTGGGCGACGCGCATATCGGCCGGGCCAAGAAGCTGGCGGGCGCGGAGAAGACCCCGGAGATCGAGGCAGGTATTGCCGCCTATCGCAAAGCGCTCGAGATCAAACCGGACGACGCTTCGTATCACAACAATTTCGGGCTGGCGCTGGCGCAGGGCGGCAAGTTCGAAGAAGCGCAGGCGGAGTTGAACAAGGCCGCGCAACTGGATCCCGCGCAGGCCGGGAAGTTCTACTACAACCTGGGTGCGCTACTTACGAATGCGGGCCAATCGGAACCCGCGACGGTCGCGTTCAAGAAGGCTATTGAGGTCGATCCCAACTACGCGGACGCCTACTATCAGTACGGAGTATCGTTGATGGGCAAGGCCACGTTGGGCGAGGGCGGCAAGATGGTGCCGGTCGCCGGAACGGGCGAGGCGTTTCAAAAGTATTTGGAATTGGCGCCCACCGGACCGAACGCGGAAGCCGCGAAAGCGCTCCTGGATTCGATCGGCATGAAGGTCGAGACTGAATTCGGCAAGAAGAAGACCACGCCCAAAAAGAAGTAACGACAGGTGAGCCTGTTTCGAGTTCTCGGGTACCTGATCGGCGCGGTGCTGGTGGTCACGCTGCTGCGCTCGGTGCTGGGGGTGGTGTTGCGGGGTTTCGCCCAGTTGTTCCAGCCGTCAACGTCGACTCCCGAGCGCCCTTCGAAGGAAGGGCTGGGCGGCGAACTCAAAAAAGATCCGGTGTGCGGGACGTTCATTTCCCCTGCCACGGCAATTCAAACGAGCGCTGGGGGAACGACACACTACTTTTGTTCGGTGGAGTGCCGCGATAAGTTTCAGGCTTGAACGCTACGGAGTTTTCTCCGTGTGCGGCTGCACCACGCGCAGGTGACGGTAGAATCCCATATCTTCGCCGGTCAGAAACTTCGTGGCGAAAATAATCTGTCCCGTGTGTCCCGAAAAATGTTCCACCACGTGGTAGATCGCCTGTAGCACGTTCACGTCGTAACCCTGAATCTTGAGCGGCTCGGAAAGCTGTGCGGGCGTGACGCGGCCGATGACGGCGATTGCGGCGTCGATCGCAGATCGCAGTCCGGCAATCAGTTCCTCGGTGGCGATTCCACCGCGCGCATCAAACTCCGTCTGGCGCTGGCGGGTGTCCAGTTCGCCGCCCACTCCGCAGACGATCCACTGTCGCACGTTGCCGGTCAGGTGCAGGAGCAGATTGCCGACGGCGTTCTGATGCGCCCAATCGCGCGACCAGAGCTGCGTCGGCGTGAGTTTCGCCACGCAAGCCTCGATGCGCTCCAAATACTGCTGTAGCTTTTCGGTCGAGTAGTTTAGGAACGTTGTTTCATTGGACACTGGTGGTCTCCGTGGGTACTACCAATTGAGTATCTACCAGGTGCAGGCGGATCGCGGGCGCAAGTCCAGCAACCATCGCGACGGCGGCCGAGAGAAGCGCTGCGCGAAGTCCGAAGCGATCGGCGAGCGCGCCCCACGCACCGCTGCCCACCGCCAATGCCCCTTGAAACACCAGCAGGTAATAGGAGAGAGCGCGAGCACGCACCCACGCAGGCGGCTCCACTTGCGCGCACACGTTGAAGGTGGACATGACGGTCATCCACGCGACTCCGCCCAGCAGCATCGCCAAGGCAACCGGCACGAAGCGATGCAGCAGCGCAAGCGCGGTGGTCGCAGCGGCAAACAACACCACTCCGCAGGCGACAAGCTGGTCGGGCGAGTAACGCGAGCGCAGCGGGGCGAGAATCGCCGCGCCAATAACCGATCCGGCGCCCAAGCAACCGAGCAGGATTCCGTAGCCGGTCTCGGTGCTGTTTAGTTGCGTGCGAGCTACTACCGGCAAGAGCGCCCACAATGCGCTGCCGCCCAGACTGAACAATCCCGCGCGGATCAGCACGGCGTGGTAGGACGGAGCTCCGCGAACGTAGCGCAAGCCCGCACGCATGGCGGGAACGATCGATTCGTCGCGTCCGGTTTGAGCGCTGGCATCGTGGGGCCAGCGCCACAGTACGACGATCACGCCCAGGAACGACGCCGCATTCAGCACAAACACGACGCCTGCGTTGCTGAATCCCATAATCAATCCGCCGAGCGCGGGTCCGACGGCACGCGCGATATTGAATCCCACCGAATTGAGCGCGACCGCGGCGGGGAGTTCGGCGCGCGGAACCAATTCAGGAATCGCCGCAGCCCAAGCCGGACCGTTCATAGTCGCACCCAGGCCCAGCGCGAAAGTCAGCGCCAGCAGCCACCATGGACCGATGTGACCCGATAGAGTCAGCACACCCAGCGTGGCGGCAGCAGCAAGCATCCAGGATTGGGTGAAGAGCAACATGCGGCGGCGATCCACCAAGTCGGCCAGCGCGCCCGCGGGGACGCTCGCGAGAAACACCGGAAGCGTGGTGGCGGTTTGCACCAGTGCGACCAGCAGTGGCGACGCCGCCAGTGTGGTCATTAGCCAGGAAGCGCCGACGGTGTGCATCCAGGTGCCGATGTTGGACGCGACGGAGGCGATCCAGAGCGCGCGAAAAAGCGCGTAGCCGAGGGGCGACCAGGCTCGCAAAACTGGTCCGCGAACGGACGCCGCTATCGGCCCCGGTGTGCCCATGCGATTTGGTTGAGGTGGACCGGCGGCAGGCGGCGCTCGATGCTCTCGCGAATCGGTTCGAGCCAGGGAGGCAGGCATAGCTTCTCACCGAGCGATTTGGCGGGCTCATCCACAAGGAATCCCGGACCCTCGGTCGCGATTTCGATGAGCGCGCCCCCAGGCTCGCGAAAATAGATCGATTCGAAATAGACGCGGTTTTTCACGGGGCTGACGCGTGCGCCGGAGGACTTCAGACGCTCGCGTAGATCGAGTTGCTGCGTGGCATCGGCGACGCACCATGCAACGTGATGAACAGCACCCTTGCCCATTTTGCCGTGGCCAGGTTCTGAGGGGAGCAGGTCGAGGAATGCGTCGCCGCAGCGATAGCGCACGCGTGTGCCTTGCTGGTCGATGCGAGCGAACCGCAGTAGATCAGTTAAGATCGAGGCACTTTTCTCCGGCTGTGCAGTCAGCAACGTCGCGGAGTGCAATCGGCGGATTTGCACGTCCGCTCCAGCACCCGACGCGATCAGTTCGAGACTGAGTCCTTCAGGATCGCGAAAGGAAATTACGTCGTCCCCGAATCGCGCGTCGCCGTGGTTGCACTCCACGCCGGCCGCGGCGAGCCTGCGATTCCATTCGCCGGTCGATCCGCGAGGAATTTCAAAAGCGACCGCAGTGAATTGACCGGATCCCGGGCGACCCTGCGGGGCGGTCGGCCAGGCGAAGAACGTCAGTAGCGTTCCCGGCGCGCCCTCGCGATCGCCGAAATAGAAGTGATAGGAGCCTGGATCATCGAAATTCACGGTTCGTTTGACCAGGCGCAGACCCAGCACCTGCGTGTAGAAATCGATGTTGCGCTGCGGATCACCGGCGATCGCCGTGATATGGTGCAGACCCGGGAGCATTAATTTAAGTTTCGCAGATGAAGGCTGGAAGGACGGCCGGTTAGTTCTCTGAAGGGTGCTCGACATGGTCGATCACCAACAACGAGACCATTCCTCTTGTCGCTTCCAATCGCAGGCCAAGCTGCTTTTGAATTGCCGCAAACAAACCGGGCTTGCCGGAGTCGTTCGTACTCGCGGGTTTTCCCAGGATGCCTCCGAATTGGCTCTCGTCGGGAGTCCACTCCAAATCGAAATCGTATCTTCCGGAAATCCCGGTCTTGTCCACGACCGGGCGATCGAGTGCGGCGCGCTGCATCACGGAAGCAAATTCAGCCATGTTCGCGCTCCGACCGGGCAGTCGCACTAACTGCGGGGAGATTACAAAAACCAGTGGTGGCGGCCCTTCGGGAGACGTATCGGGTGATGCGGTGCTTTCGTTCAACTTCGTGCCGGTTCTTGCAACCGTCAACGCATAGATCGGTAGTTCCTTCGATTCGCGGTGAAAGGCGAGCTTGAATCGGTCGGCCAGAAGCTTTCGCAGCATCGCCATCTGCTCGTTGAGGTTAGGCCGTATGGCGCCCGGAGTCTTCGCAAGAATGTCGTAACGATCGGATTCGAGCCATACCGGACCTCCAGCGATGGCTTGCGGATGCAGATCGTAGGCAGCCGCCAGGAGCGTTTTCAGCGAGTGATTCCTGGCGACAAACCGGTCCGCGCTTTGCATCCGAATGAACCTGCCACCCAACCAATTGGGAGCAGTGGGCTTGATGGTTGCGACTTCGAATGCGTCGAATTTCGGACGAGATTCCGGCGACTGCCCGAATAATCCGACCGCCAGGAAAACAAGAACCAGCAGTGACGAGATACGTCGCATGCACTTCAACGAATCGTTAGAGTGACGGTGTTGGCTCGCACGCCGTCGACGGTAAGGATCAGGTCGACCACGCCTCGGCCCGCCAGAGTGCGCGGCAATGGTCCGATGTTCACCTGATCGAGCCCTGGCGATTCGCTTTGCGCACCGGCGAAAGAAACCGGTACGTCCTGCCCTGCGATCGTGACCTTCACAGCGTCGAGCGAGCTGCGTCGCTTGATGCCGGTGCCATACAGCGAAATAAAGATGGCATCGCCCGGCGCGTCGACGTCGATCGGCGAGCCGATGCAACTTCCCGACGCCGCGCCGCATTGAAAAACCAGACCCGAAGCAGTGGTGCGGTCCGCGGAAAGGCGCGTGGCGATCGCCGCCGCAACCCCCCGCCCGCTCGCGTTCGCGGTGAACAGCGCCGGCGCAACGGAATTGATTCGCACGGTCCCGCTGGCGAGCGTCGCGCCACCGGCACCGGTCACAGTCACCTGCCCGAGTCCGTTCGCCGAATCGGCGGGAATCAGAAAATTGATCTGCGTCGACGCGGCTGCGTAGAGCGACGCCTGCCGTTCGACGCCGGAACTGTCCTTTACGCGCACGGAAACACCAGCCAGAGCGGTCGGCAGCGGAAGCGTGAGCGCGCGTTCGAAGTTTGCGGTAAACCCCTGGCCGAATCCGCTTACGATGGAATCCGGTGCCGACGGTCCAGTCTGAATTGATGCGGCAGAGACGGTGACGATCGCGCCGGCCGCGGTTCCGTCGGCGAGTTTCATCACGACTACATCGGAACGCCCCTGATTATCGGCTTGATAGGTTCCGAAATTCACGGCCACGTCGGTGGAAGTGCTGGACCCGGCGGTGTAGACTGCGCCGTTCGCGTCCACGGCCAGCGCGGCGATCGAATCATAACCGCTGCCTCCCGCGTAGGTGGAATATGTGACCGCCGATCCGGCGGGATTCAATTTCACGACGAAGCCATCGATCAATCCGCCGAGCGTCGATTGCGTTGGCGCAGTGAGGGGGAAGTTCGTCGAATCAGTTTCACCGCCGATGTACGCGCTGCCGTCCGACCCGATGGCGATTGCGAGACCGAAATCATTACCCGATCCTCCCAGGTAAGTCGACCAGGCGATCCCTCCATTGTCGGGCGTAATTTTCATCGCGAACGCGTCGAACCCCAACCCGTCGCTCGATCCGGGCTTGGGTTGGACCGCATTAACGATCGGGAAATCGGACGAGCCGGTCATTCCAGTGAGGTACACATTGCTGGATTTATCGACCGCAATTGCGGTAGCGAAATCGTCCGCCGAGCCACCCAGATAGGTGGAGTAAAGAAATCCCGTTCCCGCCGCATTGATTCCGGTGACGAACGCGTCGGCTCCGCCCCGAATCGCGGGGAGCAGAGCGGTGCGAAGCGGAAAATCGGCGGAGTAGGTGACGCCGGTGACAAACGCGTTGCCCGCGATGTCGACCGCCACGCCACTCGCGATATCGTCCTCCGAACCACCCAATAGAGTCGAATAGGCCAGTTGTGTACCGGTGGAATTGAGCTTGGTCAGAAACGCATCGCAACCCAGCCGACGTCCGCCTCGAAACACGCCTTGAAGCGGCGACGCAAGCGGAAAATTTGGCGAGGTCGTGAGTCCCGCGACGTAGGCATTGCCCACGGCATCGATCGCGATGGCACGCCCGACGTCTCCCCCCGATCCACCCAGATAAGTTGAGTAGAGAAGCGTGGAGCCTGCCGGGTTGAGTTTCAATACAAATGCATCGCTACCGAGGAGGCGCGCGCCGCCGCCGAAATTGCGTTGGAACGGCTGTGCGACTGGGAAATCGGGGGCATCGGTCGCGCCTGTGAGAAATACGTTGCCTGACAAATCGACCGCGATGCCGAGCGCGCCGCTGTGGCCCGTGCCGCCGATATAGGTTGTGTAGATGGGCGCGGTGGCCGCCGGATTCAGTTTGATAATGAATGCGTCGCCGTTCGAGACTAACGAACCCGCGGGCTTGAGCGAGTTACCACCGAAAGACGATGCGGTGGTCCCGGCGACATAAGTGTTGCCCTGGAGGTCGACCGCGATGGCAAGTCCGCTGTCGTCCTTGCCGCCGCCGAGGTAGCTCGCATAGGAAAGCACCGGATCGATCACCAACGACCGCGTAGCGTCGTAGGGGCCGATCTCGAATCCCAATTCCTTATCGCCGCGGCGTACGTAACGGCCTTCTGCGGAGTGGCGCACGCCGGCGCTTTCCTGATACAGCACCGGCTTGCGCAGGCGAAACCGCGCGGGGCCGTAGCGCACAATCGAATCACCGGAATCGTCGAGCTGAAGTTGTTGGGCGCCCTCGAACAGCAATGCAATTGGGCTGGTGTCGGCTCCGGGCGCGACCACGAAATCGAATTCCAATTCGCCGGCCGCTCCGTGAAACACCGCGTCCACGCCGGGATAGATGTTTTCATATTTCACGCGCGCGTACTGCGGAACGTCACGCCGCCATCGAGCGGGTTGGTTGCCCTCCAAGTAGTTGCTGCGTCCTGGCAACGGATCGAGCGGAATAATGCGCACGCCAAATCGCGCGCCGCGAAAACGCATTTGCAACATTTCCCCGGAACCGGTCGATAGCGCTGCTCCGTTGTTGGAAAGCGATAGCGTGAAGCCGGGACCCCGCGCGACAAATCCGATGTCTCGACCGGGCTCGAACGCGATAGGTATTTTCGCGAGGAATTTTTGCGCGGCGCCGGTGGGCCCGGCCACAGGATGAGTTTTTGGCGCCGGTTTGGCCGACGCTGCAACGGTTGCGACCCGAGCCTTCGCGCGTAGCATATCAATGAGTCCGCGCAGCTCGGGACTGGCGGCCGCGGAGAATCGCGCCACCAACGCGCCCAACTCCTGTGCGCGGGTCGCATCGAACTCGACTGGCTCCCCCGCCATCAACTGGCCGAACGCCGGACCGAAGTCGCGTAGCGCGGCGCTTCCTTTTTCACGCAGCTCGGGATCGCTCATGGCGATTCGCATGATCTCCATCCAGTGCCGCTCAAGACGGGCGGGCGCTGCAAAGGATGCGGTCATACTCGCCACCGCTTCCGCGGATCTGCTGCTCAAAATGCCTCCGCTAAGGGTATTCCCGATGTTCTCGAGACCAAAGCCGACGCCGGTGACCAAGGTTCCGGTGCAGCGGAAATCGCGCCCGCCCGCCGAGCCTTGCGCGACCAGGTCGGTGCGCTCGGATGCCACGGGCGTAGGTGGATTGATGGAGAAAGTCGCGCGCCCCGCAGCGTCGGTAGCGGAGACGATCGCGCTCAGCGTCGCCGGCGCACCCGAGGTTAGCGTGAAGATCGGCCGCGAAGCGTTGATCGTGACCGAAACGTTGCCGGCCGCAGCACCGTCCGAACTGACTGCTACGGTGACAAAGTGATCCGGGAATAAACCCGCAAGGTGCGCAGCGCTGTGATGAAACGGCAGCAGATTATTGCGAGGCGTTATGGTGCAGACCGCGCCGGTCGTCGCTACGTTGGTCTCGACAATGACCGTGAATGCACCCGAGTGGTTGGTCCAGCGGCTGGCGTCCATGGTGCCGAGGAACAGTCGCGTGGCGCCAGCGGGCGGAACCACCTGCTGAATATTGCCTCCGGTATGCCCGTCGCCGATGAAGAAAACCTGCTGAATCGCGGGCGCCAGCGAAATATAGGTACGGCTGGCCGCGTTGCTGAAGTCCAGGCCGGGCGGCACCGGCGTGAACAGAGGAAGCTTGTCATTCAGAAAGACTCCGACCAGTGCACCGAGCGGCGCAGTGATGTTGGAGATCGCGTTTTCCTGGCCCCCTTGATGCGAAACAATCTGCGTGGAATTGCCGTTCGGGCCATCCGAGCCCCCGCCCGCCTGCCTGGTGACGCGGCCCGACGCGAAAAAGCGGACCGGTTGTCCCGGCGTGATTGGAATCCCGGTCACTTGTACGGGCGATTGAGCGGGCGCGGTATCGCCTCCGCTGGCCGTGGTGCCGGGCGTCTGGCCGGCCAGCCACGGATCAGAAGTACCGGGGACGGTCAGTGTGACATTGCTGGGCTGTCCGCTGGCGGCCGTTACCGCGAGCATCCAGGCCACTGCGAATCCAAAAAATCTCATGTAGTGCCTGCTCCATCGTATTATGTGTCGAGCGAAAGCGCGAACTCGGCCAAATCGCAGGTCACAAGATCAGCTGCGCCACCTTATTGCTAGCCTGAAACCATGTCGAAAATGCTGGAGGAGATCCGCGAGCAACCACTCGCGCTGGAGCGCTCGCTGGCGGGTGGACTCCGTACTGCGGCGCGCCTGGCACAGGCGATCCGGTCGCGGCGGCCCAACCTGATTTTGCTGGCGGCGCGCGGCACCTCCGACAATGCGGCGCAGTTCGGGCGCTACCTGCTCGAACTCACTACCGGACTTCCGGTCTCACTGGCCGCGCCCTCGATTTTCACGTTGTACGGCGCCACGGTGAATCTGTCCGGAGTATTGTGCGTGGCAATCTCGCAATCCGGCGAATCCACCGACACAAACCTGGTGCTCGAGCGGGCGCGCGGGCAGGGTGCACTGACGGTCGGGATCACCAATGAATCCAAAAGCACGCTGGCGAATCTGGCGGACCACGTTTTTCTAGTCCGCGCGGGACGGGAGCGCAGCGTGGCCGCCACCAAAACGTTTTGTGGACAATTACTGATGCTGTATTTATTGGCGCACGCGCTGGGAGCGCGCATCCGCTCGGACGATCTGCGTCGATTGCCGGAATGGACGGCATCAGCGCTGGAACTTGAGGCTAAGGTAACCGCCCGCGCTGAACGCTATCGATTTATGGAGCGCGCGGTGGTGGTGGGCCGCGGCTTGAACTACGCTAACGCCTTCGAGTTCGCGCTGAAGCTGATGGAGACTTGTTACGTGGTGGCGGAGCGATTCTCGACCGCCGACTTTCTGCACGGACCGATCGCCATGGTGGACCGGTCATTCCCGGTATTCCTGTTCGCCCCGGCAGGTGTGACCTGGCCCGGCATGCACGACATGCTTGTGCGGCTCGCCGAACTGAAGGCCGAAACGCTGATCGTCACCGATGCGGGTCACCGCGAAGCCATAGATGCGCATCCGAACGCACTGGTCCTACCGTTAAAACTTTCTCGCCGCAGTATTCGGCCGGAGGAATTGTACACGCCCATTCCTTACATCGTGCCGGCGCAGTTATTCGCGGCGACACTGGCGGAGTGGAAAGGCCTGGATCCGGACCGCCCACGCACCATTAGCAAAGTTACTCGTACACTGTGACTTTATGAGGATCAAGCGACGAACCAAACGGTTTTTCAAGTGGGTCGCGTTGGCGATTCCGATGCTGCTGGTAGGGGTGTTTCTGTACCTCTTGCTGAGATCGCCCTCCAGCGCGGCTCCGATCAGTATCAAAGTGGACGCGAGCAAGACGCGCCTCGAACGGGGCGAATATCTATTTACGACGCTGTGCGACTGCGACGGCTGCCACTCTCAGCGCGATTTTAAACGGTTGGGCGGTCCGGTGGTGGTCTCCGGACGAGGCCGTGGAAACGTGATGGAAGTTACAGGCTTGCCGGGCCAAATCGTCGCATCCAACATCACGCCCGACCCCGAGACGGGCATCGGATCGTGGACCGATGGCGAGAAGATTCGTGCGATTCGCGAGGGCATCGGGAAGGACGGACGTGCCTTGTTTCCGCTGATGCCGTATACCTACTATCGCTCCATGGGCGATTCCGACGTGCAGGCGCTGGTGGCATATATGAATTCGCTGTCTGCGGTGCGGAATCCGCTGCCGCAAACGAAGATCAATTTTCCGGTGTCGCTCTTCATCAAGGGAGTCCCCGAACCGGTGGGCAATGTGACCGATCCGGATCCGGACGGAGGCGCCATGTATGGAGAGTATCTGGTGACGCTGGCGGCTTGCGAAGAATGCCACACGCCGGCGGTGCGCGGGCAGATCGATCCGGGGATGCGTTTTGCCGGAGGCCGCCGGTTCCAGACGCCGAACGGGATCGTAGTGAGCGCAAATATCACGCCCGACAAGGACACGGGCATCGGCAAATGGGATTTCGCGCGCTTCAAGGAACGGATGCGTCTTTACAGTACTTACCAGAAAGCCGACGCGCCAGTCGTCGGACCGGAGCGTTTCACTCTGATGCCATGGCACGCCTATGCGCGTCTTTTGGACCCCGACCTCGAGATGATTTTTCTGCATCTAAGGTCGCGGCGCCCCATTTCAAATAAGGTGGAGACTCACCCAGCGAACTAATCGCGTCCAACTCAATTTCGATAGACCTCCCGGCGATGGGCAACTTTGACGATGGTGACGGTCGAACTGGTAATCGAAGAAGAGTCTTTGCCGGTGGACCCGATAACTTGAGGAGGCGGTTGGTCCAGTGACATCCGCATTGATCGGCTAAACTTAGCTGGATCCTCGCATGCTGTACCCTGTTCGTGAGAACGCGACCCTCCGACACTTAGGCGAAGCAGCAGGAGGAGAGTTCCGCGGTCGGGGACTCGCGGACGGGCCATCGATGTTCTGAAAGGGAGCGAGCCAGAAAATGGAACCAATCAAATCTAAATTGCCGAGCGAAGCCATCGAGCTTTATAACCTCTTTATTCATGGCACGATCAGCCGCCGTGATTTTATGGAAGGGGTGCAGCGACTTGCGGTAGGAGGTTTGACGGCGGCCGCGATTGTGGCAGCGTTGATGCCGAACTACGCCCTGGCGCAGCAGGTATCCAAGACCGACAACAGGATCAAAGCCACTTATGAGACCGTCCCATCGCCGCAAGGGAACGGAAGCATCAAAGGATATCTGGTACGGCCGGTCAGCGCCGACTCACGCGCCGCGACACCTGCGAAATTGCCCGGCATTATCGTTGTCCATGAGAATCGAGGCCTTAACCCTCACATTGAAGACATCGCAAGACGGCTCGCTCTTGCCAACTTCATGGCGTTCGCACCGGACGGACTTACGTCACTTGGCGGCTTTCCTGGTGACGACTATCAGGGCGGTCAGATGTTCAGTAAGATCGATGGCAAAAAGATGGCCGAGGATTTCGTCGCCGCCGCGATGTGGTTGAAATCCCGCAGCGATTGCACAGGGAAGGTCGGCGCCACAGGTTTCTGTTACGGGGGCAGCATGTCCAACACTTTGGCGGTCCGGTTGGGCTCTGATATTGCAGCCGCTGTGCCGTTTTACGGTGGCGCTCCCGCAAAGGAGGACATTCCGAAGATCAAGGCTGCGATTTTGGTCCATCACGGGGAACTCGACACGCGATTGGCGGCGGCATGGCCAGCGTACGACGCGGCATTGAAGGCTGCGAACGTTACGCACGAAGGCTATGTTTATCAAGGTGCAGTTCACGGCTTCCATTGTGATGCGACGCCGGAGCGCTATAACAAGGCCGCAGCCGATCTGGCCTGGCAGAGAACGATTGACTGGTTCAACAAGTACGTCAGGGTCTGATTTTGTCGGTACTTCGAAAGAGTTATCATTTTCGGGCAGGTCTGCAATCGCAACGTGTCTACTAGCGATTTGGCTGTGTCCGTGATTACAACGCGCCAGGGGCGCTGAGGAAGTTGCGAGAATGGAG
>DASYPO010000298.1:0-21925 GCA_036006545.1 Bryobacteraceae bacterium
CGTCCGGTTAGCGTCGTCGATACCGCCGCGGTCTGCGTCTGTAAGACCGAACCAGCGGCTTCCACGCTGACCATTTCCGTTTGCGATCCGACTTCGAGCGTGACCTGAATCGTTGCGGGCACGCCTACGTCGAGATGCACCGCCTGTACCTGGGCCTGCTTGAATCCCTTCGCCGTGACGGTGACGGAGTAATCGCCGGTGCTAAGCGCCGGGACTGTGAAAGCCCCGTCCGCGCTGGTCACCGTGCGGAACAGCGTGCCAGTGTTGGCACTCTTCACGATTACGTCCGCGGCTGGAATCAGCGCACCCGATGGATCGACCACTGTTCCAGACAGCGAGGACGTCTGAGCAAACAGACTTACCCCAGCGATCAGAAACAAAACCAGAAAGCTCAAGCAGCGAAGCCTCATTCTCTACCCTCCCCAAGTGAGAATCGATAATGCCCGAAGGCTATGAACGCACTAATCGTAAATACACTTCCGCCGGTGCCGAAGATGCGAGACCTGGAAGCAGTACACCCGTTCTAAAATCAACAAACCCGTGTCCCCAACAAGGACCTAACGTATTTCGGTTAGGCTACACGATTGGCAGGATGGGCGCAACTACCTTACCTAAAGTTTTGGAACTTTGAAGGAAGCCCGCCGGAAGAGGCGACGATCACACCGGAAGTTCGATTTCGACCAACAACCCTGGCGACGCATTGGACGCGCGTAGCGTCCCGCGATGCAGCTCGACCGCGCGACGCGCGATGGAGAGACCCAATCCAACCCCGCCGCTGCTGCGATTGCGGTCGGGCTCGACGCGATAAAACGGATCGAACAAGCGCGGCAACGATTCCGCCGGAACGCCGGGGCCGTAATCGCGAATGCACACCTTGGCGCGGCCGCCGCCGTTCTCGATTGCAACCTCAACTTTCGATTCGGCTGGCGCGTAGCGAATCGCGTTACGCATTACGTTCTCGATGGCGCGGCGCAGCAATTCGCTGTCGCCCTGCATGGCGATCACGGGATGCGAGTTCATTTCGAGCTCGCAGCCGCGCGCGCGGGCTTCGATCGAACAATCGTCCACCAGTCCGCCCACCAGTTCGTCCAGCCGCACCGGCTCGTTCTTGCGATGCGCGTCGTCGCCCTCGATGCGGGTCACTTCGAGAAGCTGCCCGATCAATTCGTTGAGGCGGTCGGCTTCCTTCTGAATCCGGTCCAGCGGCATGGCGCGGCCTTCGCCCGATCGCGCCAGTTCCACCGCCACGCTAAGACGCGCCAGCGGGCTGCGCAACTCATGCGAAATATCGAGCAACAGCCGGCGTTCGGCGGCCAGCAGCGTTTGAATCCGGCCAGCCATGCTGTTGAAGGCCGCGGCCAGCTCGCCGAACTCGTCGCGGCGGCTTTCTTCCGCGCGTGTTTCGAAATCGCCGCGGCCGAAACGGTCCACTACTCTACGCAAGCGGCGCAGCGGCGCGGTCAGATGATAGGTCAGCGCGTAACACAGTAGCGCAGCCAAGGCCAGAACCAACAGGTGCGCCGGTTGCAGATACCAGAAGAACCAATTGCGGCGTCCGGTGGTGAGAAACAGACAATATTTTCCGTCGCTCGAAAAACGCGTGAAGGTGGTTCCGAACTGGCCGGAAAATGGAATCCTCGCCCAGGTACGCGCCTTCTGGAGCAATTCGCCATGCTGCTCGCCGGTCAGGAGGTCGCGGCCGTCTCCATCGGTCAGGCTTATCCGCGACGCCTGGGTGACGTCGCGAAAGCGCGCGAGCGCGGCTTGGAGCGCGGGCTTGCCGCCCGTTTCAAAAGCGTGCTGCGCCTCGCCCATCTGCACCGCCAGCAACATCGTGAAAGGCGCTGGCCGGGTGGAATGCGGATCGTACGTGAAGGCGGCGACGAGAATGGTGCCGAGAGTCGTGAGGAAAGTGGTAAGGAAGAACCAGCCCAGAATTTTGGCGAAGAGCGATCTCACGAAGCTTCTTCCTCGACTGAAGCACAGAACTGATAGCCTACGCCGCGCACCGTCTTGATCAGCGTGCGGCCGGTCTCGAGCTTGCGCCGCAGGTGGCTCACATGCATGTCGATGGAGCGATCGAAGGGCGTGGCTTTGCGGTTGTACATGCTCTCCATCAGCGCGTCGCGCGAAACCACCTGGCCGGCGGAGCGCACCAGCATTTCCAGAATGTCGAACTCGAGCGTGGTCATTTCAATGCGCCGGCGACCGCAGAAAACCTCGCGCGTGCCGGGATCGACAATGACACCGTTGACTTCCACGCGGCCACGCGGCGGCGCCTGCACGCGCCGCAAGATTGCCCGAATCCGTGCAATGAGCTCGCGCGGGTTAAAGGGCTTGGCCAGGTAATCGTCGGCGCCGAGATCGAGCCCCACGATGCGATCCACGTCTTCGCCACGCGCGGTGAGCATTAACACCGGAACGCGGCTCTTCACGCGCAGCCGTTTGAGCAGCGCGAATCCGTCCATGCCGGGGAGCATGAGGTCCAGGACCAATAAATCGAATCCACCGGCCAGGCTACGGTCGAGCCCGCGCAGGCCGTCATGTTCGGCGGCTACCGAGAAGCCTTCGCGCTCCAGCAGCTCACGCAGCAGAGTGCACAGCTCGGTGTCGTCGTCGATGATCAGAATGCGCACCATTAACCTCTGTGTACCATACCGTTACTGCTGGCCCGTTCCCGACTCGGCGTCCGCCGGTTTCTTGTCCTTCTTGAGGTGCTGCTCGTACCAATCGAGAATCCGGCGATGATAATCGCGGACCTCGTCGACGGTCGTGGTGGGCATGCCGTGACCGCCGTTGATGTAGCTGACCCAGGCGACGTCTTTTCCCAGACGCCGCAGCGCGTAATACATCTCCATCGCCTGGCGCGGCGGGACGTTGTGATCCTGCTCGCCGGTCATGAGCAGCAGCGGGGTCTTGATGCGATCGGCGTACATGATCGCCGACTGCTGGATATACTTCTGCGGCTGTTGCCACAGCGTGGCGCCCAATCGATCCTGACTTTTTTCGGGAGCGTGGATGTTGCGCACGCCGAGTCGCGGACTGTCGGTGTAGAAACTGATCATGTTCACCTTGCCCGAAATGTTGATCGCCGCCTTGAAGCGATTGGTCTGCGTGATCAGTAGATTGGTCGCGTAACCGCCATAGCTGGTGCCTTGCACGCCGAGCTTTTCGGGATCGGCCACGCCCATTTCAACGATCTTGTTGGCGGCGGCTGTGACGCCCTTGGCCCAGGCTTCGCCGGGAAATCCGGTTTCGAATTCGACCGAAGGCTGCACCACCGCATATCCGTTCGCGGTCAGGATATTGATCGTGCCGTTATAGGTGTCGTCGAAAAACTGTTCGTAGATGTTGAACACGGTCGGGTACTTCTTGCCGGCTTCGTAGTTCGTTGGATAGTACAGAACCGCGTATTGCTTTTTGCCGTCGGCGTCGAGATAAGAAACCAGGCCAGTCTTCGCCAGGGCTTTCTCAGCAAGCTGCGGATTCAAGTCGGTGAGCTTGCGCTCGCCGCGGAAGGAGGCGTCGGCGGTAAACACCTCGGCCGGGTGATTATTGGTGTGAGCGGCGTAAACCCAGCGCGATCCGTCGCGCGAAAGGTGCATTGACTGGTAAGTGCGCCCATCGCGCAGCAGGCTGTCGAGTTTCTTTGACGCCACGTCGTAACGCGAAACACCGCGCTCCCACTGGGTTCGCGATGCGTAGCTGAGGTAGATCGCGTCGCCGGAGGGACTGAATTCCAGAACCTGATAGCGCGGAGCGAGCTTGTCGTCTTCGGGCATCTTGACGATCAGCTCTTTGGCAGAAGTCGCCACCGAAACCAGCCATAGTCCTTCCTTATTAGAGACGACGATCTTGTCGCCGCGCGGGCTGAGTCGTACCGCGGTGAAGGTTTCTTTCTTCTCTGGCTTGTCGGCGCTCTCCGCCGGAGCGGGCTCCTTCGCCGCCTCCTTTTTCTTGCCGGCGACCAGCTTCGGCTCCTTGTCGTCGACCGACGCGACGTACACCGCGCCCTCTTTCGAATACGCGTAGGTCTTGAGATCGCGCGACCAGATCAGCGTCAGTCCCTTGGTCGACGGAAGCAGCGTGCGCACAGGCGAGCCGTCCAGCTTACGCAGATCGACGCGGGCCTCGCCGGCGCCCAGCGAATCGTAATCGGTCTTCTTGACGATTTCCTGATTGACGATCACGAATGATCCGTCTTCGGCGAGACGATAAGAAGCGAGAGTAGTCGACGCCGGAACTGCTTCGGTCGCCTTGCCGGTGGCGGCTTCGAAGGCGAACACGGTGCGCTGCTGCGCCATGCGGCGAACGTCGATCCAGGCTAGAAATGGCTCGGTACTGGAGTGGAAGACAATGGGGCCTTCGGTCTCGGCTCGAAATCGCGCACGAGCTTTTTCGCGCCAATCGGCGGGACGCGCTGCGATCAGCACGCGAGCATTGTCGTTGGTCCAAACCGGCTCTGACGATTCATCCGCCGACATTCCACCGGGCGGAGTGAGCGACGTGAGCTTGCCGCTCGCACGATCCCAGATCGCCGCTTGAAACGCGTCGCCGCGCAGGACGAAGAGTGCGAGTCGCGATCCGTCGGGCGACCATTTCGCGCTGCGCACCTGCGTCCGCTCCGGAAAGACTTTTCGCGACGCGCCGGTCTGCGTATCGATCACCAGCAGATCCATACGCCCGGGTGGCAAATAGGTCGGGTCGCCGAAACGATGGTTGTCGATCCCCAGCCGATCTTCGAGAGTCCCCGCGGCGAGGGCCACCCAGCGTCCATCGGCGGACACGTCGGCGATGGTCGCGTTCGAGACGCGCAACATATCGTCGACCGTAAAGGGCGTCGCTGCAAGCAACAACGACGGAAGCGCGAACAGCGTAAGCAGAGCCACAAAACAGCGCATGGCATGAGGTTATCAAACATGCGCTTGGAGGGCGGGTCCCCTGACCCGCGCGGGGCCCTCTGGTCCCGCTGAAACCGAAAGGCCGACGAGGGCGTCGGCCGCGTACCTGGGGGTCCGCCCTCCATGGTCGAAAGCGCAGGAGGGCGGGTCCCCTGACCCGCGCGGGGCCCCTGGTCCCGCTGAAACCGAAAGGCCGACGAGGGCGTCGGCCGCGGACCTGGGGGTCCGCCCTCCATGGTCGAAAGCGCAGGAGGGCGGGTCCCCTGACCCGCGCGGGACCCCTGGTCCCGCTGATACCGAAAGGCCGACGAGGGCGTCGGCTGCGGACCTGGGGGTCCCCGTTTGCGGGCAAGGCGCCCTCCAAATCGGAGAATTTTAGTCGCATGTTAAAATTGAGTTTCCTTCCCCGCCGCGCGAAGCACAAGGCTGAATCACCATAATGAATTTCCTCGACGGGTTGAACCCGCGCCAACGCGAGGCAGTGGAGCACACCGAAGGCCCGCTGCTGATCCTGGCCGGCGCGGGAAGTGGCAAGACCCGCGTCATCACCCATCGCGTCGCCCACCTGATGACCGCGCACCGCGTGCCGGGCTGGGCGATTCTCGCCGTCACCTTCACCAACAAAGCCTCGGGCGAAATGCGCGATCGCGTCAAGAGCCTGGTCGAAACCGCGCCGCGTGATGCGCCGACCGTTTCGACATTCCACTCCTTCTGTGTTCGACTCTTGCGGCGGGAGGGTGCGCCGCTGGGCACGCTGCGCCGCGGATTCACACCGTTGTTCACGATCTACGACGACGACGATCAGCTGGCCGTGCTGCGCGGTGTCTACAAGCAGGTGGGCCTCGACGACAAATTCATGCAGCATCGCGCGGCGTTGTCGCGCATCAGCCACGCCAAGAGTCATAAGCAATCGCCGGAAGACATGTCGCGCGCGGCGACCGATCCGGTGACGGAGCGCCTCGCGGTGGTCTATGACCGCTATCAGGCGAAGCTGCACGAAGCCAATGCGCTGGATTTCGACGATCTGTTGATCGAAGCCGTGCGGCTGCTGGCGCACGATCAGCCGACGCGCGAGCGCCTGACCCGCCGCTACGAGTTCGTCATGGTCGACGAATATCAGGACACTAATCGCAGCCAGTACGACCTGATGAAGCTGTTGAGCGGTGAGCGCGGGAACATCTGCGTGGTGGGCGACGAGGATCAGTCCATCTATGGATGGCGCGGTGCGAACATCCGCAATATTCTCGACTTCGAACGCGATTTTCCGGGCGCTTCGATTATTCGCCTCGAACAGAATTATCGCTCGACCAAAACCATTCTCGACGCCGCGAGCGCAGTGGTGGCGAACAACACCGAACGAATCGGCAAAACGCTTTGGACCGATTCAGGTTCGGGCGAGAAGATCACGCTGTACGAGGCGCCGGATGCGGAGAATGAGGCACTCTGGATCGCGGACACTATCGAATCGGCCATCGCGCGCGATCCGAAGACACGCGTGGCGGTGCTGTATCGCACTAATTCGCAGTCGCGGCAGATCGAAGAAGCGCTGCGACGATACGGGCGCAAGTACATCGTGGTGGGCGGTTTCAGCTTCTATCAGCGCGCCGAAGTAAAGGATCTGATCGCGTATTTGAAGGTTCTCACCAGCCCCAGCGATTCGATCAGCCTGCTGCGCGTGATCAATACGCCGGCGCGCGGTATCGGGAAGACCACTGTCGAACAAATCGAACAATACGCGCTGACGCATGAGTTGTCGTTCTGGTCGGCGCTCGGGCGGATGCTCGACGAACGGGCGTTTCCCGGGCGCGCTGAAACCGCGCTGGGGGCCTTTCGCCGGATGATCGAGGAGCTTTCGGACGGCGTGCAGGATCGTCCGCTGCAGGACACGCTCGCTGCGGTGATGGAACGCACCGGGTACAAGCGAATGCTCGAGGAAGAGGCAACCGAGGAAGCGCGCGGGCGGCTCGCGAACCTGGAGGAGTTGCTCAATGCAGCGGCCGATGCGGCGGAACGCGGCGAATCGCTGCGTGATTTTCTGGATCATGCCGCGCTGCTCTCGGACGCCGATTCGGTGGACTCGCGTGCGCAGGTTTCGCTGCTCACCATGCACAACGCCAAGGGACTTGAGTTTCCAGTCGTGTTTATCGCGGGCGCGGAAGAGGGTCTGTTTCCGCACAGCCGATCGCTCGATTCCGCGGGATCGATGGAAGAGGAACGGCGTTTGTGTTACGTCGCAATGACACGCGCGGAGAAAAAGCTGTACTTGAGCTGGGCGCGCTACCGGCGTCGCTTCGGGGGCGGGCAGCCGGAGGCGTCGATCCGTTCGCGCTTCCTGAAAGAAGTTCCAGCGAC
The DNA here is from genome assembly GCA_036006545.1 of Bryobacteraceae bacterium. Lineage (GTDB taxonomy): Bacteria > Acidobacteriota > Terriglobia > Bryobacterales > Bryobacteraceae > Palsa-187. Next base: position 7,254 of record DASYPO010000298.1, read on the forward strand.
GCTCATCGAAGCGGTGCGCGGCGACCAGGGCCACGTGGATTTGTACGCAGAGCGCTACGAAGTTCGCGAAACCGCGCGCCGGAACCTCTATACTGGTAAAGTTTACAATTCAGTCGAGAACATCCGGCAGTTTTTCAATGAGCGGGGGATGCCGGCTCCCGCAGGTTTAACGGCGCCCGCGCAGGCTGCGGCGCCGCAAGCGCGACCGGCCGCGGGGCCTGCAGTTCCCGCCGCGCCGAAGAAGCGAAAGATCGGGCCGGGCTCGACCATCGAGCATGCCAAGTATGGTCGTGGCACTGTATTGCGTCTCGAAGGATCGGGCGACGATACGAAAGTCACGGTGAGTTTTCCAGGCTACGGGTTGAAAAAGCTGATAGCCAAATACGCAGGAATCAATATCGAATGAACACTAAGAACATTACCGAACCAGCAGAACGCAAGAAGCTGAAGCGCGCCTCCCGCAAGAAAGCCGCGCCCAAGAAGAAGCGACCCGCCGACGTCGCGCGCGGCTCAATGAAGCGCAAAGTGAAAAAGATGGTGAAGGGCCAGCGCAAGAGATAGAGGCCAGGGGCCAGCGGCCAGGGGCTAGCCTCGATTTTTCTAACGCATGGCGTCGCTGCTACGCACCAAGAATATCGACGAGCTGATCGCCTCGTCCGAGGAGCCCTCGCGGCGTCTCAGCAAAACGCTGGGCCCGTGGAGTCTCACGTTTCTCGGGATCGGCGCGGTGATCGGCTCGGGCATCTTCACGGTGACCGGCACGGCGGCGCGCGGCAAGGTGGTGGAGGCGGGATCGCTGCTGCACGCCACCGTGCTCGACCTGATGATGCATGGGAGCAACGCGGCGTCCGCGCTGGGACGGCCCGGTGCTGGTCCGGCGATCGTCGTCTCTTTCCTGCTGGTGGCGGTCGCGTGCCTGTTCGCCGCACTGTGTTACGCCGAGCTTGCGTCGATGATTCCGATCGCGGGCAGCGCCTACACTTATTCGTACGCGATTCTGGGCGAGATCGTCGCTTGGATCATCGGATGGGATCTGATCCTAGAGTACGCGGTCTCGAACATGTCGGTCGCGGTCGGCTTCTCCGCCTACCTGCAGGACCTCCTAGAGAACATGTTCGGGTTTCACTTGCCGGCGTCCATTGCCTATCCGCTGTTTCCGGCGCCGGGTACGCCGGGCGGGGTGTTTAACATTCCCGCGTTGGTGATCACGCTGCTGGTGACCTGGATCCTGGTGCGCGGGGTGAAGGAAAGCGCCAACACCAACACCATCATGGTGTTCATCAAAATGGCGGCGATCGTGATCTTCTGTCTGGGCGCGTACAAAGCCATCAACCCGGGGAACTGGAAGCCGTTCTCGCCGCACGGATTTTCGGGCGTGCTGACCGGCGCGTCGATCGTGTTCTTCACCTACATCGGATTCGATTCGGTCTCGACCGCAGCGGAAGAATGCAGGAAGCCGCAGCGCGATCTGCCGTTCGGGATCATCATGACGCTGGTGATCTGCACGATTCTCTACGGCGCGGTATCGCTCGTTCTAACCGGCATTGTGAACTGGGAACAGATCAATCCGGATTCGCCGGTCGCGGCCGCGCTGAAGTCGCTGGGCTACGACCGCATTCGACTGATCGTGACGGCGGGCGCGTTGACCGGAATGATTTCGTCGCTGCTGGTGTTTCAGTACGGGCAGGCGCGCATCTGGTTTGCGATGTCGCGCGACCGTTTGCTGCCCGGAATGTTTTCGGCGGTCCACAAAGTTTTCCGGACGCCGCACATTAGCACCTGGATCGCGGGCTTTGTGGTGGGTATTCCGGCGGGGCTGTGGGATATCGACACCTTGGCCGAGTTGTCGAACATCGGCACGTTGTTTGCCTTTATCGTCGTCTCGGCGGCGGTGATTGTGCTTCGCAAGAAACAACCGGAGCGTCCCCGCGGTTTCCGTGCACCGCTGGTCCCGCTGGTCCCGATCCTTTCAATCCTGTGCTGCCTGCTGCTGATGATGGGACTACCGCTGCTCACCTGGTTGCGATTCTTCGCATGGCTCGCGATCGGCATGCTGGTGTACTTCGGCTACAGCCGAAGCAACGCTTCGAAGACCATCTAGTAAGCTGCCGCCTCTTCTGACTTCATCACAATGCAAGAGGCCTTGCAAAAAATATTTATCAGCCGCTGGGACGCGACGCCGCGCGGGATCATCGCGCCTGTGATGCGATATGGAAATTTTTACACTCGCCACGCGGACCTGATCCGTGGCGCGGTCGCAGTGGTGGCAAGCTATGCGCCGCTTGATGGAACCTACTCGGCGGTCGAGCTTCCCCCCAACGGGAATGCTGTCGCATGCTTGTCACTTCGTTCGGAGTGACAATCCTGTTTATCCATATACTTCGCGCGTGAGTTAGCTGCGTTAGTGTTCGCGAGCGGACAGAACTGTGCCCAGTTGACCGTTTTTGGAATGAGCAGTACAATCGAGGAACTTACTGTAGAAAAAGTTGGCCTCCGTGCGGGGGTTTGTTGTTGGGGAAAGGGTTCCGCACGGAGGCTAGCTGCTTTGATTATTCAGACGTACGAAACCCGCCGTTGGTTTGTTCTCATTTCCCTCTAGAGGTAAGCGCTACGGTAATCTTGGAAACTTGTTTACCGGGTGTGGAACTTTATTCACTTGCGCGAGTAATTAGCCATGAGCGGGAGTGTGTGCCGGTGTTACTTCAAGCCGGCGCTCGCCAGAAACTCCGCAGCGACATCGCGCTGCTGACGGTGATCCACATCCACCTGGGCGTTGAGTTTGCGCATGACTTCGTTGGTGAACTTTCCGGAGAGCTCCTTTAGTGCGCCTCGCAGGGCAGGCTCGGCGGCCAGCACGTCCTCGCGCACCATCAAGCACGCTTGATACGGCGGGAAAAGTTTCTGATCGTCCGCCAGCACGGTGTAGTCGGGAGACGCGAGCGGGCCGTCGGTTGCGTTCGCCGCGATCATCGTGACCTTGCCTTCCGACAGTGCCTTGAAGAGCAAGCCCAGATCCATACTGCGCGGAGCAGCGCTCATAGGCAGGTGATATTTGTTCAGCAGCGGCATGCCATCGGAACGCGATTGAAACTCGTAGCCCACGCCCAGCTTCCATCCATCCTTCACCTGGGCGGCTTCGCTTAGGGTGGACACCTTATTTTGAACCGCATCCGAGGAACGCACCACCATGACAAAGCGGTTATCGATCCCTAACGGTTCGAAGACTTCAGTTTGCGCCACGCGATGCATTTCACTGCGCACGCGCTCAAACATGATGCTGGCCTCAGTGCCCGGTGGTTCCTTGAGAATCTCTGCCTGAATGGTGCCGGTGTATTCGGGATACAGGGCGATCTCGCCGGCCTGCAGAGCCTGGTAAGTGATCAGCGTGCCGGTCAGGTTCAGCTTGCGTTCGATGGGACGGCCGAGGCGGCGTTCCAGGTGCTGCGCCACGATCTCACCCAGCACGACCTGCTCAGTGAAATTCTTCGAGCCGACGATTACCTTGGGCTTCTTGGGTCCGCATCCTCCGGACAGCGCCAGCAGAGTCAGAGTCAAACCGCAAATTTTCGTTCGATCCATCCCAATCCTCCATCCGAGAGCAGCGCGATGATCGCCGCCGGTACCGCGCCCGCGAGAATCAGCACCGAATCCAAGGATGCCACCCCGCGAAAAATAAGATCTCCTAAACCACCCGCTCCGATCGCCGCCGCGATGGTGGCCGTGCCGATGGTGGCCACGGTTGCCACACGGATTCCCGCCAGAATCGTTCGTGCCGCCAGCGGTAACTCCACCTGGCGCAGAATCTGCGACGGCGTCATGCCCATCGCCACCGCCGACTCGCGCACCGCCGCGTCCACTCCGAGAATACCGGCCAGCGTATTGCGCAGGATCGGCAATAGCGCGTACACCACCAGCGCGACGATCGCGGTCGGCTGCCCGATGCCCAGCAGCGGCAACGGAATCAGAAACCCGAACAGCGCCAGGCTGGGGACCGTTTGCATCACGCTCGCGACGCCCAGCACCGGACGCCGCCAGCCCGCGCGCCGCGTGATCAGAATACCAAGCGGAACGCCCACTGCGACCGCGATCAGCATCGCAATCGCGACCAGAAATAGATGTTCACTGGTTGCCGTCAGAATGGCGTTCCATAGTCCGGGCCGCACAATCATCAATGATCGCGCAAACAGGCCAGGAACGCGCGGGCTTCGTTGGATTTTGCGGAGGGAAACTCGGAGGCGGGCAACAGCTCTTCCAGTTTTCCTTCGGCGAGCAGCGCGACGTTGCTGGCCAGCTCGAGCGCTTCCGCTACATCATGCGTGACGAAGATTGCGGTCTTTTTCAGATCGCGCGCCAGGACGCGAAACTCGCGGCGCACTTCAAAGCGAGTCACCGGGTCGAGCGCGCCGAAAGGCTCGTCGAACAGCAGCAGCGGCGGGTCGGCGGCGAGCGCGCGCGCCACACCCACGCGCTGGCGCTGGCCACCGGAAAGCTCGCGCGGGTAGCGCGTGACGAAATCCGCGGGCGGCAGGCCGACGCGTTCGAGCAGTTCCTCGACGCGAGCCTGGATGCGGGCCTCGGGCCAAAGGTTCAAGCGCGGAACCATTCCCACGTTCTGCGCCACGGTGAAATGCGGAAACAGTCCGGTCTCCTGAATGACGTAGCCGATGCGACGGCGCAGCTCGATCGGATTCCATGCGGTGGTGGCGCGTCCTTCCACCAAAACCTGGCCGCGCGAGGGCATGAGTAGCGCGTTGACCATCTTGAGCGCGGTGGTTTTTCCGGACCCGCTGCGGCCCAGCAGCACCAGCGTCTCGCCCGGTTGGACGTCGAAGCTGAGCCCGCGCAAAACTTCTTTAGTGAACGGATGGGTGCCTGCGGAATAGTGGACGTCGTCGAAACGCACCAACGGCGGCATCAATGTGACATTCGCATACTCAAGAGGCGCGCCACAAACTCTCGCAGAACGGCCACTCCCGATCGATCCATTGCGTCTCGCACTCGAACCCGGCGGCGCGCGCCATGGGCGGAATCTCATCCTCGGCGAACTTGTGCGACGATTCGGTCCAGATCGTTTCTCCCTCCCGCAGGGTGCACGAAAAGTCGGCGCGACGAATCTTTACGGTCTGATCGCAGCGCGAGTTCAAATGCATTTCAATACGGTGCCCATTGGGATCGAAGCGCGCTTCGTGACAAAATGCGCGCAGGTCGAAATTACCGTCCAACTCGCGATTGACGCGCCCCAGCAGGTTTAGATTGAAGGCTGCCGTGACTCCGGCGGGATCGTCGTAGGCGGCTAACAGCATCTCGACCGGTTTCAGAAGATCGAACCCGACCAGAAGCGCGTCGCCGGTGCGCATGCGAGAGCGGACCTGCGCCAGAAACTCAGTTCGGCAGCGCGGCTCGAAATTGCCGACGGTGCTGCCGAGAAACAAGACCAGCAGCGGGTCGCCGTTGCGATGGGCGGCGACGTGCGTCAGGCCGTCCAGGTAGCTAGCTTCGATCGGCACGATCTCCGCAGCGCCCGCCAGTTCATGATGGCAACGATCCAGCGCAGCGCACGATACATCGATCGGAAAATAGCGTGGCCCCCGCAGCGCCTCCAGCACCGGACGCGTTTTGCGGCCGGATCCGCTGCCCAGTTCCGCGACGCAGGAAAACTCGCGCGGAATCGCCGGGGCGTAGCGAATCAACAGGCGTTCGTCGGCGCGCGTCAGGCCGTACTCGGGCAACAAAGTGATGGCGTCGAAAAGTGCGCTGCCCAAATCGTCGTACAGATACTTCGAGTGCAGTTCCTTCTGCGGCTTGCTGAGGCCGGCTCGAACGTCACACGCGAATTCGCTTTGCATGAGTTTTGATTCTCCTGTCGGGCTGAGGGTTCCGAGGGCGCTATTTCCCCACCACTCGGAAGCCCGCGTAGACATATGGATAATCCGCGCGAAACCAGTTACGGAAGCTGGGGCGCAGCATGCAGGCCGCGGTGCGCGGCGACCCGCCTTTCAGCACCCAATGCTTGCCGTCGAAGAAATCGGCGGAATATCCGGGGTAAAAATCGAAGGGTTTGAAGCCGGGGAGTGGCGCAAAGACTGTTGAAGTCCACTCCCATCCATTGCCGACCGGCTGTTCGATGCCGTGGCGGCTGCGGCCGCCCACTACGTCGACCGGAACTGGGTCCCAATTCGCAAAATCGGCGTTGACCGGTTCCGCGCCTTCGGCGGCGCGCTGGTATTGCTGTTCGCTGGGCAACGTGCCGCCGCGCCAGCGCGCGAAAGACTCGGCTTCGGAATGTGAAACGTACACCGGCCAATCGAGCGGCAGCGGAAGCTCGCCGAACATGGCACGCAGCCACCAGCGTCCACCACGTTGGGTCCAAAAATACGGTGGGGCGCCGCCGGCGCGCACATAGCTTAGATATTCGCCGTTGGTGATCTTGAAGCGCGTGATCCGAAACGCGGGAACCTCGACGCGCTGGCGCTCAAACTCGTTGTCCCACCCGAATCCATTACCGCGCTCGCGGCCCAGCAGCACTTCCCCCGCGGGAATTTCAACCATCGTATTCGGCAGCGCCTCACGAACGCTGGGCACGGTGGGAGGAGTCGGCACCGGACCGCGTTTCTGCCTGTACGGCAAATTGTGCAGCAGATATGCCAGCGTCTCGGCGTGCATCAGCCGGTGCTCGATGGCGACGTTCACCAGTTGCTCGGGGACGACGTAGAGTGCATCTTCCAACTCCGCGCGCTGGCGCTCCACGTAGCGCCGCACCTGCTCCTCGCGCGGCCAGTCTTCCGGACGATCGGACGGTTCCAGTCCGGGCTCGGGATCGATGCCGAACGCAAAGAGCCGGTCGAGCTCCGGATCGAACGCGGGACGGCCGAGTTCGCGCCGCATCAACAGGTTCCCGTCAAAAGCCTCCAGATGGCCCACATAGAAGATGAGGCGATGACGCTCGGCCACGGGCCGCTCATAAAGCGCAGCGGGATCCACTAGTTGAAACAAAGCGTCAGTCTGCGCCCGCGCGGCTCCGAGACGTGCGGTAAGGAGGCTCATGACCGCCCTGATGATATCGCGAACTGCATATTCGTTTCGTTAAGGCACCGTTTCAGACTGTTTGCTATCCTGTGATCCTATCCTTTTCTTCCCAGATGTCATTTCAGATTCGCCCGCTCAAGGAATTCCTGGTCCGCCCGGCGTTGCCCGATCCGCTCAAGCGGATCGCTGAGTTAGCTCCGAATCTGGTGTGGAGCTGGGACCACCCGCTGCGGTCGCTGTTCCGGCGGCTGGACCCGGGGGAGTGGAAAGAATCCAATCACAATCCCATCGTAATGCTGGGGCGGGTGGAACAATCCACGCTCGAACGCGCCGCCACCGATCCGCGCTACCTGGCGCTGTATCGCCGCGCCATGGAATCCTTCGACGCGTACATGGCCGCCGGACGCGCCAATACTTCCAGCATGCTGGTCGCGTATTTTTCGATGGAGTATGGCCTGCTGGACTGCATGCCGATTTATTCGGGCGGTCTCGGCGTACTTTCAGGCGACCACCTGAAGGCGTCCAGCGACGCGATGCTGCCGCTGGTGGGCGTGGGACTGTTGTACCAGAAGGGTTACTTCCGGCAATCGCTCGATCCGGACGGCTGGCAACAGGAACACACTTCAGTCAACGATTTCTATTCCCTGCCGGTGACGCCGATGAAGCGCGACGACGGCAGCGAAATGCTGGTGAACATCCGCCTGGGCCCGGCAGAAGTCACGCTGAAAGTCTGGCGCCTGGACGTCGGCCGCGTGAAGCTGTATCTGCTGGATACCAACATCCCGCAGAATGCCGACCCGTCGCATCGCGAGATTACCAATCAGCTTTACGGCGGCGATCTGCATACGCGCATACGGCAGGAGATCGTGCTGGGGATCGGCGGGCTGCGAGTCCTAAAGGAACTGGGCATCGCGCCGACGGTGTATCACATGAACGAGGGCCACTCGGCTTTTCTGGCGGTGGAACGCATCCGTGTGCTGATGTCCGAAGAGGGGATGAGCTTTCAGGAGGCATTGGAGGCTTCGCGCACTAACAACGTCTTCACCACCCACACCTCCGTGCCCGCCGGCATCGATTTGTTCGAAGTCGGGCTGATGCACGAATACTTTTCGGAATACTGCCATGACGCCGGTATCGAGTTCGAGCAGTTCCTGGCACTCGGCCGCAACGCACGGGCGGAGCCACAGGAACCATTCTCAATGGCCATCGCCGCCATCCAGACCTCTTCCTTCCGCAACGCCGTCAGCCGGCTGCACCGCCGGGTTTCGCAGGAGATGTGGGAGTCGCTGTGGCCCAAGCTGCCGGTATGGGAAGTGCCGATCACCTCCATCACGAACGGTGTGCACCTGCCCTCCTGGATCAACGGCGACTTGGCCAGCCTGTACGATCAGTACCTTCGTCCGGACTGGCGCGAGGGTCACGGAGATCCCAAAGTGTGGGAGCAGATCCACGACATTCCGGACGTGGAACTGTGGGACGCGCATCGCCGCCGCCGCCGTCGTCTGATTCAGTTCGTGCGGGAGCGCGTATTGGCCAGCGCGCTGGCGCGTAATGCTCCGGCGCCTGAGGTGAAGCGGCTGCAGGAAGTGCTGGATCCCGAAACGTTCACCATCGGCTTCGCGCGGCGCTTCGCCACCTATAAACGAGCCACCCTTTTCTTCCGCGACCGCGAGCGTTTGAAGCGGCTGCTGACCAATCCACGCATGCCGGTGCAGATCGTGATCGCGGGCAAGGCGCATCCGTCGGATGTTCCCGGCAAGGCGCTGATCCGCGAGATCGTGCAGTACTCACGCGATCCCGAGATGGCCGGGCATATTATTTTCGTAGAGGATTACGGAATTCAGGTAGCGCGCGAAATGGTGCAGGGCGTGGACCTCTGGCTCAATAACCCGAAGCGCGGCGAAGAGGCCTGCGGCACCAGCGGCATGAAGGCCGGCCTGAACGGCGTGCTCAACATGAGCATTCTGGACGGCTGGTACGACGAAGCAGCCGAGGAATCCGGCGGTTGGGCGATCGGCGACCGGGAGCCGTATTCGCCGGACAAGGACGATGCGCATGCAGCCGGGATTTATAGCCTGCTGGAGAACGAGGTGGTTCCGCTGTTTTACCAGGGCCGCGAGCAAGGCGTACCCACGCAATGGGTGCGTCGCGTCAAACAATCGCTGCAGTACCTAAGTGCGAACTTCAACTGCCAGCGCATGGTGGGCGAATATCTTTCGCAGTTGTACGAACCCGCGCATCGCTCCTTCGAAGCGGTCAGCCGCGACCATTTCGCTTCCTCCCGCGAACACGTCCGCTGGACTGGCGAGGTGCATGAGAAGTGGGGCGCGGTGAATTTCGTCCGCTCCGGACTGGGGCCTGACCAGGTGGTCACCGGCTCCTCCCTCCCTTTGCGGGCCGAGGTGGAACTGGCGGGCCTGAAACCCCAGGATGTGCGCGTCGAGGCGGTGGTGGGGCGGGTGGCGTCGGACGGCGAGTTGGAGGAAGCGCAGGTACTTACGCTGGCTCCGCTCGAACAACATGGAACGGCATATTTGTTTGGGCGAGATTTCCTCCCATTCACCACCGGACGGCTGGGTTACGCGCTCCGCGTGAGCCCCAATCATTATGAAGATCCTTTAAACCGGCCATGCAACTCGCTGTTGAAATGGGCCGTCGACGTGGATTAACAGGACCAAAGTAATGAATTGTGGACATTCTGTCGATATGTGGCTCCGAGACCAAGATTTCACTGGATTCCACGGCGGTTCCGTGGTACATAGTGGTTTAGGCATTTGAGCGGGTTATCTAACGCCGGCCGAAATCGCTTCGGTCCCACCCGCGGACTTTCCGTACTGACCAATCTCTTCCCAATGCAGTTTTGAAATCCGTTTCACCGAAGGAGTGCCAACCAGGACTTTTATGGAAGGCGACCGTAAGTACCGTCAACGCGGCTATAACGATACCCCCCGCGACTTTAACAACAATGGCCCCCGGCAGGATGACAGGCCGCGCCCGCAAGGACCGCGTCCGCCCATCGACGTCACCGGGCCGCGGCTGCCCCGCATGGTGCAAGCGGTAACCGCGGCGCGCTGCTACAACTGCTCGACCATGCTCGCCGCGGACATCGATTTTCGGGGAAGCTGCCCCAAGTGCAGCGCAGCGCTGCACTGCTGCAAACAGTGCGCCCACTTCGAGCCGTCGACGCGTTTCCAGTGCCTCAAGCCAGTACCGGTACGGATTGTCGTCAAGGATCAGGCGAATGAGTGCGACATGTTCAAGCCGCGCGTAACCGTGGCCCGCGATTCGGCGGTTCCCATGAGCGGCCCGGGTGCCAGCCAGATGGTCCAGAGCACGCCGGTTCCACGCAGCGCCACCGACGCGCGCGCGATTTTCGACAGCCTCTTCAAGAAGCCCTCCGAGTAACGCAGGCGATCTCGTCGCCCGCCGCTTCTATCAGCCGACTGCCAGCGCGAGTGCGCCCCACAGTACGCTGTCATCTCCGAGACCCGCGGGCACCACGTCGAGTCTCGCACCCGACCAATTCGTCACCTGCCTTCGCAACTCCGCACGCAGCGGCGTAAACAGCGCGTCTCCCGCCTTCGAGATTCCACCGCCGATCACAATGCGCGCCGGATTCAGCACCATTACGGCGGTTTTCAACCCCTGCGCGAGATCGACGACGTAACGTCCGACGAATTCCGGGTCTCGCATCAACTGCTCGGCAGGCTTGCCGTAGTCGAGCTCGAGCCACATCCCGCAGCACATCCGCTCGAAACATCCGCGCGCGCCACACAAGCATTCGGGTCCATCCGGGCGCAGCGTGTGATGACCAATCTCTCCCGCCCACGAATCGGCTCCGCGATACAGGCGTCCGTCGTCGAGCACGATTCCGCCGCCGATCCCGGTCGAGAGCGTCAAGTAGAACAACGGGAGTGCGCCGCGTCCCGCGCCGTAGCGCGCTTCGCCGAGCGCGCCCACGTTCGCGTCATTGTCCATCACCACGGGCGCGTTCGCGAGCGCCGCGACGCGTTCGACCAATGGGAAGTCGCGCCAGCCGGAAACGTGAGTCGACAGAACGACTTTCTGCGCGGCGAAGTCGACGGGTCCGCCGAATCCAATCCCGACGCGCTGGATTTTTGCGCCCCAACCTGCGACGATCGCAGCGATGGACGCGAGCATCGCCTCCGGTCCGCCCGCGCGATCGGTTGCGCGCGACTCCCGCTGCGTCATGCGCTCGTCGTCAAACAACGCGACGGTGAACTTCGTTCCGCCGACGTCGATCGCGAGCATGTTCATTCTGCCTCGGCTGCTCGCAGAACTTCGGCTGGAGTCGCAACGCCGGTGCCCGGCTTCATGATGGTGATCGAGGCGACGAGGTTCCCGAACTTCGCGGCATCGGCCTTCGATCCGGTGATGTGCAGAGCCATCGCCGCTCCAGCAGAGAAGCTATCGCCCGCGCCGCAGATATCCACCGGATTCTCGGCCGGGCGAGTGCGCACCCAGGATTCGCCCATTTGATCCACCAGCAGCACGCCCTCGGGTCCGTGCGTGATCACCAGCAGACGCGCCTCGGTATGCGTCAGCAACGCGCCGTAATTCTTGGCCCCCAGACGATCGAGCGCCTCCTGCGCCTCGTCGCGATTCGGTTTCAGGATCACACCTCGAAACAATTCCGGGCGTTTGCGTGAATCCACCCATACGATGCGATCTTCGCTCAGACTGGTCAGCATGCGCCGCAGGTTCGCGGTCACGGCGCCGCCACCAGGCGTTTCAGCCTGATCCGAAACCAGGACTACGTCGAACTCCGGCCACGCCCGGCGCAGCGAATCCACCAATTCGTCGTCGACGCTAGCGGGCAAGTTGTCGTAAACGAAATCGATTCGAGGCAGATCCTCGATCCCGGTGTGGACGTTAATCAGCTTGGTGTAGGTAAACGTCGGAACCATCGGCGAGCGCAGCAGCAGTTCCGTCCCGATGCGGTTTCGAGCCAGCGCGCGCGTCAATTCTTCGCCGTTACCGTCGTCCCCGATAACCCCCAGCACCGCAACGCGTCCAGTTCCCAGCGCAACCAGGTTGTTCGCGATCGTCCCCGCTGCTCCCGCCGTCACCTCCGCCGACACCACTGCGGTGCGCGGAATTCCGGTTTCGCGCGACGGCTCGGACAGACTCGGATCGTAGCGGCACCAGCGATCCAAACACACATCACCGACCACCAGGACGCGCAGCTTCGGAAACGCTGCCAGGATTTCGCCGGCGTTCATCGCGCCAGCAGCCTCCATAGCGCAGGCAGCGTCGCCCGGTGTTCACCGCAAAAGTAGAAACTTTCGCCGCCATCAGCGACGGTGCGAACCAGGATGGTTTTGTGCGGCCGAAAATAATAGCCCGGATCGGATTTAGGAAGCTCGTGGCGAAAATCACCGCCGATGGGCGCCAGATCGAAGACTGCCGTGGTGAACTTCGTGATCGAGCGGCCCTCTTGGTGCGCCACGTTGCGCGCCATGGCGAGCGCCTTGAGATAAACTTCCGGCCCCATGATCGCCGAACCAAAATTCAGCAACACGCCGCCTTCGAGATTCTCGACTGCTCGCGTGAAGATCAGAAAATCGCGATAGCTGGCCGCGCCCAACGCCGCTCCGTCGCAATTGGGATGCTCGTGCAGAATGTCGTAGCCGATTCCAGCGTGTACAGTCACCGGCACGTTCAAGCGCCACGCGGCGGCGAAGACGCTGAGATCGCGATGCGGATAATCGCTTTGGGCGATCCTCTGGCCGACCTTTTCTCCCAGTCCAACCCCTTCCCGCGCGGCTTCCGCGATCCAATCGTTCAGTTCGCCGGTTTCCTGCCACAGTCCAAACTCGCCGCTCTTGACGTAGCGCGCGACGCTCTCGGTAGTGGCACCGATGCGCGCCAGTTCGTAATCGTGAATCGCCCCGGCACCGTTCATGGCGATGTGCGTTATCGCGCCGCGCTCGAGTAGATCGATCAGGTGGCGATTGACGCCGGCGCGGAGCACGTGCGCACCCATGATTAAGATTCGCGCCGCACCGTTCTGGCGCGCCGACGTCAGACGCGCCGCGACGGTCGCCAGATCCGCGTGCTCGAACGGCGGCGTGGAATCGCCCAGAGCCAGCCAGTGGCCGATGGCGAGATCGTTCTGACGCCGGCTCAGCGGCTGAATGCGCAGCCGCGAGCGGTCGAACGTCTCAAACTTGGACGGGCCGGCCATTCGGGAAGAGGGCTGCCATCATTTCGTCCTGGCAGAGGAAATTAGGCACGATGAAATCGGCGCCCACGCCGATCAGGCGCAGACGTTTCCATTGGTCGATTACCACGCACTCAGGCTCGGTTGTCGCCACGCCGACGGCCACGCCACCGACGTTCTTGACCTCTTCGATCTCCACATACCCATCGCCAAAGCCGACGATTTCTTCGCCACGCACATCGCTGGTGCCAATAATTCGCTGGATCAAAATCTTCTTCGAGAAACTCTTGTAGTCATCCAGCGCGCCATAGACGCCGCCGTCGAAATAACGCGCGACATCCAGTAGCCGCGCCTCTTCTTGCATGTAGGCCTCGTCGGTCCCACTAGCCAGATACAGTTTCAGCCCGCGGGCTTTCAGTTGTTCCAGCAGTGCACGCGCGCCGGGCACCAGGTACTGTTCCGGATCGGCCTGACCGCTTCGCAACGACTCCACGCGATCGCGGATGCGCACCCACAGTAGATCCAGGTACATCTTCTTGTACGCCAGCGGGTCGAGCGGGGTGCCGCCGCGTTTCTCGACGTGCCCGGCGAACTCCAGCATCTGGTAAATGGTTTCCTTGCCGGTCAGTCGCCAAACGAAGTCTTCAACGATGGCACGCAGTTCGGCATCCGTCTCGCCGGTTTTGAGGCCGGCCAGAATTTCCACCATCATGGGGACCATCACGTCCACCCAGCCGGAGCGGATCAAGGAAAGCGTGCCGTCGAAATCGAAGAGTGCTACACGGGCGCGCGCGGCCGACGCGCCGGGTCGAATTATTTCAAGCATCAGATCCTATAACCAGTATTCCCATTTTTTCGCCACGATCACGTATGCCGACAGGCACGCGTTGGTGACGGCGTGAGCCAGAATCAGATCGCCCAGGCTGCGCGTGCGCAACATCCACCAGTTGTATGCGATTCCCGCCATGAGTCCCACGTCCCAGTAAGCGCCGTGTTCGGAGGCAAACAACAGCGCCACCACCCAGAACGCCTGCGCCGAGTAGGCGCCCAGCGGGACCGAACGAAAGTCCGCGGCGATCAGCCAGCGCATCAGCCAGCCGCGCCAGAACAACTCCTCCACGATGGGCACGATCACCACCGCCCGCAAAGTTCGAAGGATCAGCACCGCGGGCTGCATCTGCGCATCCGCCGCGAGTGTCGATTTCGCCGATCCGGTGATCGAATTCTCGAACAGCCAGTGTTGCCGATACCCGGGGAACAGCAGATCCGGAGCGATCCACAACGCGAAAACGGCCACCCCCAAGAGGATACTGGCAGTCACGCGCTGCACGCGCAGATCGATGACCGGACGCGCTACCAATACGAGCACCAGCGTCAGTACCACCAACCGCAGGATCTGATCGGTCAGTTCCGGCAGCGGGAAAACGCTGTGCAGCGCCAGGAATCCGAGGAATATCGCGAA
>DASYPO010000299.1:0-3947 GCA_036006545.1 Bryobacteraceae bacterium
GTGTCGCCGTCCCCACCGAAATAGGTCCCCGCCAATATTGATTTTCCGTCGGAGCTCACTTTTGCGAGGAAAATATTCGCGGGTGTGGACTGGAAGCCGCCAAAAGTCGGAAGCGTCTCATTTGACGGAGCCGAGCGTGCCACGTAGACGCTTCCATCCTTGCCCACCGCAATTCTAGTCACCATCCCGAAGGGCGTCGAATAGAAGTAGGTGGCCCACACCAAGCTACCGGAAGGCGCAACCTTGGCGAGGTAGCCGGGTGTGCAGTTCGAGGGTGGGCAATTCGCTGGTCGGTTGGGTTGGAGCGCCCCGGGTGTTACCGGCAACTGTCCGAAAAAATCGCGTCCAGCAACATAGATGAAGCCGTTGGAGTCTACGGCGGTGGCGTCGATGCCGTCCGTGAGCGGCAGGTTTTGCCCGAGCACTGGAAGAGCCACTAAGCACAACGCGAGCACCAGCCGCGGCATTCCGACACGCTGGCGTAGCGCCGTGGCTGGACCGCGCCGCTTAACCCGTAGCATCCATGCTAGAAAGAACTGCACAATTCAAGAAACAGCAATCGCATGCCCACAGAACAAGCCGAGCGGTTCACAGGTTACTTCGGGATTAGCAAAAAGAGTTTTAGCAAAGGATCTAATTGTTGATGGCGGAGAGGGGGGGATTCGAACCCCCGGTAGACTTTAAAGGCCTACGACGGTTTAGCAAACCGCTGCTTTCGACCACTCAGCCACCTCTCCGCGAGGTCAGCAGGTTCGCTTCATTTCGGATGGTAGCATGTTCGCGCTAACCTGAACCGGATGCTTCCATCGCCCGGCCTGTCCGCCTCCTCCCGATGGCCAAGCTGGGACCCCGACCGCATCGCCAAAGCGGCGCTGCTCGCCGTATTCGCACTGCTCGTCGCAATCACGTGGCAGAAATGGGGCTCGCTCTTCGTCGACTGCGGGCGCGAAATGTTTATCCCCTCCGCGATCGCCCAAGGCAAGCGGCTGTATTTCGATCTCTGGTATCCCTACGGGCCGCTGGTGCCCTACTGGCATTCGATCCTGTTCCGCATCTTCGGCGCGCATCTCGAAATTCTCTACGCCTCCGGCCTGACGATCGTCGCCACGCTTTCACTGGTCCTGTATTCGCTCTCGCGAATCTTCCTGCCAGTCTCCTGGAGTTTCGTCAGCAGCTTCACGTTTCTGGGCGTCGCGCTACAGCTCTCCATCTTCAACTACGCGCTGCCGTACTCGTATCCGGGCGCGTACAGCGTGTTGCTGATCGTCACCTTGGTTCGCCTCTTGGCGATCGATCCTTTCGCGATATCGCCCGGACGTTTGGCACTTTGCGGGCTGCTCGCCGGCGCAACGATGCTGACGAAAAGCGAATTCGGAGTCGCCGCGTTGGCCGTGCTGCTTTTTTCGATCGCCGTGCGCGGAATCGCCGCCGCGTCGGCGCCCGAATCCATCCGCAGCATCGCCCGCGATTTTCTGTACGCCTTACCCGGACCGCTCGCCGCCGCTGGCATCTACGCGTGGCTCATTTCGCGCAGCAGTGCCGATTTCATCTTCGGCGACAACATTCCGCTGCTCTCCACCTCGTATTTCGTGTCCGCATTCGGTGCGCGTTGGAACCAGATGCTGGGTCTTTCAAGCTCGCCATCGGTCCTGCTGCCTTCCGCCGCCTCAGGAATTTTCAATTTCGCGCTGGTGGCAGCCGCACTGGCGTTGTGTTCGACTTCGCGATTCCCCTGGCTCGCGTGGGCCGCACTCACGGGCGTCGTATCTGGGATCAATCTGCTGGCGCGAACCAACTTTCTGAAAATCGAGTCCCTGCGCCCTTTCGCGGACCGAACGCTGTCGTCTTTCTTCTTCAACCGCGGCATGATCTGGATTTCGGTGCTGGCACTAGTCGGCAGTGCGATGGTCTGGATCCGCACGCGCCAAATCTCGAAGCAGACCGCCGCCTTGATGATTCTTGCGGCCGCTGCGGTCGCGACCGCGCTACGTGTGTTCACCGGGATTTCGCTATTCGGCTACGCGGTGTTCTACGGCGCGCTCCCCTTCGTAGCGTGGCTCGCAGTCCTGTATCGCGTGACCCAGCGCTGGCGCCTTGCCCGATCCGTCGCGCTCGCATTTGCGCTCACGGTCTGTGCCAGCATGGCGGCTTCTACATGGATGTCGTTCGTGCCGTCGCAGCCGCGAGCCCGTATTGCGCATCCACGCGGCTCGATCTCGATCGACGCGCAGTCGGCTGCGGCATTTCAGGAACTGCTCGCGTTCCTCGAAGGAGTCCGCGCGCGCGAGGAGAAGTTCGTCGTGTGGCCGGAAGAGGCCGCGGTGTATTATTTTTCCGGCGCGCTCCCGCCAAATCGCTGGTACATCCTTACGCCCGGCATCCTGCCACCCGGGAGCAAAACAGTGGAATACCTGGCCGACCTGGATCGCCAGAACGTGCGCTATGTGGTGCTCTCGAACCGGCTGACTCCCGAGTACGGAACGTTGAAGTTCGGCGCGGATTACAACCAGCAACCGTATCAATGGCTGCTGGAGAATTACAAGCCGATTCGCACCATCGGTGCGTTTGAGCGGGTTGCCGAGCCTGCTCCCTGGGGCGTGATGATCTACGAGCGCAAGCGGCGCTGACTACCGCACCAACCGCTGAATCAGTTCTTCGATTACTGCGTCGGCGCGAGCCTCGATCTCCGCGCGCGTCTGATCTTGGATCGGGTGCGCGACGTAGATCGCTTCGAGGTCGGCGCGGCCTAGATATGCGGCCTGCGCGCGAGCGGCGGTGCGAAACTCAGCGGTTGCCACGGGGACCGATGGAATCCCCCAACTCTCTAACTTCACCGTGTCGTGCAAACTGCACGTGGTGCAGGACCCTCAATCGGCCAGGCCTTCAATCACCGCGTCTGGTTTGGCCGCGCGCAGCCGATCCATCACGGCTGCGGGAGCAGGTTTCGCGAAGGTCGGTTTGCGTTCGCGAATCACGCGTGCGACCTGGTGTCGATCGACGAGCAGCGCTTGGATGCGATTCAGAAACACCTCGCCGCCGGGCTTGCTGATGTCCAGTAGCGCGATCGTTTTTCCGGCTAGCGCTGCCAAGCGCGGTGCAGCGGGCTGCGCCACGAAGGCGGCCTCATTCATCGGATTGACTAGAGTTTCTGCCATCGCGCACCTCTTTTGTGGGGCCGCCAGTCGTGGCGGCGAGCCCGCTTTCAGCGGGCTTCACAAACGATAAGTTACCACCCGGCTGCCTTGTGGCGCAGGTGATCTTGTCACCTGCGATCGTGGCGCAGGCTTTTCCTTAACCGCAAGCGGGGTCGGCTGCGGATTTCGTGGCGCGGGCTTTAGCCCGCAGGCGTCGGCTTCAGCCGACGTTTAAAGAAATTCCATCGCCTTACAACCGGTACGTGACCACCTGGCTGCCGCGCTCGCCCGTGGCCCAGCTTCCGAGCACCGCGGAAAACTTCCCCGCCGTACCGCCCGCGACCACAATCCGGATCTGCGACGGATCGTTGAATTTCCGGTAGCATGGCACCCCGCGAATCTCGATGCGTTGATACGTCGACGCCAGTTGCGTGCCCTCTCCGCCATCGCCATCGTATTCCGAAACCGGAACGCCCGTATTGTTCCACAACCATTCGCGGACCTGCGCCTTCGAAAAGCCGTCGCGCGCCAGCGTTTTCGCATGTTCAGGCGAAATCACCACCAGCGCTTCCGGCGAGCCGCACACGCGCGGGCTCCAAACCGTCGCAAGCACCGGGCAGAACGCGCGCAATAAGGCGGGAGCGGTGCGCGCTGTGTGCTCGCTGAATCCGTGCGGCGAGTCGCAGGCTAAGACCGTTATTGCGCTGCCCGGAACCAACGGTTCCCATGGACTTTCCTCTTCATTTTCGGCGATCACGAAAGAGAATTTCCCGGGATTTCCTAATGCCGACATGTCGATTTCTCCCGGACGTG